>JAAZBB010000015.1 GCA_012514035.1 Lentisphaerota bacterium | reverse complement strand
TCCGCCACAATCGCCCCGTCCACCCGCAGCGTCCCCGCCACGATCTTCACGATCCCGCCCCCGTACGAGCCCATCGACCCGCCCCCGTAGTCCGCCGGCTCGCGGAAATCCCCGAAACACGGCCGCGATGGATTCGTGCGGTAATCGCCCCCCCGCCCGCCGTGGCTGCCCCCCACATAATTGCCCAACCCGCTATCCACGCACCCCTTCCCGCTCACGTCCAAGCAACTGTTCACGCTGATCTGCAGATCCCCCAAAACCGTCAATCCCATCCGGACTTGCCCGTCCCCAACCGCCTGCGAGTGGGTTACAGTCGCCCCATTGGTCACGAGCAGGGCCGTAAACGTATGCAGCCCATCGATGGTCAGATGCGCACCGTCCACCAGTACGGCTTGATGATCATATGATAAATCATTGGTTGCGATATAAACAGTTCCCGTCATGCGCCGCCATGTTTTGCCCGCAAATGTCCATTGCTCCGCCTCCGGCACCCGTTGCGTGCCGGCGGCATTGCGCGCTACCACATGCCACGAGTAGTCGCCATCTTCCGGAACCGTGAAATCCCATTCGCACCCGGATGTCGTACCCACCCACTGCGAATCGCCCTGCATGCCCACATGGACCTCGTATTCCGTCGCACATGGCGAGGCCGTCCATCTCAGCCGCGCCATATTGACAACCGTGGCATTGTTCGTGGGCTCCACCAAGGTGAACAATCCGGGGTCTGACAACGCCTGCAACTGATAATCCTGATCGGGTTGGTTATCATCCAGATCCTGGTATTCCCGAAAAGCGGGGGAAAAGAGACCGCATGCCGACGGCGTTACGCGTCCGCTCCATCCCTCCGGCACGGCATGCCGATACCAACCGCCTTCGTCCGTGATCGCACCAATCCAATGATTCTCAAATATTAACGGCCACCCCGCCAATCCTTCCTCCGCCGACGCATCCAGGATGCGACCCGATATCTCGACGGACGGCCCCGCGATTTGCGGGTCGCCCAGCGATACTACAGGCTCGATGGACGCATACTTGCGCACTCGCACAACATCCCAGTACGCCTCGTACGATTGCCCGGCATATTCGTCGTCATATCGTCGCCCCAAGGCGACAGACTCGTTCGATACGCAGTTGCTCACCACACCTTCCCGGAGCGCTGCGGTCATATTACGGTTCGCCCATACCGCATAGGATACCTGGTTCGGGTTGATCGAGGAAATCCGCAACCAATAATCATCCGGCACAAGCGTAGGCTCAATCATGGTCCAACTCCTGCCGTTTCGATACCAGTCATGCTCCGAATGCCAAAGATACCCGAAGCAGTTGCCGGAAAGATCGGCGAAACCACCCACGATATGACCGTTTGTCGCCACGGTCACCAATCTGGTTTTGATTTCGAGCGTAGTGCCCTCGCCAAATACGGGAATGGACTTCAGGCGTCCCAGGGTGCTGGTTCCCTGGAGCCATCCGTCGGACACATGCCACCCCGCGCTATGCACAATATCCCATTTCTGGGTGTTGATGTCGTTCCCCGTAAAGTCATCGAAAAAGTCGAATGTGCCATCCCCGTCCGCCACCGAAGCCGCTGTACCGCAACCGTAGTACAGTTGCAGGACGATCTCTCCCCCGGCGGGAACAACCGGCACCTTGACCCATAGCCGCGTATTGGTTGTACCCAGGGTGTCCGGCTCAACCCAATGACTCAATCCCCCCCCCCCTGGCCCCGTCATAAAACGAATATCGCCCCCATCTGAACGCATTCGGCCATCAGCCATGAGAGATTGGGTGTCCATCTCCACGCACACCTGGAAGTTGAACAACGTCGCGGTCAACCGGTTTTCCACCACAACCGGACGCCGGAACAGCCAATTCTCGGTTCCCCGCAGCTCGTAATCCTGATCTTCCTGATCTTCCTGGACATGGTCATAATGACGTTCAGCCGGGTCATACGACCATATGTCATGCGTTTCAGGCATGACCGCCCCGCTCCAATTGAACGGGACATATTTCACATACCGCCCGTCGCTGCCCGTCGTGGCCGGTCCGAGATCGGAGAACTGCACACGAACGCCTTGGACTCCATCACCCGTCGCCGCATCCAACACCCGTCCCCGTATCGCTACGGCGTTGCTCGGAAGAAACGCCACTGTCGGCTCAACCGCCAAATACGGCCGAATGCGTATCCAGTCCCATGATGCTTCATAGGCCTGCCCGGGATGTTGTTCGTCGTATCGCCGGCCCAAGACAACAGACTCGTTCGATATGCGGTTGTCCACCACCCCTCCCCGAATCGCCTCGCCCAGGTCATGATGCGCCCATACGGCATAGGTAACCTGACTCGGGTTGATCGAGGAGATCCGCAACCAATAATCATCTGGAACAAGCGAAGGCTCAATCATGACCCAATTCCCATCGTTTCGATAATGATCATTCGCCGGATGCCAGAGATATCCGAAACCGTCGGCGGATTGATCGTAGAACCCGCCTGCCATATGACCGTTTGGAGCCAAGATTCCCAGTCTGGTTTTGATTTCGAGCGTGGCACCCGCACCAAACACGGGGATGGACTCCAGGCGTCCCAACGTGCTGGTTCCATGGAGCCATCCACCGGACACGCTCCACCCGGCGGCATCCGCCACGGTCCACTTCTCGACATTAATTTCATTCCCCGAAAAATCGTCGAAGAAATCAAAGGTATCGTCGCCGCTGGACAGCGATGTTGCATCGGCATCGCCGTAATGCAAATAGACAATCGTTTCCCCTTGGGCGGGAATGACAGGAATCCTGACCCAAATCCGTGTTTGAACGCTGTCCAACGTGTCCGGGTCAACCCAGTAACTCAGCCGTACGCCACCCGTTTCATCGAAAACGCGGATGTCGCCACAATCTGGACGCATGGCATTGTTCGCTATCTGCACCGCCGTGTTCAACTCGATGCATACCGGATGGTTTTGCAAAGCCGTTGGCGAGTTGTTTTCGATGACGAGAGGGCATACCACCCGGTTGCTGGACGGCATCAGAACGACGTAATCCCTGATTACGATTGTGTCCACCTGCATGGCCTGCTCCGGCGTGCCGACGCGAAACCAGGTTATCCCGGTAAACTCTGCGTCCGAAAACTCCAATTGTGTCGGCGCCGTCGGCGATCCAATCGGAATCTGCCCCTCCGTTTTGGAGGTTTCGATCCATCCATCGGCTTGGCCGGTGCTTAACAACCAAAAGCTCGTCAGGTCAAACGGCCTTCCGTTGATCCGGCTGAATTCGATATATTGGTCGTTTCCATCAAGGTACAAGGGCGTGGTCGCAAATCCGTTCAAAGGGTCGTAGAACCCCCCGTTGTCGGAATGGCTGACCGCTCGAATGCCGTTTTCCTCATACACTGCGTTCCGCGAGAATGACGAGCCTTCAACAAGAGAGTCGAACGTCATGGTGAATATTTCGTGAGTGGGATAGGAAACAACCACCCGACCGTGGTGGCCATCCGAGCTGTCGGCACCACCCTGTCCACGGGGGTGCTCGTAGAGCAAATCGGTTGTTCCGGCCGGTTCCTGAAGAATACCCGCCTTCGTTTTCGCCGCTGTCACGCCCGGCCCGCCAATGTAACCGCTGCCGCCACCGCCGCCCTGGTGATCGTCCCCCGCGCCCCCGCCGTAGTAGCCGTCCCCGCCGCCCGTGCCGCTCGACTCCCGGCCGTGCCCGCCCCAATGGAAGTTCCCCGGCTCACCGCCCAGATCACCGCCCGAACCGCCGGCGGATTGGGTGCCGCCCTTGCCAGAGTCGCCGTACCACGGACTGGCCGGCGCATCCTCGCCGGTCTCCCCGCCGCCCGCGCCGCCCGGCTGTGCCGTCTCGGGGTGCGCCCCGGCCGCGCCGCCGCCGCCGGCCACAATCAGATCAACTCCTTCACTCGTCGTCACAGCCGAACGGCCACCGCCGCCCGCGCCATAGTATCCGGCGTTCGTATTCCCGGAATCCCCCCCGTTGGGCCAGCCCCCCCGTGCCAAGGATTGGCACCCTTGTCCGCCGCCGCCGACAATGACGGTCAACTCCTGCCCCGGCGTGACGGCAATCAACCCCTTGGAATAACCGCCCGCCCCGCCGGTCCCCGCCCCCCCCCCGCCGCCCGCGCCCCACATCGTGAGCATGACCTGGTTCACATTCGCCGGGACCGTGAACGTTTGATTGCTGCCGGTATAACCGAAAACAACATGCGTGATGGATTCCTGGGCCGAGGCGGCCACTGTCCACAATCCACTGCAGGCCCCGATCAGCAACGAGGCGCGCTTCAGTTTGTTCCCCAGAGAACCGCAGCGCGATCCGCGTCCGCCAGCGTTCTTTGACTTCATCGTCACAACCTCCGCCCCTTCGCCCCCATCGACACCCGCTCCACATCGCGTTAACCCGTTTATCGATTGCGACGATCCATCCGTCTTCCCCGCATGATCCGGGTACTCTTCTCCCGCAATCACAATTCCTCCACTGCCCTAATCCCGCTGGGATTCGCCCAAATATCCACCACATGGGACACGGCGGCGGCGCCATTGCCCGGGAAGAGCCGACACAGGAAGTTCAGCGCAACCGGATTCGCCTCCATGTCCTCCGACAACGACCGCCAGTCCTCGTAATCCTGGCTGTAGAGTATCCGGGCATCCGATCGCGATTCCTCGGTCACCTCCACGGCCAGCCAATCGGTCTCGTTTTGCGGCCCGCCGCTGGTCAGCGCCGAGATGGAACTGCCCTCCCGACTCAGGGTCAAAGACTGTCCTTGCCCCTGCGGGGGAGACGGGGAGCTGTCGACTTCCAACTCGGAATTCAGCAGGCTCAAAGCCTGGAGGCCGTCAATCAACTGCACCGCCCGGATCGCCTTCTTCCGCGCGATGGTCGTTCCTCGCGAGGCCAGAGCCAGAGTCTCGCCAATGTCCCTGTCCAGTGCCATTGCCAATACTGTCGCGTCCTGCGAGAACCCCAGCATCGACAGCATGAACATCGCTGTTTCGTTGTCGCGGTTCTCGTCCGCCGCCTGAGCCCCCGTCACCAGACGCCAGACATTCCAGTTGGCCGATTTGAACTCAAAGGTCACGCCGCTCTGCCCCACCAACCTTTTATCCCCGCAGGTCCAGGCCATGCCCGCCGGAATCCCGGTGATGGGATTCTCGAATAGCGCGCCGCCTTCGCGGACGTTGACACTCGCATTCGCCAGGATCGTCCAGGTTTCTTTGTCCCTCGACAACTCCATCTGATACCGCTGGATCGGCCGGAACCAGTTCCAGTTCAGCAAACGCACCCGCAAGACCGTCAAGGCTTGCTGGCGATCCAGCGCCATAAACCCCGGCGCCGATAAGTTCGTCCACGCCGTCCAACCATCGTTGGTCCGAACGGCATGTACTCCGTCATTAACCTGTCCGGTCCGGGACCAAGAGCCCGTCTGTGCGGTTGCGACGCTTCCCGCCGAGGCGAAAGCAAGGTTTACGCCGACACCGCTGCCCACGGCCACGGTTTCATTGGTCACATCCTCGCCCCCTTCTATGGACGCCGATAAGGTGGCCTCTTTGCTCGGCGAATTTGCGTCCGACGCCTGCGAAAGACTCACCTCCTGCCCAGCATCCCGACGGATCGGCTCGAACGCCATTTTCGCGCCTTTTTGAACGACAATGCTCTCACTGCCGGATGTGCGCGACACCGTTACCACCACCGTCGATGCGGGCTCCAGGTTCAACCATACGTGGAAACGAACTTCGCCGTTTTCGCGGATCTTGATGGAGGTTTGGCTGATCTCCAGAACGACAAATCCATCGGCGGCGTTGGCATACCCATCCACACGGCAAATCTGTTCACCAGTTCCGCTGCGCATGGTATGAATTTCGGCGTACATCACGTTTACGAGAGCATGGGACCATTGCGTTTCTGTACCCTCGATCCACCCCACATACGATGCGAAGGTGTGCAAATTACACCACTCGCCAATTCCGCCATTATGCGGTTTGACAGGAACAATAAAGACGGAACCCGCGCCTCCAATACGAACCAGAACATCCGACGGCACGGATATGTTCGGCACGATCATGAAAATCGCCAGCCTTCATAACCATGGGGAAGGCCCCCATCATTCCCTGTGAATGCGCTGGCCGATGAACCTTCAGCCGCCCGAAATGCATATACTTCCGGCACAGAATGTTTCGGGAAGCCGAACCAACCCATGAGTAAGTCGGCTGGGGTTCCCGCGGAAGCGTCGTGCGCAACTGCCATTCCTCCTGTTTCATTGAACTGCCGCCGCTTTCCGTATTCCACCCATGTTTTCAGATGGCGCGACGCCTCGAAAGAATATGCGGGCGATAAAACCGCCCACATTGCATGCAGTTCACTAATACTTTTCACGACTTCTCCGATATTGCATACAGCGCAATGTGCCTGCCATTGTGACTACGTCGGCGTTTCACATTGACTTGGCAACCACAGCGTTGTTTTCTGCACATCAACACACGATGGCAATACCCAACGTATGATGGAGAGTCGGGATCCGGCGAGATGGCTCATGATGAAATGCCTGATCCACATCTCAAGCCCCTACATGGGCGTCTTTGATTTTCTCAACTGCGCCAAAGCGCCTCCGCTGCCGCTTGCTGTCCATCGGGCCTTTTTGTAAATGTCAGTCTTCCTGCAATTCGATCCGGTAAATTCCTCTGCTTCCGGCCGTTTTGTCGATGTATTCGTTCTCTGGAGGCGTGGCGGCGATGCCGATGGCGATCGGAACAAATCCATCGCACATGTCACTGGTCCGCAGAATATTATAATTCTCGCCCTGACGACTTAACCAACGAATGCACATTCCTTCCTGCGCTGGCATAACCGGACAAGGGAATGCCAGTGCACTTGCGATCCGGTGAAATGGGCCATATACCTGTTCGCCCTCGACCTCTTCCTCCACCAATCGATAGCGATAAGCGACACCGGCTTTTGCCTTATCATCCACCAGGGCATATGCGGTACCCATGCCGTCATCACCGCGAGCATAGATGATTTCGTCATTCACCCGAACCCAATGGGTCCGATCCCAACGTTCCACCCAATATCCAACCGTGTCATTTTCCGAGGCCGTACGCCAGTGGAGCACAACATGGCCGTTTTCCTCCCGTGCGATAAAGTAATATAATACAACCCCGCTTGAATCTTCCGATGTATTGCTGAAATTATCTATGTAGTAGATTTGTTCTTGCGTTGTGTTGCGGGTCAATTGCACCTCGACAAACTCCACGTTTGCAAGAGCATTGGACCATTGAATTTCGGTGCCGCCAAACCAACCCTCATATGTCGCCGGCGTTTGTACGGCATACCATGTCCCGGTGCCACCCACTTGGGGTTTCACATTGGTAAAAAACACATTTCCGGCGCCGCCGAAACGCACCACCAAATCCGAAGGTAACACCCGCGCGGCATAGAAATCGAAACGCCAGCCGAAGAATCCGTCTTGCATTTGCCAATAATTTCCAATATATGCCCCGGCAGAGGAAGTCGCGGTTGCATGGAATGCGTCCGCCTCGGGCATTGGAACTTCCTGCGGCGAAAACATCCCCATGAGGGCTCCCGGGGGAATGCCCGATTCAGAATCATGTTGGACAGCTAAGCCCGCGGCGTCCCGATCCCCCCATCCCTGAATATCCTCATTCCATGTTTCCACATATGGCGTTGCCCCTGATGCCATGATAACAGAACCGATTAGAAGCACCATCACCGCTATCCTGGATTTGCCCTGGCTCATCGTTCGATTGTCCTTTTGAATTCGCTAGTTGTGGTCCGCTCATTATGTCACCGGATGACATTCTGTCTGGTAAGGTTCTTTTTCCATAAATAGTTTGACTACTGAACACAGAGGCCGTCAAGCATCTTCACATGTGTGAGTCAATATTCTTATTGTATATACTTATACATAATGAGACTCCCGCTTGTTTTGAAATTGGCACAATCGCAGGCGTTAAGTCTATCGGGGTTTTTTGTATACTTTTGGGAATCAGTAACGACGCGGCGTTTCCGAGTCTGGCTGAATTCATGATACTGTTTTCTTGATATTCGAATGTATTTGGCAGTAATCATGTAAACATGATGAGTGCTTCTGAACCTGGCCGGAGGCGGATTCTGCTGGTGGAACCTTATCCTGCCGTCTCCAGAGGATTGACTGCCTGGTTGACTCGGCAAGCCCAACTGGAGGTTATCGGAGTAGCCGCGACTCGGGATGAATGCCTTCAGTGGCTGCATCGTCCCCACCCCGACCTGATCATCATGGAGCCGGCAATCAGAGACTGTGACGGTCTTAAACTCGTCTGGCTTTTTTCTAAATTTCACCATCAAACCCCCATTCTCGTTTTCAGTGTCCTCGATGAAAAAGAGTATGCCCCTCGGCTCTTCCGCTCGGGCGCGTGCGAATTCCTTCCCAAATCTGCCTCACCTGAGAAGCTGCTGAGTACCGTAAAGACCGTGCTCAGCGGTCAGGCGCGTTCGGACCCAGTGGCATCAGGCAACGCCCGGACTTTCTCCGAGGCACCCCGGGACCTGCTGTCGGATCGCGAATTGGAACTCTTTCGATTCCTCGGCAAGGGCTACACAACCCAGCATATTGCCGAAGTGATGCACTTGAGCGAATATACCGTGCATGCCTATCGACTCCGGATCAAAAGAAAGCTGCGCCTGGGCGACCTGTCCCACTTGATGCAGCAGGCCGTTCTGTGGGAAAATCACCTCAGTTGATCCCGTCCCCGCGCCGTGAGCCGAACCCGTCATATTCTCCTGGTGGATGACCACCCGATCGTGCACGAGGGATTGCGCATCCTGCTGGCCCGGCACCCGGATTTATCCATTGTAGGTGCTTGCCCGACCCCTGAATCGGCCAGCGCCTTTTTGCAAACGCATATGCCCGATCTGATCATCATGGACATCTCCATGAATGGTACCAATGGTTTGGTCGCCACCCGACATCTGACGGCGGCGTTCCCTGCCATTCCAATACTGATTTTCACCTGCCACGACGAAATGATCAGCGCTCCGGCCGCCTTTTCCGTCGGCGCCCGGGGTCTGGTCAGGAAGGATCAGCCGGAAGACGAAATCGTCCATGCCATCCGTACGGTTCTCAACGGACAGATCTATCAATCCCCCCAACTGGAGAAACGCTGGCGGATCCAATCTTGTCGCCTTCCCCACCGTCTCTCCCCGCCCATCCGCGCGTCATTGTCGAAGAAGGAACAGCAAATTCTCGATTTGCTTGCGGAGGGACTCACCACCGCCCGCATCGCGCTGGCATTGGATATCAGCGTGAAAACAGTGGAAACCCACCGTTTGAACATCCGCCGCAAGCTCGACATCGACAGTCAAACCGATCTCGTGCGGTGGGCCATTTACCGGCGCACCAAGGAAATCGACGATTGAATCGGACCGGCCCGCTGTTTAGGGAGAAAATCCAACCCGCAACCGGCACCCTCCGGCGGTCGATTCCATGCGGAAACTCCCGCCCAGCTCTTTGGCCCGACCTTCCATGTTGGACAGCCCATAGGCATCGAAGGTCCGCGCGGGCTCCCGGCACCCCGCGCCATTGTCTTCAATCGTCAGTTCCGATCCCCCATGGCGAACCACCAGTTCGACATGGACTTCATCCGCCCCCGCATGCTTGATCACATTTCCAAGCGCCTCCCGTAAAATTCCGGTCAAATGGTACTGCACCGACGGACGGATGGTTTCGCAAGCCGCATCGATCGCCGCATGCAAGGTCAGCCGGATGTTGAAAGCGGCTAGATAGTCTGCGAAATGTTCGCGGCATTGGACCACGTAGTCTTCCCAACGGGACGACACCGGATCAATCGCCACCATAAAGTCCCGCATCTCCGTCAGACAGTGTTGGGCGACCCCGTGGATCTGGGGCAGCACCGCGGAGGCGGCCGAATCCGCGCCGTCAGGCAAATGCCCCCGGTCTGCCAGTCGCACGATGCCGGACAACACGTTGCCGAAGTTGTCGTGCACCTCGCGCACCATCTGCAGCCGGTCCCGCAGATCGGCCTGCTCCTTTGCGAGCGCCGCTTGATAGATGCGCTGGTTTTCCACCGCCAGCGCCATTGAAAAGACCGAGGCGATCGATAGAATCGCAAAATACGAATATTGAAACATGTTGGTGCGCATGACGCCGGGAATGATGATGTACATGCAGAAGAAAATGGCCAGCAAGACGGGAATCATCAGGAACAGCAGAATCTGGCGCTTCAGCAACAGGTCTTCCTCGGTCACATAGGCATGCAGGGTAGCCCCCACGATCAGCAGAGCCCAGAACACGACCCACAGGCAGGTGGAGCCAAACGCCGTGATGCCGGCCAGATACAGGCCAACCGACACCGCAAAATACAGATAGGGGAGTCCAAGCAGCCAGGGGTGCGTCACCACCCACTTCTTGCGCCTGGGAAAAATCAACGAAAAATGGGCCAAGGCAATGCAAGCCCCCGCGGAGATGAAAGCCACGTAAGCCATCCCCCGCTCCATCCAGGGGCACAGCGCAATCTCCCGCAAGGCCATGGGGGCCGTCACCATGTGGTAAAGTCCCAGCGACACGAAAAACACCTGGCAGGTGCGGTGCACCGGACTGCGACTCAAGGCATATATGACGAGCGACATGACGGCCAGGATCGCGCCGGACAGGAAGACGGGAAATCCGCGCGTCATCACCGACCGCAGCGGCCACTGAATGGTTTTGATCTGGATGGTTCTTTCTTCCTGAGCGGACGAAACGATGGCCAGATCAACCGGATTGTTATTTTTCAATTCGTCGTATATGGCTCTCTGCCGGTTCCACCAGGCGTTTTCATCCCTCCGCTCAACAAATTCGGGATAACGCAGGATGTCGTCACGCTCCAATTGTACGTTCCCGATGGCGCGCACATATTCCCCTGGCACAATCAGCCCCGCCAGGGGTCCATCGTCCTCAATCGCCGCAACCCGAATGCCATGATCCGCAAAGGCCAGCTTGATTCCCATCACGGGCATATCCATCAAGGCCCATACCCCCATGGCTCCCGCCGCTAACACAAAAGCGCACGGCAATACAACAATCATAATCCAGTAAAGGCGTTCTGCTGTAGCTTTCACACGCTGCGTGCAACCGGGCTAGTTCTATATTACTAAGGTAAATTTGGAGTCATGGCAAGTGTTTCAGCGGTTCGTCAACAGCCCCGCGCCCACCGTGCGCGGCTACAGGCTTCGCGTGGCAAAGTCGGGGTCGAAACAGGTTCTACAATATACAGCCAGCCACCGCCACCTCTCATCCGGACTTGCCGACGTATTTGCGGGTCTTAGTGTCGACCAGGAGGGATTCGCCGGGGGCGATGAACAGCGGCACCTGGATTTCCAGGCCGCCTTCCATGACCGCGGATTTCCAGGCGGAATCGCCGCCGCCGTGCTGCGCCGGGGCGGTCTCCCGCACCTTCAGGGTCACGATGTCGGGTAAAACGATATCCAGCAGCCGGCCTTCCAGGACTACCGTGCGGTATTCCTCGTTCTCCTTGAGGAAATAGCGGCGGGGGCCGAGCTGGTCGCCGGTCAGCGAGAGTTCTACGAAGGTTTCCGCGTCGAGGAACATGAAGACGTTATCCCTGGCATAGCTGTAACTGGCGCGCCGGTATTCCAGTTCCGCCGTCGGCACCCGCTCGTTGTCCGGGAACGTCCGTTCGAACACGTGGCCGTTGTGGAGATTCCGGACCTGGACATGCAGCTTGTGCTTGGTCTTCGCCGTTCCCGTGACGTGCAGTTCTTCGATGAGGTACGGCACGCCGTCGAGCTGCAACACCTGGCCCCGTTTGAATTCCGCCGGCAGTGCGGTTTGCATGGCTGAATGCTCCTGTTGCGTTTGCCAGTTGCATTGTGCCACGGGTCCGGTGGGCCGGAAAGAATAAACGCCCCCTTTTTTACTTTGGCCGCGAACGGACGGTGGCCGCATGAGCCTGGAAAACCCGGGATGGCAATGGCCGGGCATGGCCGCCGGCGCATGCCGGGTTGAAATTGATTTTTACGGTTCTTTCCGTCAGGGTTCGGGGGTGAGCATTTCCCGGCATTTCCACGACTGGAAAACCCCGGTCCTGCGAGCGGCGGTGGAGGTGCTGTCGCGGGACTGGCCGGGGCCGGGGCCGCTGGATCTGCGGAGTTGCCTGATCGTGGTGCCGACGCGCCACGCAGGGCGGCGGTTACGCGCGGAACTGGCCCGAACGGCTGCGGCGAGAGGGACGGCTGTCCTGGGTGGTTCCATTGTGACGCCGGAGCATATGGGTTCGCTGCCGGATGGAGTGGCGGACGAAACCCTGGTGCTGGCGCTGCTGGCGCGGCGGCTGCTCAACCAGCACAACCAACTTCCGGCGTTGCTGCCCACCCATGGCACGCCATGGGACTTTGCCTTTGCCCTCGGAATCGCCGCGCAGCTCCAGGAGGTCCGGCGGCAGTTGACCCAGGCGGATCGTGCGGCCGCCGACATGATCGCGCTGGTGCCGGACGAGGAACGGGAACGCTGGAGCGAGATCGCCGCACTGGAACAGGGCTTGTTGCAGGATATCGCGCGGCAGGGATTGCGGGATCCGTTCCAGGCCCGCCGCGAAGCGGCGGGGCAGGCATCGCCGCCGGCGCCTTTTCAGCGGGTGTTGGTTCTGTTCGTTCCGGATTTGCCGGCCCTGGCCGTGCACCGGATCCAAACGCTGGCCGCGCCATGTGAGATTGAGCTGCATATCCTGGCGCCGGCCGCGGAGGGGAACCGGTTCGACGATTGGGGGCGACCCCTCCCCGCGCACTGGGAAAACCAGCCCCTGCCCTTGCCGGAACACCAGATTCATGTCTTTGAACAGGCTCCCGACGAAACGGAAACGCTGGCAGCCATGGTGCTGGAAGCGCACCGGAAGAAGCAGGCGCTGACGGTCTGCACACCTGATCCCGGAAACGCCCAGGCCCTCGCCCGCCGCCTGCAGGCGGAGAATGTCGCGCTGTACCTGCCCAACGGGGTGCCGCTGGCCGCTACCGCGCCGGGCCGGCTGTTGGCCGACTGGCTGTCGCTGCTGCGACGGCGGGATTATGCCGCCACCGCCGCTTTTCTCCGGCATCCCGACGCCCAGGCCTGGCTCTGCGGCCGGCTGGGGCTGCAGGACGCGGTGGAGTTGCTGTCCCAACTGGATCAATGCCAGGCCCGACACCTGCCGATGACCTTCGATGACCTGCGCCGGTTTGCGCAGCAGGACCCGGATGGGCGGGTGCTGGCCAGTGCCCTGGACGAATTGAGCAAACATTTCGGGGATGCCCTGCCGCGTTTCCTGGCCGATGTCCATGATGCGCGCCGGCCGGCGGCGGATTTCCCTCCCGATCCGCTGTTTGCCGAGGCGGCCGCCCGCCTGGCCGACTTGATCGGGACAACCGCAGAGACTGCCCGCCTCCTGAAACTGACCAGGGAAGATGCCATTGATCTGCTGCTGGCGGCGATGGGCAACGAAACGGTGTTTCCCAAGCCCAACCGGTCCGCCACACGGGAGACCATCGGCTGGCTGGAAGTGCAATGGGAAACGTCGCCGGCAGTCCTGCTGGCGGACATGCGTGAAGGCGTCATTCCGGAAACCCGGATGGGCGATGCCTTCCTGCCGGATTCCATCCGCGCCAAGGCGGGCATGGCCGGGAACCGCGAGTTGCATGCCCGGGACCTGTATCTGGCCCGCACGTTGCTGGAATCGCGCCCGGCCGGGGGGGTGCGTTTCCTGTACAGCCGGCGGGCCGCAAACCAGGACCCGCAATTGCCTTCCCGCCTCCTGCTGGCGTGCCCGGATTCCGCTCTGCCCGGGCGTGTGAACCTGATTTTCGGGCGGCCCGGATGGCGCGGGACGGCCGCCGCGGTTCCGGCGCGGCCGGTACTCCCACTGACGCCACCGGCCTGTCCGCCGGAGCGGATTCCACGCCGGTTGTCCGTGACGGCGTTCAAGACCTATCTCACCTGTCCGTTCCGCTTCTATCTGGCCGAGGTGTTCGGCATGCAGGCCGAAGACGACCGCGCCCGGGAAATCAGCATCATGGATTTCGGGACCCTGGCGCACGAGGTCCTGCGCATCCTCAAGCAGCACCCCGCGCTGGCCGATGAAGAAGAACTCAGCGCCCGGCTGCTGCATGAACTCGACGAATTGGCGGGGCGGCGATTCGGGCCGCAGCCGCCGGTTGCGGCGATCGTCCAGCTGGAATCCCTGCGGCGGCGGCTGATCGCGGCTGCGCGCATCCACGCGGCCGCGGTTCGGGAGGGGTGGCGAATCATCTCCGCCGAGGAGAACCATGAGGCTGAACTCGACGGCATGCTTCTGCGGGCGCGCATAGACCGGATTGACCGGCATCTGGAAACCGGGCGCATCCGCATCCTCGACTACAAGACGTCCGACAGCGGGGATGCGCCCCTCAAAACGCACTTCCGGCCGAATTCGGAAGAGCGCTGGGCCGATCTGCAGTTGCCGCTCTATCGCTTCATCTACGAACAGTTGCATGTTCCGGCCGCGGACATCACCGTGGGCTATTTCAATCTGCCCCAGGCCACCGGGCGGACCGGAATCCTCGAGTGGGACCTGCGCTCCAAGGGCGGGGAAGACCTCTACCCCGCAGCCCTGGCCAAGGCCCGCGAAGTCATTGCCCGCATCCAGGCCGGAACGTTCTGGCCGCCGACGGATCGAAGCATCCGGTTTGACGATTTCGGGCCGCTGTTTTCCGGGGGGCGGCCGCTGATCCGGGAGCCGGGCCAACGATGAACACCGCTTGTTCCATCCGCAGCGCGGCGATGGCGGCATCCGCCGGCACCGGGAAAACCTTTGCGCTGAGCAGCCGCTACCTGGCCCTGCTGGCCGGCGGGGCGGACCCGGCCTCCATCGTCGCGCTGACCTTCACGCGCAAGGCGGCGGGCGAAATCCTGGCGCGCATCCTGACGCGGCTGGCGCAGGCAGCCGCCAGCGCAAAGGAATTCGCGGATTTGAACCGCCACCTGGCCGACGGCGGTCTGCCGGAATTCGCCAGCCACGCCGCCGCACAGGCCGCCTTGCACGCCCTGGTGCATGCGCTGCCGGGCCTGCGGATCGGCACGCTGGATTCGTTCTTTTTGCAGATTCTGCGCCAGTTCCGCCTGGAATACGGGATTGCGGCGGAGCCGGGCATTGCGCCGGACGTGCAAGCCGCCGAGGAGGATCTCGTCCTGCAACGGCTGCTGGGACAGGTGGCCGCGACGGAGCCGCACCGCCGCGAGCTGATGGAGGCCTTCCAGCGGGCCACCTTCGGGGAAGAGAAGAAAAGCGTCTATGGAGCCCTGCAAGACCTGATCGGGAACCAGTATGAACTCTATCGCCGCGCGCCCCGGTCGGAACTGTGGGGCGATGCCTCCCGGATTTGGCCGGGCGGCCTGCCCGCCCCCGCGCAGCCCGATTGGCCGACAGTCTTTTCCACCCTGGAAGACCAGGCGGAGTCCATCCCCCCCGGCCAGGCCCAGAATGATTGGCGGCGGTTCATCGGCGTTCTACGGGCCTGCCGGCAAACCGGCGACTTTGATTTTGGAAACACCCTGGCCAACCGCCTGTACCAAGCCTTCGCCGCGCCGGGGGAAACCGGCGCTTCCATCCAGATCCGCAAGTCCGAGGTCAAGTTGTCGGCGGAAACGCGACACACGTTGGCCGGGGTGTTCGCGCATATCCGCCACGCCATCCTCGGGCGGCAGATCGCCCGGACGCGCGGTCTGTTCCAGTTGCTGTCCGCCTATGGGCGGAGCCGCAGCGAACATATCCGCGGCAGCGGACAGGTGGCGTTCAGCGACATCGCCCACCTGCTCAGCCCCGCGGCGGGCGCGGCGGTGGCCGACCTCCGGGCGCGAATGGATTACCGCCTCGACGCCCGCTTCCGGCATTGGTTGCTCGACGAATTCCAGGACACCTCGCTGGTGCAGTGGTCCGTCATCGAGAACCTGGTGGACGAGGTCATCCAGGATGCGGAGGGCGGGCGCACGTTTTTCTATGTGGGGGACGTGAAACAGGCCATCTATGAATGGCGCGGGGGCGATCCGCGCCTGTTCCGGCGCATCCTGGCGAAATACAACCGGCCCGGTGCCGCACCGGCCATTGACGTATCCGAGCCGCTCGTCGCCTCATGGCGCTCCAGCCCGGTGGTGCTCGAGGCCGTGAACCGCGTTTTCAATGCGCTGGCCGGCATGCCGCTGCCCCGTAACGAACAGCTTCATGGCGATTGGATCGAGATCGCCGGCCGCTGGCAGCCGGAATGGACGGCGCACCGGGCGGCCGATCCAAACAAGGACCTGTCCGGCCACGTTGCCCTGCATGTGCTGCCCCGGCCCGGGCAGGAAGAACCCGAAGAAGCAGAAGCATCCTATCCGCCGGCCATCCAGCGCGCGGCCAGGCTGGTGGAACAACTCCGCGGGGAGATTCCGGATTTCGACCGGCATTCGGTGGCCATCCTGACCCGCAGCAACCCCGACGGGCGGAACATGCTCGGGGCGCTGGCCGCCAAGGGCATCCACGCCGTCTGGGCCGGCAATTCCGAACTGCTCGACAACACCCTGATCCCGGCGGTGCTTTCTTTGGCCAGGCTCAGCGAGCATCCCGGCGATGAGTTCGCCCGACAGCATGTATTGATGTCGGCGCTGGCGCCCGTCGTTTCGCTCGAACCCGTCGAACTGACTGCATGGGCGCGGCTGATCCGCGAACAAGGCTATGCCGGATTCGTCACCCGCCTGGCCGCCCGGCTGGACCTGAGCCAGGCTCCGCTGGAGCAAAACCGCCTGCGCCTGCTGATCTCCATTGCGGCCGATTTCGACCGGATGCCGGGCGGCAACGCCCTGCTCTTCTGCTCCCACGTGCAGGCGCAGGAAATTCCCGCCGAGCAAAGCGGGTCCAACATCCACATCCTGACCATGCACAAGGCCAAGGGGCTGGAATATGACATCGTCATCCTGCCGGCCCTGGGAAGCAACGGCATCACCGCGCACAGCAAGGAGCCGCTGCTGGTGCACGAGAGGGCCGGCGACGAACCCCTTCCGCCCGTGGACTGGATCCTGTCCTCCCCCGAGACCAAGGCGCTCGAGGCCGATCCGGTCCTGGCCGCACAATATGCCGAGGACCGCCGCCATAACGCGCTGGAGGAGCTGCGCCTGCTCTATGTCGCCATGACCCGCGCCAAGCGCGCACTTTACCTGATCACGACCGCCCCCGCCGAAAAAAGCAGCACCCTGCGCCTGGACAATGTGCTGCAGAACACCTTGGCTCCGGGGGCGGAGGCCGATCCGGAAATCCCCGCCTGGGAAGCCGGTGAGCGCGAATGGTGGCGGCGCAAGACGGGCGACGAAAAGCCCGCCGACGCGCCATGCGCCCCGCTCCGGTTCGAAACCCTGCCGCGGGCGCCCTTCGAACGGCCCATGGAATCGCATATTGCCTCGGAGGACCACGCCGGAGGCGAAGGCCTGGATGGCCGGTATTTCCGCCCCGAAGGTGCCGAAGCCCGCGATCTCGGCACCCGGGTTCATGCCCTGTTCGAACAGATCGAATGGCTGGCGGCCGGAGAACTGCCCAAGCTTGAGACCCGCGACCCTCTCGCGGCGGGGCTGGTGACCGAATTCCTGCAGCATCCCGACGCCCACGCCGTTTTGGAACATCCCGGCGGCGCAGTCGAACTGCTGCGCGAGCAAGCTTTCGAAGCCGTTCTGGACGGCCGGTGGCTTTCGGGCAAAATCGATCGCCTGCATCTGGAGCGCGACGCCGCGGGCCTGCCGGTCCGTGCGCGGGTTCTGGATTTCAAGACCGACCGCACGCCGGATCCCGGACGCCACCGCCTGCAGATGGATGATTACCGCCAGGCCGTCGCCCGGCTCTTTGGCCTGCCCCCAGGCCAGATCGTCTGCACGCTGCTTTTTGTCCGCACCGGCGACGCCATCGAGTTATGAGATCCGGCGCAAGCCGGCTTTGTGCCGTCAAATTGGCCATTTTCGGATTACGGCCGGAAACAACCGCGCATCTCTGTGTCATTGACCGACCGGACATGAAATATCTGACTCCCATCGGCCGGCCTTTTTGGAGTGCGGGGACAACGACCAACGGGAGGCGGCCCCGCTTTGGCTGTTCCGGCTGTTGGCTGTTCCGCCGCCGGTTCGGCTGCACCCAGAAAAAGCGGTGTGGCGCTCGCCAAGCCTCGCTTCCCGCCGCACTCCAAAGGGCGCATCTCCGTTTCATTGACTTGCATCCCCCCCCTTCCTGTGGCCAGAGCCGGCCAGAAACCTCTCCAGAAATCCAACTGTCCGGGCATTTGGCCAACGCACCCTGCCAAACGACCAACAGCCCGCCCGGTCACCGCCCGGGCCTACAGCAAAACCAAGCCGCCCGCCCGCTGTCCGCAGGACCTGCATGCCGGCGGTTGGTTTTCGCGCCGTCAAAATCCTGAAGAAACCGCCATCCCTTGCCCCACGGTCCCTGCCACTCATGTCCATGAACCGGAGAGACGCCCGGAAACAACCGCGCACCATGCAGACCCTTGACTTGCCCGCGACCTGTTTGGCATAGTCCGCCTCCGTTGGCGCCAAAGTAGCTCAGCTGGCAGAGCACCGCATTCGTAATGCGACGGTCGTCGGTTCGAATCCGACCTTTGGCTCCATTCTGCCGCGCCGGGCGGGCGGAGCTTCTTTACAGCATGACGCAGCCTCCCCTATAGTCGGGACAACCTGCAGAACATGAACACCCCGCCCCGCCCATCCGATCATCCGCCTTGGCTGGCGCCAGGATGGCGCTGGATGCGGCGGCTGGCGATCACGGTGACCCTGCTGGCCGGCAGCATGCTGCTGCTGGAAGCCGTTGCCTTCCTGCTGTACCCGGAACGATCCGGCCGGTTCCTGTGCGAGGGCATTTCCGACGGACAGCCGGTTTGGATCGACAACCGGTTTTTCCCGTATCGGTTCCTGGCCGAGCGGACGGCCCCGGCCCCCATTCCGGTCGTGGCGCGGAAAGAGCCGCCGGCCGGCGCCCTGCGCGTCTGCCTGGTCGGCGATTCCGCGCTCATGGGCGCGCCCAACGCGGCGTTCGGTGTCGGGCGGCAACTGGAACGCCTGCTCCAGATCCGTTATCCGGAGCGACCCGTGGAAGTGATTCCCATGGGCTGGGTGGAAGAGGGTAATTCCCATGTGCTGCGCGAGGCAGTCCGCGATCTCCGGCGGCTCAAGCCCGATGCGGTGATCGTGTCCATCGGAAACCACGAAGTGAGTGGACCCTTTGGCCCTGCTTCCGGCGCAGGCGGATTCACGCCTGGGTTCCGCCTGGCGCGTGCGCTGGCTGTCATTTCACGCACCCGCCTGATGCAGCTCTACCGGGCTGGCATGACCCGGCTGTTCCCGGCCCGGGCCGATGTCCTGGCCTGGCGCCACGAGGAGAATCCCACGCTGGCGGGCCGGATGTCGCCGGCGGATCCACGACTGGAAGAGGTTTATCGTTCGTTCAGCAAAAACCTGACGGCGATTCTCCAGGAGGCCCGCCGCGCGGCGCCGGTCGTCATGGCCTGCACGGTGCCGGTCAACCTGCGGGACTGCGCGCCATTTTCAACCAGTTATCTGGAGGATGAAACCGCGGCCCAGCAGGTGCGTGAAATCCTGCGGATGGCCCGGGTCGCCGAAACCGCCACCAACCAGGTGGAGGCTGCGCGGCTCTACGCCGAGGCCATTCGGCTCGATCCGGTCCACGCCGAGGGACTGTACCGGGCGGCCCGGCTGGCCCTGCAGCAGGACCAGGCCGCAGAAGCGGCGGCTCTGTTCCTCCGGGCGCGGGATGCCGACGCTCTGCGCCTGCGGGCCGATTCACGCCTGAACGGCATCATTCGGGCCACCGCCGCGGAGGCCGGGGTGTTGCTGGTTGACGCCGAGGCGCTTTTTGCCGATACCTCGCCCGAGGGGATCCCGGGGAACAACCTGTTTCTGGATCATATTCATTTCACCTTCGATGCCAGCCGCCTGCTCGCCAACGCGCTGCTGGCCCGCCTGGAAGCCGCCCAAGCCATCGGTCCGGCCCCGTCCGAGACGGATTCCAAATCACTGGCGGGCGAACTGTTCTATCATCCCTGGGGCCGCGCCGCCCAGATGGAGGCGGTGCTGAAACAGCAGCTCCGCCTGCCTTTCCGCCGGCAGCTCACCCATCCGGAAACCATTGCCCGGCTGAACGAGGAAAAAACGACCTGGGACGCCCATGCCGCGGCGCTTTCCCCCGCCAGTACCCGCGCGATTGTGTCACGCCAACTGGCGGGGCGCCCAAATGATCCCTGGCTGGCAGCGCGAGGGGCCTGGCTTTTGCTGGAGGCGAATGACTTTGACCGGGCCGAGGCGGCCGCGCAGGCAGCCCAACGCCAGTGGCCCCACCGCCTGGATATCCGCGCCCTGCTTTGCCTGATCCGCGCACTCCAGGGCCAGGACGCCCGGGATGGCTTCCCCTTTCTCCAGGGGGACTCGGACAACGGTGATCAAGAAGTTGAACTGGCCGTCGCCATCGGCCGGGAACTACTCGCCCGGAAACGGCCGGCCGATGCGCGTCTCTGGCTGACTCAGGCATTGGAGCGCGATGCGTGGAACTCCGAGGCCAGCGTCCTGCTGGCGGAAGTCTACCATCAACTGGAAGGTCGCAATCTGGCGTTGGAAAATCTGGTAAATCGCTTGGAACAGGACCCTCGGCAGCGCCTGTCATGGACAAGTGTTTTCCTGCGCGAAGCCTTGAAGCAGCTCAAACCCGAGGGGTACGCCATCGAGTTTTTACAGCAGGCCATCAAGCGCAATCCGGACAATCCCCTTCTTTGGGAGAAACTGGCCGTCCTGTACACGCTGCGCTCCCGGGGCAATGACTGGCAAATCGCAACCAGGTGCTACAACAAGGTCTCGGACATCGCCCCCTACCGGTATGACCGGTATTTGAAATGGGCCGAAGCGATGTATCGCCTCCGGCAGTATAAGCGAGCCAACATCCAAATCTCCCGCTATCTGACCTTCATGCCGCACGATCCGGAAGGCCTTGCCCTCCAGGCCCGGATTCAAGCCAAACTGCCCAGCGAACCGGAACCGGTTACCGAGCCCCCCGAAGAAAAATCCGCGCGCCGATTTCCTTGGGAATGAGGCCGTCGCCCATTCAAGGGCCGGGACGAACCGCACCGCGGAAGCCGGTCTCCTTGGCCCGCCACATCACATAGGCGGTCATGGCATAGGGCAGCACAAAGAGCATGTGGGCCTCGGTCGGGAGCTGGGCCAGATGGATCAAGACGGTCGTCACCCCTGCCTCGATCACGCCACTGCGGTAATACAACCAAACCAGAGCCCCGAGGGTACAGAAGCCCAGCCACAGCACCATGATCAGACCGGCCCGCGCTTCCCGCTCCAGCGGCACGTCCTTCATCCGGCGCGCCGCGGCCCCGGCCAGCCGGTTCAAGCCCCCCAGCAGGGCAATCATGACCAGATAATGGGCGGCCGCGTTCGCCGCCAAATACCCCCGGGTCGGGGCGTTGCGCCACCACACCAGAAACGGCGAGAGACTGGCTCCAACCAGTGCCAGCAGCAACACGCGGCCGGTCCGGGTGTTCCATTGCGGGGCAATATTCCCGCACGCCCGGAACATTCCCAAGCCGCACCCGAGGGGCAGAAAGCCGGCCAGCAGCACGCCGATCATCCAATGTACCGGAAGGACGGATCTCCAGGCCGCGGCATGCGCCGCGGAGAGCAGCGGCATACTCCAGAACAGGCAGGAAAATCCGCGCGACATGCGCATCAACCGGGCCGCGTCGCCAGGCGCGACCGCCCGGGGCGCGCCAGCTCCGGCGGGGGAACGAAGGGCATGGGGGGCCATCATCGCCCCGGCCCTTCCATCACCTTCGCAATTTCCGCGCGCAATCCGGCAAGAAAACGCGCTTCGCTGAATTCCTCGGCATGCCGGCGGATGGCAGCCGGATCCCATGCGACATGCTCCGCACGCCCCACGGCGTCCGCCAGCGCTTCCGGCGTTTGTTGATCGAAGAACAGGCCGGTCTGGCCGGCCACCACTGTTTCCAGCAAGCCTCCCTGGCCGTAGGCCACGACGGGTTTGCCGCAGGCCTGCGCTTCGAGCGGCACAATCCCGAAGTCCTCTTCGCCCGGGAACACCAGGAACCGGCAGCGGCGGTACAGTTCGCGGATGTGTTCGTCGGGCACATGTCCGAGAAATGCCACGTTGGGCGCCGCGATGTCTTTCAAAACCGCCAAATCGGTGCCCACGCCCGCGATTTTCAGCGGACGCCCCGTCTGCGAATAGGCCCGCACCGCCAAATCCACCCGCTTGTACGGGACCAGGGCAGACACGATCAGATCGAAGCCGTCGTGTCCCCCGCGTTCGTCCGGGGTGAAGAACCGGGTGGCCACCGGCGGATAGACCACCGTGGATTCGCGGCCATAGTATTTTTCGATGCGCCGTTGCACGTGCCGGCTGATGGCCACGAACCGGTCCACCCGCTCGCTGGCCGTCCGATCCCACGTGCGCAGGCGCGCCAGCATCCGGTCGATCACGGCCCGCTTGAAGCGGTTCCGCCCGAAATAATCCGCCTGCATGGACCAGGCGTAGCGCATCGGCGTGAAGCAATAGCACAGGTGCCTCGCGCCTGGCGGCGGCACCAGCCCCTTGGCCACGCAATGGCTTGTGCTCAACACCAGATCCACGTCCGCGGGCACCCGAAACGACTCGATCGCCATCGGGAACAACGGCAGAAACCACCGGTAATGCGCCCGGAATCCCGGCACGCGCTGAAGGCCTGAGACATGGACCTTGCGGTTCCGGATTGCATCCGACACCAGTTCGGGGCGAAAGAGCAGCGTGTACAGATCCGCCTGCGGATATTCCTGGCAGATCAAATCGAGGCATCGTTCGCCTCCGCGCATGCCGTTCAGCCAGTCATGGGCGAGCACCACCTTCCGCACACGGCTCATGGTGCCCCGCCATACACGCGCAGAACGGCCGCCGCCGCCGCCTGCCAGGTGAATTGCCGCGCCCGTTCCAGTCCGGCGGTCCGCAAGCGCTCCGCCGCCGCCGGATTGGTCAGCACCTCGCGCAGGGCCGCCACGGCCTCCGCCTGGTCATCCGGATTGACCAGCCAAGCCGCGCCGCCGACCACTTCCGGCAGGCTGGCCGCATCGGAACAAACCACGGGTGTGCCGCAGGCCATGGCCTCCAGCACCGGCAGGCCGAATCCCTCGTAGCGCGACAACAGCGCCAGCACATCGGCCTCCTGATAAGCCTTCAGCAGTCCGGCCTCGTCGAGATAACCCGACCATTCCACCCGGTCGGCCACCCCTAGCCGCCGCGCCGCCTCCCCGGCCTCCGGATAGCGCGCGTCCGGAGAGCCCACGATGCGCAGGCGGACGTCCATCCCGGTCTCGCGCACCAGCCGTGCAAAGACCGCAACCAGCCCGGGCAGGTTCTTGTAAGGATCGCTCCGGCCCACATAGAGCACGGTCTTCGGCCCGCCCCGGGCCGACGGCTTCTCGCCGGCGGGCCCATAGTGCGCCGCCACGCCATCCGGCGCCACCACGATGCGTTCCCCGGGAATCCCCAGCAGGCGGACAATGTCACGACGGGCCGATTCACTGCCCGTCACCACCGTATCCACCCGCCGCGCAATTTGATGCATCAGCGCCTTGTACACCGGGTAAAACCGCGTCTTCAGCGCGCGCGGCGTGAATTCCGGATGCACCAGGGGAATCAAATCGTGGATGTTGCAGACGCAGCGGATCGCATGCGGCCGGTGCCGGGGAAAGGCCGGTAGCGGAATCATGAAATTCGTCGAGTGGTAGATGTCCACCATGCGTTCGCGCAGCAGTCGCGCTGCGGCGAACTGGCCCAGCGGCGAAAACACGCCATGGGGCAGCTCCGCAAACTCGAAATTCGCCCGGTCCGCCAGCCCGGCCTCCCGCGCGATGAATGCCCGCCGCTCCGCGTCGCGCACCAGCACCAGGAAATGGAATGCCCCGCCGATTTCCCCCAGTTCCCGCAACAGTTCGAGTGTGTAGCGGCCGATCCCGCTCAATTCACGGAACACCCACCGCGCATCCACTGCAATCCGTTTTGCCCGAACCGGGTCCATGGCGCGCAGTCTAGCCGCCGCGCGCCTTTCGAATCCAGTCCATTTTGATCAGCCGAGTTTCTCGGACGCATCCAAATTGATGAACTTGGCTGTTTCGCCCCCCCCATGGCCTTGCGCCATGGGAGGCAAAGTTAGCTCCCCCACCACACAAGGTGGCGGGGCCCGCCCGAACCATAACCGCAACCTACTTTTGAAAAACTCAATAGAGATGGGCCGGACTTCCTATTTCGGCGGGCCATTATTCGGCCGGGGGCTCCGGCTTGCCCTGTTTCGGCGGCGGCGCGAACAAGCCTCGTCATGAAAGTTTTTCGCGACGAGGCTGCGGATTCCCGCCAGCGCCTGGTCCGCATCCTGGCCCGCAGCCGTCACGGTTATACGGGCGCCGCATTCGGCGCCGAGGGCCATGACTTCCATCATGGCCTTGGCATTGGCTTTCTGGTCACCATAGGCAATCTCGATGGCCGCATGGTACCCGCTGGCCAGCTTCACCAGCCGGGCCGCGGGCAAAACATGCAACCCCGATTTGTTCGCCAACACGAAATCCTCGCTGATGAATTGTCGCGAGATCGGCTGACGCGGAATTCTGAACAACTGCCGGCGCGAAGCCTGTCCCGCCGTTTCGATGGCGCGCTCAAAAGAGGCCGATTTGTCGAACACGAAATCCGCGCCTTCCTCGAAGCACTCCAGCCGGGTTTCCGCATCCGTACGGCCCGTCAGGACGACGACCATGCAATAGGGGTCCAACGCCATGGCGTGGCGCAGGATTTCCAACCCGCTGCCGTCCGGAAGGTCCAGGCTCAGCAGGATGGTCTGGGGCCTCAGTGCATCGATGATACGCACGGCCTCGGCTACGGAACCGGCTGCGGCCACGACAATGTCGGGCGACGATTTCTTCAGCATTTTGACCAGAAGCCGGCGCATGGGCCTGGAAACGTCGACCAGCAACATCCGGGGCATGTCGCTTTTGCTGCCGAGCAACCGAGGCGACTGGACCGTGCGGCTGACGTGCTTGGCCGGGGCTTTCGTGCTTTGTTTCATGGTGGCACCTCCTTGGGCATATCCGCAACTCGGCCGTTACACGGAATGCCCGCTGAGTGACTCGGCGATCTAATCTTCATTACTTCAAATTCCCGCCGGTTGCAAGGCCAAAAACACACACGCTCAAAACCGGGCACCCCCCAAAACGGCGTGGCGATCGCCGAGCCTCGCTTCCCGCCGCACTCCAAATTGCGCGGATCGGTTTGGAGTGCGGGGACAACGACCAACGGGAGGCGGCCCCGCTTTGGCTGTTCCGGCTGTTATGGCTGACCGTTCGGCTGCCTCCCCAAAAACAAAAAGCGGCGTGGCGATCGCCGAGCCTCGCTTCCCGCCGCACTCCAAATTTGGCCAATCGTTGTCAATGGAACCGGGCTGCGCCCGATCGCCAGATCTAAACCGCCAAAATACGTTTGCCTAAAACGCATCCTTGCCGCCATACTTATGGGTCATTTGTTCGCTTGAACGCCGCTAAAGTGCTGCGTTCCGCCTGTGGAATAACGCCCATGGACCTCGTTTACATCGTCAGTCCCATGATTTTGATTTCGGTCGTGCTCGCCGCGGTCTGGCTCGACCGCTGGAGCGTGCCCGTCATTCTCGTTGCCCTTGGCGGCGGCATCCTGTTTGGCAGCGACGTCCTCAACCTGTGGCATTTCGACAACGCGCTGCTCGCCAACCGGATTGCCAATTTCGCCCTGGTTTTCATTCTTTTCCAGGGGGGCTTCGGCATCAAGCGCAACGATTTCAGGGCCGTTGCCCTTCCCGCCGGAGGGCTGGCTGTCTGGGGCGTCATGCTCACCGCCGGCATCACCTTGGCGTTCCTCTGGAAAGTGCTGGGCTGGCCGTTCGAAAAGGCTTGCCTGCTGGCCGCCATCATTTCTTCCACCGACGCGGCCGCCACCTTCTCGATTCTCCGCCGATACGCGCTCCCCAAACGACTTTCCAGCACGCTCGTCATCGAAAGCGCCGCGAACGATCCGATGGCGGTGCTGCTCACGGTCGTGGCCGTCCAAACCCTCGCCGCCGGCCAGGTTCCGAATTTCTGGACGGCACTTGCATCCGCCTGGAAGTTTGCCGCCGGTCCCCTTCTCGGCTGGCTCATGGGCCGCGCCTCGGTTTGGCTGTTCAACAAGCTCCGCTTCCAGGATCGCGGCTACTACTACGTCCTGTTCTTCGGCATCGTCCTGCTCACCTACGGGCTGGCCGAACTCATGCATTCCAGCGGCATGCTGGCCGTTTTCATCGCCGGCCACGTCATGGGCAACCACTCCTTCGTCCACAAGCAGGGCGTCGCCCAGTTTTCGGCCGCTTTCGCCAGCGTTGCGAACATCTGCACCTTCATTCTTCTCGGCCTGCTTGTTTTTCCCCGGCAATGGACCCACATCTGGGCGGACGGCCTGATTCTCTTCCTGACCTTGACCTTCATCTCCCGCCCGCTCGCCGTTGCCCTCAGCACCCTCGGCATGGGAATCCGCATTCCTCACCTTGTTTTCATGAGCTGGGCGGGTCTCCGCGGCGCCGTTCCGATCGTACTGGCCACCTATCCCGCCGCCGCCAATCTCCCCGGCAGCCAAGACATATTCAACCTGGTCTTTTTCGCCGTGATCCTCTCCGTCCTGATCCAGGGTTCCACGCTCGGGCCCGTCGCCCGGCTCTTTCGCCTCCTGGCCCGACGCACCCGGCCCGAACCGATGTACAGCCTCGAACTCGTCACCATGGCCCCCAGTGACATGGATCTCGTGGTCGTCGATCTTCCCGAACACGGGCCTAACCCGGAACTGCGCATTCAAGATCTGCGCCTGCCGCCCGACAGCGTCATCACCTTGGTCAGCCGGGGACCGCAGGTCGTCAGTCCCAACGGCTCGACCCGCCTCCGGGGCGGCGACCAAGTGACTGTGCTGGCCCACGTCCACAACGAGGAGGCCGTGAAGAAAGCCCTGCTTTTCCCCTTTGCCCCCCGGTAAACGGATATCTCCGCCCTCGCGTCCCTGATCTCCACCTGGATTCTTGTTCCGGAGGCGGATTCATCGAAATGCGTACCGCTCCCGGCTCCCCCGCCCCAAAGCAACAATTCGGCGGCAATTTCTGCAAGCCGTCTGCGTGGCAAGAGAGCCTTCGCGCCCCCCCCCGAGCGCCCCTTTTCCCGGCCCAGTTCCGGCAGGCACAATGTTCATTCCATGCGTCTCTATGCGTCCGCATGCACTTTGAGCATCCTGCACAATCCCTCAACGGGCGACAAAAAGCCCCGAAACGGGAGTTTCGGGGCTTCAGCCCAGATGAACTGGAATTTTAGAGTTTGTAGCCGAGCGACAGGCCGATCATGTGGGCATCGCCGTCCTTGAACTCGCCGGGCAGCACGCCATCGGCAACCCGGGCGGCCACGTCGCGATCCTTGATCAACAGATAGGTGTAGGCCAGGTCGCAGAAGAAATCGCCCTTCTTGTAGCCGACGCCCAGCGAGAACAAATTGCGGTCATTGGCCGGCACAATGTAATCCACGTGCGCATCGGGAATCGGGGTTTCATCATAGATGTAGCCGGCGCGCAGCGCCCAGGTCTCATCCAACGCATATTCCGCGCCAATCTGATAGCGGAACGCATCGTCCCAATCCTTCACCTTGGAGCTGCGCGGCACTGCGCCCAGCAGCGCAGGATTGAAATCAATGGTCAGGTCCTCATAAGAACTCCACATCGTGTAGACAAGGCCGGCGTTGACCGTCAGCTTGTCCGTGGCCTTGGCCGAGGCCCCGAAACGCAGAATCGAGGGCGTGGTAACGTCGCCCTCGCCGTCGCCGCTGGCCACCGCGGGATTCGGATGGCTGACATGATAGGTGCCTTCGACCTCCTGGTCGACTTCGCTTTCATACGCCAGGCCGAAAGCCAGCCATTCACTGGCCTGGAAAAAGGCGCCCAGATTGTAACCGATGCCCCAGCTGTCTCCTTTCATGTGGAACTGCAGGTCCGGATCGACGAACGGGGTACCCGTGGGCAGAGCCTGATCCAGGGCAAACTCGAACCATTCGGCGCGCAGGCCGGCGGCCAGCGAAAGGGTATCCATCACCTTGAAGGCCACGGAGGGATTGACGTCAATGCTCTGGATGGTGGCTTCCTGGCAGTTGTAGCGTCCAAGCCAGTCATCATCGTGGTCCACGCCCAGTCCGAAACGGCTGAACACGCCCAGGCCCGCCCAGATCTTGTCGTTGACCTGATGGGTCACGTAGGCATGCGGAGGCGTCCACCACCGGCTTTCAGCCTTGTTGTCCACGGCGCCCGCCGGCGTCAGCGTGACCACCGTCACATGCGGCCGAATGAACGTGGCCCCCGCTTCGACCTGGGTGCCCTCCAGTTCCGTCATGGCCGCAGCATTGTTGTACAACACCGAGGGCGAGGCCGGATCGGCCGTGACTTCCGTGCCCATGGCGTTGCCGCGGGCGGAACCTTCATAGATGCCAAAACCCGCGCCGAACACACCCTGCGCGGCCAAAGCTGCCGCGACGCACAGCGTCCCGGCGAGGAGTCTCGTATGTTTCATGCCATTCCTTTCGCTGTGTTTTTTTCGAATAACAAGCCGACCGGTCGGGGCATGGATTCCCTCCCGTACCTGAGTCGGCCCGCGGCCCTCCCATCGTTTCCAGAAGAAGAGGACGATGCAAATTGGACTGCAAAGCCATTCCCATAGCAAGTCCTTTTCGGAATTATTTTTGCCACTGCATTTCCATTGAAAAGCGCGCTGGTTGATGGCGGAATGGAATCAAGGCGGGAAGGGCATCAGCACCATCGTCGATCCCGTCACAACCGGTGAGTGCCGCCAATCCATCGGCCCGCAGCCCCCCTGCATGCCATGAACCATCGCTGCGCCGGAACGTATCCTTGGGGGACGGCCCGCGCAGGATGCCATCCTCAACCGGACAACATTCAGCCAGATCCGTGCGGATATCTGATCCCTGATCTATTCCTGACTCGACAGCCAACGCTTTCAAGGGAATCATATTGCATAGCGATGATGAAACCCCAACATGCCGAAACAGGCCACCAGGAAGACATCCCTGATCCGCCCCGGCCACCGTCCTGTCAGCCCCAGCCAAACCCGCCAGGAATCAACCCTTTTCTCAGCGTGGCCATATTAAACTACAACGAAATCCACACGCTGGAAGAAGCCGCCCGGACGGCTGCCCGGGTCTTGGCCCTAATGGGAGTCACTCACGAAATTGTATTGGTGGATGACGGCTCATCCGACGGGTCCCGCAATCTGATTACGCACCTGGTCGAGGTGCTCCCGCACTGCCGAGCGGTGCTTCACCGGCGTAATCTGGGAATCGGGGAAGGCATCCGTACCTGTTACTTTACAAGCCGGGGCGAATGGTCAACTTGGTTTCCCGCGGACCTGCAAGCCGACTTGAATGAACTGCCCCGGCTGGCAGCGGGCCTGACCGATTGCGATGCGCTGATTACCTATCGCGATCCCAGGTCACGGAAGGAGCCCATGTACCGCAAGGCCATATCCGCTTGTGATCGCCTGCTGGTCCGGTTTCTTTTTGGAATACAAGTACGTGATCTGCACTGGATCCGCTTTTTCCGCAGGTCACTTCTTGACCGGATGACCGTACAATGCCGCAGCCCGTTCGTGGACACGGAGATGCTGGCCATGGCGCGCATGTTGAATGCCCGGGTGAAAGAGGCTCCGCTCGATGATCAAATCCGAAAAAGCGGCGTTGGCCGGGGCGCATTACCCAAAAACCTGGTTGCCTCATTCAAAGAAATGGTTTTGCTTGCCTGGCGAGGTGGTCGGATTCTTCCTCCAGGCGATGCCGGCCAGATCGATCTGTCTTTGAGGGAATTTGTTCCCCCACATGGCAGCCGCCGAAATTAAGCGCAAACCTTTGCATTCCGGCTGGAGTCACGGCGCCACCAGCCAAAAGCCATCCGCGCAGGTCGCATTTAATTGGGGATTGGCCGTTTGGATCCGGGCCAGAAGGTCCTCTGTCTTGATGACGTACGCCGTCTGGGCATCAGGCACGCCCTGACACAATTTGCGAATGTCTTCTTCGGCCTTGGCCACGTAGTCAGGATGTTCACGGGATACGTAGCCATAATTGAGTGTCATGCCGTTCCGCACCGCAATCAGGGCCAGTTCATCGTATCGGGAGTAGTCAAGCGGCAATGCAATCAGATGCTTATAACGATCGCCGAGGCGCTCCCAGGCGGAATCAACCAGAGTGGGCGTATATTGCCGGGGCAGGGAATGCTGCCACCTGCGTATCCGCGCCGCCCATGACAAATCCGCCACCTGGATGAGCACCAACAGCCACATCGCCAAGACATTCCGGCTCTGACGGCCACGGGACAGGACATCCAACCCGCGCCAGTACTGCAACAGGCTGATAAAAACCAACAAGTAGCACACGGGCCAGACAAAGCGACCTGTGGCCCGGAAGATCGACCACATTTCCATGAGGCCATGCGGGAGCTCATAGGAGAACAACTCCCTCGAACCGAAGGCCACCTTCGGCCCGACGGCAAAGGCCATCAGCGACAGGACAACCAACGCCAGAAAGATCAGTTTCCTGCCTGCGGCCTGGAACTCATGCGCCCGCCAGCGCGCCGCCACCAAGATCAGCGCCATGAATCCCGCCAGGAGGACCCCGAGTCCCGGATAGGCAAAACCCGCGTATTGCCCTTTCAGGTAATCGAGACCCTTCAAAAAAACGGACCAATCCATGGGATTGAAAAAAGCATTCAAATTGGCAGACCAAACGCCCAGCCCGATGGCCGGGGCCTTCCCGATGGAAGAAAACACCCCGAACACGAAACCCGCTGCGAGGCTGCACAGGCACGGCAGGGCCGCATGCACCAGGCTCCATCTATTCAGGGGATGGGCACGGTGGTCGCATACCGCATGAACCGTGCACCAAAATCCCATCATGAAATTCATGGCGAACAGATAGGGATGGGTGACGATGCTGAGGGACAGATTCAGGACCCATTCCCGCCAGTGTGAACGGCCATCCAACGCTTCCAGAAACAGATAAACGGCCCAGAGCAGCAGCCAGTGCGCCACAAGCGCCGAGTGGAAAAACAGCCGGTACATCATGGGCGGGCTCAACAGCAGGAGGGTCACGGCGGCCATCGTTGCCAGGAAAGACCTGAAACGCGCGTCGAAAAGCCGGCCGGCCATCACGCCCTGCATGATAAAGCAGAATAGGGTCCACCACCCAAAATACTGAAACTTCTGCGGCAGCCATCTTGAAAACAATTTGGCGATTGCCGCCACCCAGGGAATGGAATCCGTCTGGGTAATTGTTGTTCCGAAAGGGTGCATGTAACTCTGAATTCTTCCCAGAGGAAGTCCCCATGGCTCTGCCCGATAAAATTGCCATCCGATGTAATGCGCGGTTATGTCATGCCCCCCCATGAACGCATCTCCACCGTTCAGATTCAAATGCAAGGCGGAACACTGAGCCAGATACATGAACACCCCGGCCGAACCATAGCACGCGTATCGCAGCCACCTGCGGCGGATTATGGCCCGGAGCCCATGCTGCGCCGTCTGGATCAGATTCGTTATGCCGGATGCTCTTCTGGCCATTGTGACTCCCCAGTTCATTTCACCGTGATAGTAAAGGGAACCGCAAAGCAGAGAAAGCGCCAAATGCATCCGCCGGAGCAGGTGAAATGACCGCCGTCGGCTGCTCAGATTTCGCAACCCCGTCATCCCGGGCATGGCCGGTGGTCAACACATGCTTTGTTCAATGGAAGCGGCCGGGGGACCGGACTCCGGTTCTTTCCGTTTGGCGCCCTTCTGTGTCCCGCTGATGAAGACGGCGGAACCTGGGGAGCGCGCCATGAGGATTTCCATGCCCTGGACATCTGTCTTGTGGTTTGCCCGACGATCTGCTTGGCTTCAAGAGATGAACCGGCTCGCGCCGATTGGACATGCGAATTCGCGCCAGAGCGGCAGACAACCCAACACCAGTTCTTCGAACGGATTCCATCATGAAATTCTTCCGCTGGCCTTTTGCCCCTCAGTCAGTCGTTCTAGTTTACAAGATCTGGCTGGAAAACGACGGCAATCCGATTCCGACCGGGTACTTGCGATCGCTGGACAAACGGAAGCCGCGGGGCGCAAAAGTCATCCTGTGGTCCAGTCAAGCCGAGACCCGGGCCCTTTTGGCCCGGCATCAAGACCAATTCCCGGGAATTTATGAACTTTTCTGGGCACCCTACACGTCGCCGGTGATGCGATCCGACATCCTGCGTTTGCTGCTGATCTACGACCGCGCGGGCATCTATTCCGACCACGATATTGAATGGGGACGCAAGCCCGTGCCAACTGGACCCGATTTCGTGGCTTGGACGGAATTCGTAAACAGCGACGAGGCCGTCCAGAAAAACATGGCCATGACCCGGGAGTTTCGCGGGGAGGTTCCGGAATACAACGTGCGGATCGCCAACTATGTCTTCTGGAGCCGCCGTCCCCACTCGCCCATTCTGGCCCGGTGCCTGAACCGGATTCAGGAACGCCTGGGGCGCAACGCCCATGCCCCGCTGTCGCAGTATGGCGTGCTCTACAACACGGGGCCGGATGTCATGACTGACACCATCGTCGAAGGGCTGCCGGATCCCGCCACGCTCAAGCCCTTCGAAAAGTGCGAGCACAACAATACGGAATGGATCGACAAGGACGGCGAGCGCGTCCTGCTGCTGGGCCGCCAGCCCGGCAAAACCTTCGCCCGGCATGAAATCCACGGGGCATGGCGCGAGGCGCATGCAAAATAGCATTCCAATTTGCAGACCGATCACTCGAGATATCTCATGACATTATATCAGCTGGGGAAACGTTTACTTGCACAAGTTGGCCTTCTGGGTCTTGCGTCACGCATTAAGCATTCGAGGAAGCTGTTTTGGCTTCAAATAAGTTACCGCGCCCTCATTGTTACCAAGGGTAGTGTCCAGAATATTTCGCACTTTGGTTTGAGACAGGTTCTCGGTTGAGGCATGGCTTGCTCTCTTCTTCCTTCCCGGGGGGAATCCCCCCGAGGAAATTTTCGCCAGGTCAGGCGGCGGTCTCCTTCCGGTTTTCCAGGCGTTTCACGTCCATGTACATTTTCGTGCCCCAGCGGGTGCCGGCAATATGTCGCAATCGGACTACCACCAGCAGAACGGCCGCGTTTCCGTCGGGGAAGGCGCCCACCACGCGGGTCCGGCGCCGGATCTCCCGGTTGATCCGTTCCAGCGGATTGGTCGTGCGGATCTTGAGCCAGTGTTCCCGGGGGAACGACATGTAGGCCAAGGCCTCCTCGACGCCTTCGCGCATGATCTGCGCCGCCTTCGCCAGCTTCATGGCCAACAGCTTCTTGTGCACGTCGTGCGCCTTGCGCAGCGCCGCGCGGCGGTCTTCCTGGGCGTGGATGGCCTTGAGCATGGCCGCCACCTCCCGCCACTTCGTCTTGGGGACGGTCCGCAGCACGTTGCGGTACCAATGCACCACGCATGGCTGCCAGCGGGCTTCGGGAAAGATCTCCCCGACGGACTCCACCAGGCCCTGGCACTTGTCCGTGACGAACAGTTCCGTGCCCTTCAGGCCGCGGCCCCGCAGGTTCTTCAGGAAGTCCGACCAGCTCTCCTTGTCCTCCTTCATCCCTTCCTGCACGCCCAGCACTTCCCGGTAGCCTTCGTCCCCCACGCCGATGGCCACCAGCACCGACACATTGCGGACCTCGCCGGCCCAGCTGCGCTTCAGCCAGATCGCGTCCAGCCACACGTAGACGTGGGTGCCCGTCAAGGGGCGGTTCTTTGAAGAGGTGCGGCGCCGGGCGGGTGCCCGCCCAGACCGGCTCCGACGAGCTGGACAGGACCCATTCTCGCCGCCCGGCCGCCCGCTTGACTGTCGCCGCCCGCTTGACTTGCCATCGGGATATGACATATTGATTTGTCAGAAGAAACATAGCGTTCGAATGCCAATTGATCTACCGATTGTTCTAAAAGATCACCAGGATCCAAGATCTCTCCATCGAGGATCAGGTTCGGGCATTCTTTGATGCAAAACGGGGGCGCAGCTTCACAACCATCACCGGCCAGGACATGGTTCCGTCTTACAACAAATTGATTATAAGCGGGCTCGCGATGCTGTGCACGCTTGGGGCCTGGATGGCGATTGGCATGTTTCTCCTGCCTTCAGGTGTCAACAGGGTATTTGTGTCCAAGGCGTTGTTGCCCGTTGCCGCGGGCCTGATCGGGGTAGGGCTTATTCAAACCGTCCGCAGGATTCACCGTCCTAAGGGCGCACCTCAACCCCGCTGCCAAGCCGAACAAACCATTTGGGGCGACCTCCTTCTCCTCCTCCTGCCTCTCACGCCGATTGTTCAGTATATTTTGGCAAATCAAGATATGCTATCAATCATGGATTCGGCTCTCGTTTTCCTGTTTTTTTCCGCAATTATTGGGGCTTGCTGCATCGCCTGTCCGGGGCTGCTTTCTCTGGCATTTCCGCGATGGCCCAATCACATCATCATGCTGACGAGCGTGGGACTCGCCCACACCATGTTCAACATGGGCTCGTACTCCTCGGCATTCGGATGGTATCAAGCAGGAATCTTCAAGGTTCAAGGCCCCATTCTGCTTGTCACCATCGCAGCCTTGACCGGCGTCTACGCGGCCAGCAGAAAAACATGCTACGCCATGGTCGTTGGCATGTTTTCCGTCAGCCTAATCGCGGGATGGAAGACCGGCGCACGCGACGGCTCCGACCGGGCGGCAACCGCGGAAGTCCCGCCGGCCCCCCTTCTTTCATTTCTTGCCGGCAAACACATGTTGCACCGCCCAGATGTTTTCTTGCTGATCTACGAATCATACGCCAACCGTGAAACCTTGGATGCGTATGGATTCGACAACTCCCCGCAGACCGATTTCCTTGAAAGCCACGGGTTTCATATCTACGAAGGAACCTACACAGTTGGCGCCGATACTCTCAAATCCATGAGCCGCGTGTTGCATCCGGTGCGTATATTGCCGCACAGCAATTACCGGCTGTTCACGGCGGGGTACTCGGCCGTACCTGCCATTTTCAAAGAACAGGGGTACCAAACCACCGCTATCATCGGCCAGGGCTATGTATTCCAGCGCACCTTTCCCGCCTACGATTATTACTATCCCAAGGTGACATCAAAACCGGCCCACATCATCAGCCGGGCGATATGGGAGGGAGAATTCAGATTTGACATTTCCTTTGACGCCACCCCATATGACTCTTTCCTTGCTGAAAAAAGAGATGCGCTCTCTCGGCCATATCCAGCGCCCATCTTCTGTTACTGCCATAATCGCCTGCCTGGACATAGCCAAAACTCCGGGATATGCCGGCCTGACGAAACGCAACTCTATCTAATGGATGTCGTCAAGGCCAACCAAGAAATGCAAGTGGATGTTCAAACGATCCTCCAGCATCATCCCGATGCCATTATCATCTTGGCGGGAGACCACGGCCCTTATCTCACAAAAAACTGCTTTAACCTGGAAGGGTACCCGGCAAGTGAAATCAATAGACTCGACATTCAGGACCGCTATGGCAGTTTTCTGGCCATACGTTGGCCGGATCCCCAATTAGCGTCCGCCGGCGGCATCCAAATCCTGCAGGACATATTTCCCGTGATTTTCGCGCATCTCTTTCAGGATGCCTCCATCCTCGATGCCCGGATTGAGCCGCTCACCCTCGCTGATGAAGTCTGCAAAGTCCAAGTGGATCGCGGCATCATCACTGGTGGACCCGATAAGGGCACTCCGCTGTTTCTAAAATATGAATAGAATCGCGGCCTCCCGCCACCCCATGGGTGTTTCTTAATATAAGCTAGCGGCATGTTGGCCTGCCGCGGCGGACACTCAATTCCGCCCGCCGAGGATCCAAGAACAAATGGCCAGATGGCCCATTATAACGCCTGGGGCGCAACGCCCATGCCCCGCTGTCGCAGTATGGCGTGCTCTACAACACGGGCCCGGATGTCATGACTGACACCATCGTCGAAGGGCTGCCGGATCCCGCCACGCTCAAGCCCTTCGAAAAGTGCGAGCAAAACAACACGGAATGGACCGACAAGGACGGCGAGCGCGTCCTGCTGCTGGGCCGCCAGCCCGGAAGAATCTTCGCCCGGCATGAAATCCACGGGGCGTGGAGAGCCGCCCACGCCAGCAACTGATTTCCATCACATTCCTTCCGCCGCAGCGCCGGCAGAATGCATGCCGCGGCAAGCCGGCACAGCCCCCCCTATTCGTGCAGGAGCCGGCAGATTTCCCACCCGGCTTCTCTTGCCGCACGGATATAGCCCGGCAAGACAGCTGCCAAATGTGCCCGGAGTGCTGTCTCCCTTTGCTGCAATCCCGCGAACAGGCGCACCAACAAACGGGGCTCGGTCAGATCTTGAACCGGCAATACCAGCCCCTGTTCGTTCCCGAATAAATCCCGGGCAATGCCACGCGCTTTGACGCTGTATCCCAACACCAGGGTGGGCACGCCCGTGGAATACGCTGCGATGGTGGCGTGGGTGCGCGCACCCACGAAAAAGCGACAACGGGAGATATAGCCTTTGATTTGAGGTGCATTCAGATCGCCTGACAATGCAAAAACCCGGCCAGTGGCGGCGAATGCCTCCCATATCTTCCGCAGCGGAATTTGATCGTCAGACTCCCGTTTGGTCACATGAGGCACCAGCACGACCCCCATGTCGGTATGGTCCAGAATGTGCCTCACCAATTCCCGACAGGCCGTCAACGAGGCTCCGGGTTGGCTTTCATAACTCTCAATCAGCGGACTGACGTTAAGCCCGACCATCTGTCCGTCCCGCCATCCCGCCGGCAAGGGTTGTCGGTCCTCTTCCATGAGGAACGCCGAATCCGGATACCACCGCACCCGTAACAGCCCTTTGTCCCGCAACGCGGCCAGGGTAATCGATTCGCGCGCCGTAATCAGGTCGAACCGGCGCAAGTCTGCCAGCATGGGTTCATCGACCCGGTCCGGTTCGATCGAGCAACCCCACAGCACCATCTTGCGCGTGAGCCGTCGCATAATGCGCTGCAAAGGATAAGAATAGTGTGAAGTGTTATAACAATAGAGATCTCCGCCCACCGACAGGCACACATCCGATCGCCTGGCCCAGCGGAGGGTTTGAAGACTGTCCCAGACTACGCGATGTTCTGGCTTCCGCAACCGCCATTCCACTGCCGCATGCAGTCTCCACAACAGCGGATGGCCGGACCACGGATTGCCAATGCCCATCATGGCATCCACCGCGGGCAGGAAGACCCGCTGGTCCTCCCGGGGTGCACGGCTGGCAACCCGAATCCGGAGCTCGGGACCGCAGATTTCTTTCAGCAAGGAGCTGGTTCCGCGCACAATGGCTTCGTTGCCACGATTCAGACTGCCGAAGTGCCGGTAAATCAAAATCCCATGGGCTTTCATAATCTGATTCGTGCGCCTCGGCATGGAAACATCTTGCCACCGACCCCGGCGTTTGGCAATAGACTCACACATTGAAGCCTGCGCATCAGTCTGTGCACATTCAACCGAGCGATCCGGCCGCTTGCTGCGGATGCGGCGCGTGCCTGGCGATCTGTCCGGTACAAGCCATCGGCATGGTTCGCAACCAGGAGGGGTTTGACTATCCGAAAGTCGATTCCGCAAAATGCGTGCGGTGCGGCCAATGCCGGCGGGTTTGCCCATGGATTGAACGCCCGCCTGCACCGGAACCCCCGTATGACTCCCGGGCGTATGCCGCTTGGCACCTGGATCCGCAAATCCGCGCGGCCAGTTCATCCGGCGGAGTATTTACGGCCTTGGCGGAGCAGGTCGTCGCCGGGGGCGGGTTGGTTTCGGGCGCCATCTTCAATCCGGATTTTACGGGTGTCCGCCACCTGCTGGCTTCCACCGCCAGGGAGTTACCCCTTTTCCGCACCAGCAAATATGTCCAAAGCGATATCGGAACTGAAACCTATCATGGCATCCGGCAGGCATTGGATGCAGGCCACACGGTCTTGTTTTCCGGATGCCCATGCCAAGTGGCAGGCCTGCGCCTGTTCCTGCAATCGGATTATCCGAATTTACTGACCTGTGCGGTTGCGTGCCACGGCATCTCCTCTCCGGGTTGGTTTCAGCACTATCGCGCGCAATGCGATATCGCGCGGGAATCCCCGGTGGTCGATTTTTCCTTCCGCAACAAGGCCAAAGGCTGGAAAAAATTTCAAATCCGGCAGGTGCTCCGGAATGGACAGGTGCTCCAAGAGTATTTTGGACACAACTATTTCATGTGGTCATTCCTGCGGAACCTTTGCCTCCGCTATACCTGCTATGAATGCCGCTACAAGGGGGACAACATGCCGGCGGATATTTTACTGGCCGATTTCTGGGGCGTGGGATCACTGCATTCCGAATTCGACACCGATGACCGGGGCACATCGCTGGTTGTGCTGATGACCAATAAAGGATTCAAGGCCATCGAGGACATTGCCGATCGCCTGTTCCTGGCGGAAGTGGATTTCGAGTCTGCGATCGGCAAAAACCCGCCCATTCGTTTTTCCTTTGCCCGCCCGCCCCTGCGCCGGAAGTTCTTGCGCGATGCCTTTCGCCGGAAATTGCCAGTTCTGATGAAGAAATACCCCATTTCTCCGGCTCCATCCCTGTGGGTACGCGGCATTGGGAAAGCGCGGAAGTTGCTGCGCTCCTGGATCAAGGCATCGCGAAGCGAATCTGCTTGATTCGCCGCGACCCGCCGGCCTGAATTTCAAGCAAGCAGCGCTCCGAAATGGCGTCTGAGATTAGCCGCGAGGTCTTGCTTCTCATATCGGTCGAGGCGGGCGCGCTGGGCGGTGAGGAGGGCGTTGCGGAGGGGTTCGTCCTCGGTGATGCGGCCGAGGGTTTCAGCAATGAGGTCGAAGCGTTTTTCGTGGAGGAGGACGCCGGCACCGTCGAGGGTTTCGGGGACGGCCCCGGCGGCATAGGCGATGACGGGCACATCATGGGTCATGGCTTCGAGCAGGGGGATGCAGAAGCCCTCGTGCTCGCTCAGGCACAGGAATGCGCGGGACACCGCGTAATAGGCATTCAATTCATCCTGCCGGACGGCGCCGACCAGTTCCACGTTCTTGAGCTGCAGTTCGCGTTTCCGGGTCAACAGCAGCGCATGATACTGCTCCATTCCGGCGTAGGACCCAACATGGATCAGGCGAGAGGCGGGCTGGACATAGCGCTGGAAATAGTAGAAGGCGTTGAGCAGGTCTTCAATGCGCTTGTTGGGTGCGCAGCGGCCGACAAACAGGATGTTCACCAGGCCGTCGCGATATTGCCGCAGGATGCGCCGGTCGGCCTTGGCACGCAGCCGGGAAAAATCCAGCATCAACGGCAGGACCTGCGGATTGGCATGGCCCATGGCGGCGATTTCTTCGGCATTGAACCGGCTATCGGCCATGACGACCTCGGCGGTGCCGGCCAAGGCGGCGGCCTGCTGGCGTCCGCGGGCCAGCAAGTGCGCCGTTTGCTCCTGTACGCCGCGGAAATACTCGGGCGGGGTGATATTATGGTACAGAATGGCCTTTCGCCCTGGCAGGGCGGGAAAGATGTCATTGACGTCCGAACCGATGGATAAATGGAGCAGAACGATGTCGTCGGGGCGGAAATCGCCCTTGCAGGCCGTCAGATCACGGGCGTCGCCCCGTAGTTCAGGCAGGATGCGCTTCAATTCCGAGTAAATGTGCGATTCATGGCCCCAGGAGCGGAACAAATCGCGCATCGTCCGCGCCTCGTTGCTGATGGCGTCGCCATTGGCAAATCCGGCCACAATTTGATGAATCGCCCGCATTTTGGTCAAATTACTAAGAATTTAGACAGGAGGAACAGAATTTTTCAAAATTTACAGGAGGAACAGCCCAAAACCGAAGCAAGAAAGCAGGAAAAACAGGAAAACAGGAAAATTTGGCATATTTTTGGCATTTTTTAGGCATTTTTTAGGCAAAATAATCAAAAATCCGGCAATTTATTGAAATTTTCATCAAAAAGGGGCGTTTTTCGCGATAAAAAGCCGAATTTGCAGCCTGAAAGGCTGGACTACAAACACAACTCGTTATTAGTACCCGCTTCAGCGTGAGAAGGTTTCAGTGGCGTCCCTGCCTTCCCTGTCCGCAGCCGGTGGTTTCATGCCTTCGCGTGATAGAAAAATGGCTATCATTCCCTTCCTGTTTTCCTGGGTTTCCTGTTTTCCTGCTAAGCACGGGATATTTCTCTGTGTTCCTCTGCGGTCCTCTGCGGTTAGGTAGTTGCCGGCGGCAGTTGCCACTGGCAGGGAATGCGGCAGACGCCTTCAAACCGGCTGGGGCTCAATACGGAGATGGAGAAACAATGGTCCAGCCGGTGGTAATTGGTCCGGTGGTCGGCGGAGTGGAGCGAAAACGAGAACAGGTAGTTGCCGGTGCCCATCGGCAGATCCCGCAAGATGAGCACCACTTCGCCTTCACCTTCGATGGCGGGGATGCGGAACCCCTCGATCTGCGTATTGCTGCCGAAAACAAGCCGGGCATTGGCATCGGCCAGCGCAAAACCAAAAACGGGATCCTCGATGCGGATTTGCGACTGGAAGCGGATGCGGCAACGGAGGAGGCCGCCCGAAGAAAACGTGTCGGTTTTCCGGCCGGCTTCGTCTTCGAACACCACGTCTGCGATGCGCGCCTCGCCGGTGCCCCACTCCCGCTCATGGCCGCCGGCCTGGCGTGCCCGCGCAGAGGCCCGGTAGCGGCCGACCACTTCATGCGGGTCGCCCAGGCCGGCCATGCGGCCTTCTTCCAGGAATAGAATGCGATCGCTGATGGACTGGATCGTCGGAAGATCGTGGGAGATGATCAGCATGGTTTTGCCGGCCCGGCGAAAGGCGTCAATCTTGCCGAGGCATTTCTTCTGGAAGTTGTCATCGCCGACGGCCAGGACTTCATCGATCAGGAGGATGTCGGGATCGACCTCGACAGCCACGGCAAACCCAAGGCGCACGTACATGCCGGAGGAATAGTGTTTGACGGGCTGGTCGATGAAATCCCGGAGACCGGCAAAATCGACGATGGCCTCGAAGCGCTCGCGCATCTGCCGACGGCTCAGGCCCATGATCGCGCCGGCCAGGAAGACGTTTTCGCGGCCTGTGAGGTCGGGATGAAAGCCGGCCCCGAGCTCCAGCAGGGAAGAGACGGTGCCGGAGGTCCGGATCCGGCCGGTGGTCGGAACTTTCGTGCCCGCCAGCAGGGAAAGCAGAGTGCTTTTACCGGCGCCGTTGGCGCCGACAATCCCCAGCGTCTCGCCGCGGCCCACCGAAAAATCAATATCCCGCAGGGCCCAGAAGGCGTTTTTCCCGGCGCCCCGGTTCCGCACGAGATCCAGGACGGCGGATTTGACGGTGCGGGTTCCCGACCGTTGGAGGCGGAAGCATTTGCCCATCTGTTCGACGACAATCGCGCGATTGTCCTGGACCGGGTCTGTCACAGTTCATCTCCAAAACGCGGTTCCACGGCGCGGAACACCCCCAGGCCGATCAGGAAAATCGCCCAGGCGACCCCAAAGGACAGGGCGACCAGGCCAAAACCCGCGGCCTGCTGCGAGAGCAGCGCCCCGCGGTAGGCCGTCAGAATGCCGCTCATTGGATTCAGGAAAAACAGGATATGAACCCATCGGGGGAAGGACGTCATGACGAGTTCCGGCCCGTAGATGACGGGAGAAAGGAAGAACCACGCCAGCATGACGACGGACAGCACATGCTCGGTGTCGCGGAAGAACACGTTGGCGGCTCCAATCATGAGCGCCATGCCCAGGCACAGGGCGGTCTGGGTAAGCAGGATCACCGGCAGCATCAGGACCGGCCCGAAGTCCGCCCCCGCCGCCAACAGATAGGCCAGCAGCACGGCAAACGAAAACAGGAAATTGACGGCATTCGCCCCCACCATGGACAGGGGCAAAATCAGACGGGGAAAGGCCGCCTTGGTGACCAGGTTGGCATTGCCGACGATGCTGTGCAGGGCATCGCCCATGCACATGGCCAGAAACTGCCAGATGATGATGCCGCTGACCAGGGTGGGCAGGGCAATCGGTATGCGGATCAGGGACAGGAAAATGCTGTAGATGGCAATCAGGGACAGCGGGCCGAGCAACGACCAGAAAAAGCCCAGAAAGGAGTTTTTATAGCGGATCTTGAGATTCCGCTCGATCAGGATCCAGACCAACTCCCGCTTTGAAAAGATTTCGCGCCACCATCGAACCATTGGGGCCCATTCTCCCTGCCGCCCGGGGCTATTCCACCGGCAAATACATCAAGATGAGACTGACAGATGATTTCGGGGATGTAAAGGTCTTCGCGGGGCGCGGGCTTGGTGGCTGGGCGCAGGAATTTCCGCACGCTGAAGCGTGGACTGCGAACGGAGCGTGTTTGCAGGGCGGCCTTCCGGCTGGAGCTCAGGCCTGGAAGAGCGCGGCGATTCGGGCAGGCAGATCGTTGCGGGTGGAGGAATCCACGGTGAAGACGTGCGTGAGGGTGCGGGGATCGAGGATGGCCATCCAGCGTTCAAATGCGCGCTGCTGAATCACGGCCAGGACGCCTGCCGGCCCCTGGAACACCGCGGCCAGACGGCGGGCCAGATCGTCGGCGCCTAATTCCAACACGCCCAGTTCATCCACAACCACCGGATTTCCAGAACCCGGCGTCAGAGCGGCCATGGCCTCGCGAGTAAACCGCGCCCGGTCAAATACCAGGGGCGGAGAGAGGGCATCGGGGGCGGCGGCCGCGGGGCGGGCCACCGGGGTGGCCCGGCCATTCCAGGTTTCGATGAAGAGGGTTCGCCCGGGATCCCCCCAGCGGGTGAAGTAGCCGGCGGGCTCGCGCCAGCCCAGCCGGTTCATCGCGGCGCGGACCACGGTGCTTTTGCCCGCGCCAATGGAACCGGTCAGGATGATGTTCACAGGACCGGCTCCGGTACGGGCGGCTTCCGCCTGCTCCGCAGGGCATCCAGCACATAGCCCAGCTCGGGAAATCGAAAGATGCGGGCCAGGCCGAAATAGACCGCGGCGCCGAGGACGATGGCGGCGGGCACGCCGATGATCTGGGCGATCTTGTGCGGCAAATAGATGTAGAGCCAGGTCGTCAGTGCCCGTTCGGCCCCGTACGCCACCGCGCCCATGGCCGCCGCCGCCCCAAGGGCACGGGCCAGGCCCAGGAGGATTCCGCGCAGGCCGAACGGTCCCAGCGCGCGTCGCAGGAACCAGGCCAGCATCAGGCCGTTGAAGCCTTCGGCGATCACCGTGGAAAACGCCATGCCCGCGTGACGCCATTCTTCGGGAAGCGTCAAGGCGGAGGCCACGTTGAGAGTCAGGTTCAGCATGACCCCGCAGACGCCGATCTTGACGGGCGTGCGGGTGTCCTGCAGGGCGTAGAACGCAGGAACGAACACCTTGGCCAGGCAGAACACCATCAGGCCAGGGGCATAGAACGAGAGAGCGCGGGCGGTCAGGACGGTACTCCTGGGGTCGAACGCCCCGCGCTCCAGCAACATCTGGACAATGGGGCCGGCCAGTACAAACAGCCCGACGGCGGCGGGCGTCATCACGAACAGCAGCGTGCGCAGGCCGTGGTGAATGGCGGCGCGCATCTCGCGATGCTTGTTCTGCGCCGCGAAATCCGAGAGCACCGGCAGCAGCACCGTCCCCAGTGCGGTGGCCAGAATCCCTTGGGGAAAGTAGATCAGGCGTTCCGCATAGAAGAGCGCAGAGGGCGCCCAGACACCCACCCACAGGGCGATCATGCTGTTGACCATGACGTTGATCTGGTTCACCGCAAGGCCCAGGGCGGACGGGCCCATCAGCAGAAAGACCTGCTTTACCCGGGGATCGCGCCAGTCCGTATCCACCCCCGGCCGCCAGCCCACGCGCCAGAGCGAGGGCAGTTGATAGGCCAATTGAACCGCGCCGGCGACAAAGACCGTCCAGGCGAGCGCCTGGATCCGGCGGGCGGGGCTGCTTCCGGTCAGCGGGATGATGAACAGCACCGCCAGGATCCAGGTGATGTTCAGCAGGGCCGGCGTGAAGGCCGAAACCGAAAATTTGCGATAAGAATTCAGGACGGCCATGGCCAGGGCCGCCATGCAGATGAAAAAGACGTACGGGAGCATGATGCGCGCCAGCGGGAGCACCGCGGCGGCCTTGGCGTTGAGCCCCGGCCACAGCAGCGCCGCGCTCATCCCGGCAATGCCCAGGACCACGATCCCGATCAGCACCGCACCCACCAGCGTGACAACCCGGCGGGCCAGCCGCCAGGCCGCTTCTTCCCCCTCCTTGCGGCGCGAGTCCATGAACACCGGAATGAAGGCCGATGAAAGGGCTCCTTCGCCGAACAGCGCCCGAAACAGGTTGGGAATGCGGAAGGCCACCACGAACGACGACATGGCCAGGGACGTGCCGAACACGCCCGCGGTCAGGATGTCGCGCACCATGCCCAGCACGCGGCTGAGCATCGTGAATCCCCCCACCGTGAACGCAAACCGGATGACGTTGCGGTTATCCATCCCGCTACTTCGGCGATTTCCCGCCGGATGGCGCCGCAGGGCACTGCATCCGGATCGAGCAGCCCGTGCAATCGGGATTCCGCGCGAAACAGCAACGCCGCCCGTGGAACACCATGGCATGCGACCAGTCCGTCCAGTCTTTTTCCGGCACGATCCGGCCCATGGCCCGTTCGATCTTCACCGCATCCTGCTCATTGCGCACAAACCCCAGCCGGTTGGAAAGCCGGATAAAATGGGTATCCACCACCAGACCCGGCACCCCGAACACCGTCGCCATCAGCAGGTTGGCGGTTTTGCGGCCAATGCCCGGCAATGAAACCAGGGTGTCGAAGTCGCCCGGCAGGTCACCGGAGAATTCCGCCTCCAGCCGCGCCATCAAGGCGCGCACGTTTTTGGCCTTGTTGCGAAAGAAGCCCGTGGAATGAAATTCCCGTTCCAGGGTGACGGGCGACGCCTGCGCCCAGTCGCGGGCGGAACGGTATTTCCGGAACAGCGCCGGGGTCACCAGATTCACGCGCCGGTCGGTGCATTGCGCGGACAGGATGGCGGCGACCGCCAGTTCGAGAGGCGTTGACCAGTCCAACTCGCATTTGGCATCCGGATAGTTTTTTTTCAGCCTCCGCAGAATGAGTCGGGCGCGGGCCTGCTGGTGTTCAAGCGATTCCCTGGCCATGGCGCCGCCCACTTATTGTTCCGCCTGATCCTGCAGGAAACGAAGGCGACCATTCAGATAGGGTCCTGGAAACTGCTCTGCCAGCAGGCCCCCTTGACCGTCCGCTTGAAACACGTTGGCCAGCGCCGCGTAGTCCGCCCGCGCGAAATTCAAAACGGCTTCCAGTTTCCGGGTGGCGCGGTCCTGGACCACAAAGCAGAGCTGATCAACGGTCGAGTCCTGGGCATCGAACAGGAGACCTTTCCGGTCGGCGGGGAGCTTGCCGGCGTTCTGCCGATACATGAGGTACTTGATGTGTTCCACCAGGCGCGCATCCAGACCGGCTTCCAGCAGAAAAATCCGTTCGATCAGCTCGCTCCATTCCACCACGAGGTGGACCTGGAGGGGGGCAACATCCGCGGGCAGCAGACCATTCAGTTCCGCCTGCGCCTGGCGGAAGGATTCCTCCACGTCGGCCAAGGTGCGACCGCCGATCAGCGGATCGAAGTGAATGAAAATATTCCGCCGCCCATCGCGATAGACCAGGGGCTTGTCGATGCGGAAACTCTTCCCGCAGCCGGCGCACTCCACGCGGTTGACCCGGTTCAGCAGCAGGGCCTCGCGCAGTTCCGGCTGCTCGTCCGCGCAGATGGAATCCCACAGGTCCACCCGCTGCTCCCGCCCGCAGAAGGGACAGGCAATCTCGTGCGTGCGCTTGTGCGACATAGGGCGGCATCATGCCAATCCCCGGCGCAGAACTCAATCAGAACCAATCAATCAACGATCTCATGGGCCGCCTCTTCGGTTCATTGACATGAGTGGCAGCGACCGTGGGGCAAGGGATGGCGGTTTCTTTATTGAGCCTTGCTAATATGGGTGATGAACTTGGTTGTTTCGCCCCCCCATGGCCTTGCGCCATGGGAGGCAAAGTTTGCTCCCCCACCACACAAGGTGGTGGGGCCCGCCCGAACCATAACCTACTTATGCAAATTCCAAAGCAACCGCCGGTATGCAGGTCCTGCGGACAGCGGGCGGGCGGCTTGGTTTTGCTGTAGGCCCGGGCGGTGACCGGGCCGGCTGTTGGTCGTTGGCAGGGCGCGTTGGCTCAATGCCCGGACGGTTGGGTTTCTGGAGAGGTCTCTGGCCGGCTCTGGCCACAGGAAGGGGGAAAATGGAATGCAAGTCAATGAAACGGAGATGCGCCCCGATCCCATCCACCATGTCAGGGGACCATCTCGACCTTGATGAGATTGCTGGCTCCGGCCTGGCCGAGGGGAAAGCCGGCCGTGCAAACGACGATATCGCCCGGAACCATGCATCCGGATGCCTTGCCGGCGCGGTGGAGTTCCGCCAATAAATCCCGCAGGTGATCGACAGGCCGGATCAGTGCGGGGCGCACGCCGCGGACCAGCGCCAGGCGGCGATAGACTTCCGGATCCGCCGTCCCGGCCAGGATGGGCTGGCGCGGCCGCGTTTTTGCCGCCAGGCGCGCAGTACCGCCGGTCTGGGTGGCAATCACCAGCGCCTTCGCCCCGATCGTTTCCGCCAGGGCACAGGCGGAGCGGGCGATTGCCTCGGAATCATCCTCCGGAGGCGCCTGCTGGAGACGGTGGCGCCAGGCTTCCCGGGAATACCATCTTTCCGCTTCCGCCGCGATCCGGGCCATGGTGGCGACCGCCTCCACGGGAAAACGGCCCATGGCGGTCTCCTCCGACAACATCACCGCGTCGGTGCCTTCCAGAACGGCGTTGGTGACATCGGTCACTTCCGCGCGGGTCGGCCGCGGCGCTTCGGTCATGCTCTTGAGCATCTGCGTGGCCGTGATGACCGGCTTGCCGGCGAAGTTGGCTTTCTCAATGATTTTCCGCTGCGCCGTGGGCACCTGTTCCGGGGGGATATCCACGCCGAGGTCCCCGCGGGCGACCATGACGCCATCCACCGCGGCGATGATCGCATCCAGTTGGTCCAGGGCTTCATGCTTCTCGATCTTGGCGATGAGCGGGCACTGGCGGCCCTGAGCGCGCATGAAGGCGCGCGCCACTTCGATGTCGGCCGCCGAGCGCACGAACGAGAGCGCGACATAGTCCACGCCCTGGGCCAGTCCGAACGCGAGATCCTCGTGATCCTTCGGGGTCAGGATCGGCGCGCGCACGCTGCGGGAGGGCAGGTTGATGCCCTTGTGGCTGCTCAGGCGGCCGCCCAGGATCACGCGGCAATGGATGTCGGGACCGGTCACCTGTTCCACGCGCAATTCCAACGCGCCGTCGGCCAGCAGCAGGGTGTCGCCGGGGCTCACGTCGCGGGGCAGTTCCCGATAGGTCAAGCCCACTTCCCGGGAGCTGCCGGGGACATCGCGGGCGGTCAGGATGAATTCGTCGCCGGGGTGCAGTTCGATGCTGCCGCAGGCAAAGGCCCCGGTCCGGATCTTGGGCCCGGCCAGATCCTGCAAAATGGCGATCGGCAGCCCTTTCCCGGCGGCCAGTTCCCGTACCAGGGCAATCTTGGCGGCATGCGCTTCGCGCGTGCCGTGTGAAAAATTCAGCCGGACAACGTTCAGGCCGGCGTCCAGCATCCGCCCCAGGATTTCCCGGGTATCCGAAGCGGGGCCGATGGTGCCGACAATCTTGGTGTTTCTCATGGTTCGAACGATCTCCCTATAAATTCAACGCAGGGCTTCATCCATCCATTGCAGGAACCGGTCCGGGCCGGACAAATCCCCCGCGACCCGCTGCGCCCCCGCCGCCCGCAATGCCTCCTCGTCGTAGGCCCCCGTGGCCACGCCGATGACCGGCATGCCGGCCGCCTGGCCGGCGGCGACATCGAACGGCGTATCGCCCACCAGGCAGGCGGCGGTGGTCGCCAGGTCGATGCCGGCCGCGCGCGCGGCCGCCAGCGCCGCGTGAACGATCCGGGTCCGTTGGGGATGGTCGTCGCCGAAGCCGCCGAAGCGGAAAAACCGGTCGAATCCGACGCTGCCCAGCTTGAGATAGGCGCACACGCGGATGTTCCCGGTCACCAGCCCCAGCGCGGCGCCGGCCGTAGTCAGCCGCCCGAGCAAGTCGTGCGCCCCGGCAATGGCCCGGGCCGGGCTGTCCTGCAGGAGCTGCCGCAATTCCTCGGCAATGAAACCGAAAATCCGCTGGATGTCCGCCGGGCCCAGCCGCCATCCGCGGGTTGCCGCCACCTGATCCAGCACGTTGCGATCCGTATTCCCCGCAAATGACACATCGGCCAGTTCATCCCGGACGCCCGACCACCGGGCCAGACCCCGGACGAACGCCTCGCGCCCCGCCCCGTGCGTGTCCAGCAGGGTGCCGTCGATGTCGAACAGCACCAGCCATTGTTTTCGCGCTTTCTTCATCCCGGCGGCCATTCTACCTTATTTCCGCTGCGCTTCATCTTTTATTCCTGGGGACGGTCCCGGGCGAAAAAGGTTTGCGTGCCGATCCCAACCGCTATAATGCCCCCCAAACCCGTTGCACAAGGATACCCCTCAATGCCCACTCCCGTCATCGCGATTGCCAACCAGAAAGGCGGCGTCGGCAAGACGACCACAGCCGTCAACCTGGCCGCCTGCCTGGCCGAGCGGCGCAAGAAGGTGCTGCTGATCGATCTCGATCCCCAGGCCAACGCCACCAGCGGGCTGGGCCTGGCCAAGACCGCAGGCGCCAGCATCTACGACATCCTGTTGAGCGACAAGCCGTTGACCAGCGTCATCCAGAAAACGGCCATGGACCGCCTGGATCTGGTCGCTTCGGAAGTGGACCTGGCGGGGGCGGAGATCGACGTCGCCCGCGCCGACCACTACCTGCAGCGCCTGGCGCTGGCCCTCGAGCCGCTGGCAGCCGAATCGCGCTACGATTTCATCCTCGTGGACTGCCCGCCATCCCTGGGCATTCTCACCATGAACGCCTTGTGCGCCGCCGATGGATTGCTGATCCCCATGCAATGCGAATACTACGCGCTCGAAGGCATCAGCATCATCCTGAATCTGGTCAAGAAGCTTCACGACACCGGCGCCGCGCCCCGCCTGGCCGTCGAAGGCATCGTCATGACCATGTTTGACGTGCGCACCAATCTCTCCCAACAGGTCGTCAACGAAATCCGCACGCACTTCCCCGCCCAGATCTACGAATCGGTCATTCCCCGCTCCGTGCGCCTGGCGGAAGCCCCCTCCCACGGCCTGCCCATCCTCGCCTACGACCCCAATTGCACCGGGGCCGCCGCCTATCGCCAGCTGGCCCGGGAATTTCTGAAACGCCGCAAGGCCGCCGAAGCCGCGCCCGCCGAGGCGCCGGCCGAGGCGCCGGCCGCGCCGGAACCGGCCCCGCCCGCCGCCGAGGCCCTTCCCGATGGCGCCCCCTCCTGACCGTCCCCGCCTGGACATTGGACATTGAATGTTGGATATTGAATATTCTGTTTCCGAAGCCCCCATGCCCCCTGCCACCCAACTCCGCGTTTGCGTGCTCGCCTCCGGCAGCAGCGGCAATTGCATCCATGTGGAAAGCCCGACCACGGCACTCCTCATCGACGCCGGGCTGTCCGCGCGGGAAACCCTGCGCCGGATGGCCGCGGCCGGCCTCGATCCCGCCAAGCTGCGCGCCATCTGCATCTCGCACGAGCATGCCGATCACATCGCCGGCTTGCTCCAGCTTCACAAGCGGCTCGGTCTGGGCCTGTATGCCAACCGCGATACCGCTCTCGCCATCCGGAACGCCCAGGATCTGCCCTGGAACCTTTTCAGTTCCGGCTCGCGCTTCGCCATCGGCGACATCGAAATCCTGCCCTTCCCCCTGCCTCACGACGCCTACGATCCCGTCGGATTCGTCCTGACCTGCGGCACCTCCCGCCTGGGCGTGGCCACCGACCTCGGCATCCCCACCCAGGTGACCCGCGAGCGCCTGCGCGGCTGCCAGCTCCTGGTGCTGGAGGCCAACCACGATGAAACCCTCCTGCAGAATTCCTTCCGGCCCTGGGCCCTCAAAAAGCGGATCCGTGGCCGCCAGGGACATCTCTCCAACGAAACCGCCGCGATGCTCTTGACTGAAATCGCCGGCGAGACCCTCCAGCAAGTCTTCCTGGCCCATCTCAGCCGCGAGTGCAACACCCTCGAGCTGGCCATGCAGATCGTCCGCAACCGCCTGGCCGCCGCCGGCCTCGACCGCATCCGCGTCCTGCCCACCCATCCCGACCGGCCCAGCGAATTCGGCGAGTGCTGAACCGCCGGAAGACCCACTACGAATTGCGCGAATTAAACGAATGAAAACCGAAATCCTGTTCAAGGAAGAAAGCTTCAAGATCGTTGGAGCCTGTTTCGAAGTCTACAATCAATTGGGACACGGATTCCTGGAAGCGGTCTATCAGGAATGCCTGGCAATGGAGTTCAGAGATCAAGGCATCCCATTTATCGAGCATCCCCAACTGAAACTGTGCTACAAAACGAAATCCCTCAAACAAACTTATCAACCGGATTTTCTCTGTTTCGATAAAATCATCGTGGAAATCAAGTCGGCAAAGAACTTGAGCGACGAACACCGCGCCCAAGTCATCAATTACCTGAAAGCTACCGGCAAGATACTGGCTTTGCTGGTCAATTTCAGTCACTATCCCAAATTGGAATATGAACGTTTTCTAGCCCCTTCCCATTCGTGCAATTCGATTAATTCGTAGTTAAGGTTCCCCGGCTGTTATGCAGACGCTCAAAGAAATCCTGTCCGCGCACCTTCGGGCTGCGTTTCAAGCGGCGTTTCCCGGCGCGGACCTCTCCGGCCTGCCGCTGGACGCCCTGCCCGCCGGCGACGAAGCCTTCGGCGACTACCAGTGCAACGGCGCCATGGCCGCCGCGAAGGTCCTGCGCCTGCCGCCGCGCAAAATCGCCGAACAGGTTGCCGCCCGGATTCCCGCTGATGGCCTGAGCGCCAGGGCGGAGATCGCCGGGCCCGGCTTCATCAACCTGACGCTTTCCGAATCCGCCCTGGCGCGCCATCTCGAAGCCATGCAGGCCGATCCCCTCCTCGGCATCCCGCAACCGGGTGCCGGCCAGACGCTGATCCTCGACTACTCCTCGCCGAACGTCGCCAAGCCGATGCACGTCGCCCACATCCGCTCCACGGTCATTGGCGACGCCCTCAAGCGCATCCACCGCGCCCTGGGCTGCACCGTCATCAGCGACAACCATCTCGGCGACTGGGGCACCCAGTTCGGCAAACTCATCATGGGCTACCGCCACTTCCTCGACCCCGCCCAATTCGCGGCCGCTCCGGTTCACGAACTGGAACGCATCTATGTGCTGTCGAGCCAAAAGGCCGAGGCCGACCCCGCCTGGGAGGACCAGTGCCGGGCCGAACTCGTGAAGCTGCAAGCCGGCGACTCGGAAAACCGTGCCCTCTGGCGCAAGTTCATGGAGGTGTCGCTTGCCGACCTCGCTCGCATCTACGGGCGCCTGGGCGTCTCCTTCGAACTGACCCGCGGCGAATCCTATTACCACGATGCGCTCCCCGCCCTGATCGAGAAACTGCAGGCCCTCGGGCTCGTCCGCGAATCCGAAGGCGCCCTGGTCGCCTTCCTCGATGATGAAAAGCTCCCGCCCTGCATCGTCCGCAAGTCCGACGGCGGCTACAACTACGCCACCACAGACCTCGCCACCGTCTTCTCGCGCGTCGAGGAATTTCGTCCCGATGCCATCATCTATGTGACCGATGAGCGCCAGCAACTCCATTTCCGCCAGTTTTTCGCCGTGGCGCAAAAAGCCGGCGTGCGAACCCCGCTGCGCCATGTCTGGTTCGGCCTGATGCGCCTTCCCGACGGACTGCTCTCCACGCGCATGGGCAACGCCATCAAGCTCGACCTGCTGCTCGACGAAGCCGAAAAGCGCGCTCTGGAGATCGTCAAAACCGCCTCTCCCGACATGCCCGCCAGCCAGCAGCAGGCCGTTGCCCGTGCCGTCGGCATCGGCGCCGTCAAATACGCCGACCTCTCGCAGAATCCGCAGTCGGCCGTGACCTTCACGTGGGAGAAAGCCCTGGCCATGGACGGCAACTCCGCGCCGTACCTGCAATATGCCCACGCCCGCATCGCCTCCGTCATCGACAAGCATGCCGAGCGCTTCCCCGGCATCGACTTCATGCGCGTGCCCCTCGACCTCGATACTCCGCAGGCCCGCCGCCTGGCCCTGCGCCTCGCGCGCTATCCCGACGCCGTGCGCGATGCCGCCGAACAGGAAAAACCCTCGCTCCTCGCCGATGCCCTCTACGACCTGTCGCAGGCGTACTCTTCCTTCTACCAGAACGTTCCCTTCCTCAAGGCCGACGCCGGCCTCCGCGAAAGCCGCGTGCGCCTGTGCGATCTCGCGGCCAAGGTCCTCCGCCACGGGCTGGACCTGCTCGGCATCGAAACCCCTGAGCGGATTTAAGAGGCGGATGGCCCCGAAACGGCAACCGGTTCTCATCGGCTGGCTCGGTGTTTTTCTCCTCCTGCCCCTCTCCGGGCCGGCGGCGCCCGATGCGTTTCACGTGGCCAACTGGAATGTCGAAAACCTCTATGACACCGACGACGATCCGGACAACCCCTACGACGACGAATTTCTGCCGCACAACCCGACCACCCGCTGGACCCGTGTCCGCTTCGAAACCAAGCTCGACAACCTCGCCCGGGTCATTTCGGACATGAACCATGGCGCAGGCCCCGACCTCCTCGGCCTGCAGGAAATCGAAAACCGCCAGGTGCTGGAAGAACTGATCCAACGCCTCCCGGCCCAGCCGTACGGCATTGTTCACTACGATTCCCCCGACCCCCGCGGCATTGATACCGCCCTGCTCTACAACCGGGACACCTTCACCCTGCGCCATTCCATGACCCACCCCGTCCGGCTGAAGTGGCGGCGTGAAACCCGTGACATTCTCCAAGCCACCTTCCAGGACCCGCGCGGAAAACCCCTGCATGTCTTCGTCAACCACTGGCCCTCCCGCGGCGCCGGCGTCGAGGAATCCGATCCCGACCGTTTCGCTGCCGCCCGCACCCTGCAGCGCGCCATTGGCGGCCTCCTTGACCGCGACCGCGCCGCCCACATCCTTATCCTGGGCGATTTCAACGACGAACCCGCCAGCCGCTCTATCCGGATCGTCCTCGATGTCAAACCCTATCCCTCGCCCTCCGGCTACAAGCCCGACGCGCTTTACAATCTCACCACCGCCAAGTCCGAGCAGGGCCGGGGCACCTTCTTCCACTCCTTCCGCGGACGCACCGATTGGCGCATGTATGACCAAATCATCGCCTCCGGCGCCCTCCTCGACAGCACTCGCATCGAATACGACGACGATTCCCTCTGGATTCTCCAGCCCGCCTTCATGACCGAACCCCGCGGCCGCCGCAAAGGCGCCCCCGTGCCCTCTTTTGTGGGCCAGGAAGTCTACCGCGGCGGCTACAGCGACCATTTCCCCATCGGCGCCCGCTTCACATTCGTGAAATAAGCATTCCTCCGGCTCCGGCCCGCGTGCAGAAGCAACCCGCCCCCCTGGCGCCAGGCAAGTGTTTGCGGAAATTTGCTGGAATTGCCACCGTCCGCCGCGCTATGTTTATGGCGCTGGATTCCTGCAGGCCCCGTACCCGGCGCCCAGGTGAAATCCGGCGGTATCCAAGGAATCGAGCCCATGAAAACGCTGTTGAAGATCCTGGTTGGCGTCCTCGTCGTCCTGGCCGTTCTGTTCGTCGTCCTGGAATTGTCCCTGGACAAAATGATCCTGAAGGGCTTCAACGCCGCCGCACCCGGCGCCCTCGGCGTGGAGGCCACCCTGGCCAACGCCGACATTTCTCTCCTGCGCGGCAAAGCCGCCCTCAGCGGCCTCCACATCGGCAATCCCGAGGGCTTCAACACCCCGGGCCTGTTTGACCTCGGGTCGGTCCGGGTGGATATCGACAACTCCACCCTGCTTTCAGACACCATGGTCATCCGGGAAATCACCATCGAAGGCCTTGAACTGACCTATGAAAAGGGCCTGCTCAACAGCAATCTCGGCGCCTTGATCGACCAGCTCTCGGCCGGCAAGGAAGAGAAACCTGAAGAAGAAGGCGAAGCCAAGGCAGAGCCGCCCAAAGATGAAAAGCCCGGCAAGAAGGTCGTCATTGAAAAACTCTCCATCACCGGCAGCAAGATGAACTTCTCCATCACCGGAGCGGCGGCCCTGACCGGCGGCGGGGCCATTCCCATTCCCCTGCCCCCCATTACCCTGACGGATCTGGGCAAGGAAAAGGAAGGCGTCAGCATTCCCGAGGCCATCCGTGAAATCCTCAATGCCGTCGCCGGAGCCGCCGGCACCGCCATTGCCGGTGCGGGCAACCTGATCGGCGATGCCGGCAAGGCCGTCGGCGAAGGCGCCCTGGCCGTCGGCGAAGGGGCCGTGGATGCCGGGAAGGCCGTCGTTGGCGGCGCAACCGACGCGGGCAAGGCTGTCGTCGGCGGCGCGGTGGATGCCGGGAAGGCCGTCGGCGACGCCGTCGGCGGCGCGCTGAAAAACATCAATCCGTTCGGGAAATAATGCCCTCCGGGGAATCCTTCCCCGTTTCCGCCCGGCGCTGGCTGGGACCGATCAGCGCGGTGTTCTGCACCGTGCTGGTCGTTTCCAACGTCAGCGCCATCAAGCCCCTGACTCTTCCCGGGTTGCCGTTCATCACGATGGATGGCGGCAACCTGCTGTTTCCGGTCTCCTACATTTTCGGCGACATCCTGGTTGAAGTGTACGGATACGCCCAGGCCCGACGCGTCATCTGGCTGGGGTTTGCCCTGAACTTCTTCGCGGCAGCCGCTTTTTCGCTGGTTGCGCTGCTGCCCCCGGCCCCCGGCTGGGAGATGCAGGACGCCTTTGCCGCTATTCTTCTTCAAACTCCGCGGGTCGTGTTCGGCAGTCTCGTTGCCTTCTGGTGCGGCTCGTTTCTGAATGCCTGGGTCATGGCCAAGATGAAGGTCTGGATGACCGGCCGCCATCTCTGGATGCGTACCATCGGCAGCACCATCGCCGGCGAAGGCCTGGATTCGCTCCTCTTCACCGTCCTTGCCTTCGGCGGCGTCTGGCCGGTCCAACTCGTGGTCCGGGTCGCCTGCTGGAACTTCCTGCTCAAGACCGCTTATGAAGTCCTGGCGACTCCGCTGACCTACTGGATCGTGCACCGCCTCAAGCGCGCCGAACAGTCCGATCCCTACGACACCCGCACTCGCTTCTCCCCCTTCCGCCTCGACGGCTGACCCTGCGCCGCGCTATGTTGCCCCGCATGAAACGCCCGGCACCCCGCACCCCCGCCCTTCGCCGCCTGCCGCCCGCGCGGCGCAACGGGACGGAATTGCTGGCTCATTTGGCGGAACACCTCGGCCTTTCGCGACGCGCAGCCAAAAGTCTGCTCGATGACCGCCTGGTGTTCGTCAACGGCCGGCGCATCTGGATGGCCAGGCATTTGCTCCAGACCCGCGACGCGGTCGAAGTGCTCGCCGCCGCCCTGGCCCCCCAGCCGGCCACGGCCGCCGCCGTCCGCATCCTGCTGGACGATCCGCTTTTTCTCGTGGCCGAGAAGCCGCCGCGACTGCTCACCACCGGCGAAAAATCCCTGGAAGCCCGCCTGCGCGATCAGCTTGGCCTGCCCGCCCTGCGGGCCGTCCACCGTCTCGACAAGGACACCTCCGGGTGCGTGCTTTTTGCCAAGGACGAAGACACCCGCCGCGCGTTGATCGCCCAGTTCGAGCAAGGCCGGGTCCGCAAGCGGTATCATGCGCTGGTCGCCGGCAACCTGCCTGAACCTCAACTGGACATCCGCGTACCCGTGGACCACTTGCCCGCCGTCAGCCACGTGCGACAGGTTGCCGTGCAAACACGTCCGCCGCGCAGCGCGCATGTCACGGTTGCCATCGAAACCGGCCGCACCCACCAGATCCGGATCCATCTGCACCACATCGGGCACCCGATCCTGGGCGACCGGCAATACTTCAGCGCCCGCAGCGCCGATTTTCCCGGCGTGCCCCGCCAGATGCTGCATGCCTCGGAACTGCATTTCGGGCATCCTGTCACCGGCCGAACCGTCTCGGCCGCCGCCCCCCTCCCGCGCGATTTCCGCGACTGGCTCCGCATGCTCCGGCTGACATAACGCCAGTTCCCGGACTGCATCGGGAGCAGGTTGGTCGGTCAATTCTTCCGGGCTCCGGTGGCGTCGCGATGCGGCCGGCCGAAATCCGCCACCTGGTCCAGCTCCGCGCGATCTAGCACGGGCCCTTCGCGGCAGATGCAGATGCCGCTGCCGTCCACGCAACAGCTTCCGCAGATGCCGATCCCGCACTTCATGTGGCGTTCCAGCGCAAGCTGGCAGTCGCAGCCAACTGTCGCCGCCAACTGATGAAGCCCGACCAACAGGACCTCCGGCCCGCAACCGTAGATCACGTCAAACTTTTCGGCGGCACACAGCCGTTCGGCCAGCGCCAGCACCATGACTTTTTCGCCCAAACTCCCGTCATCCGTCGCCAGCCGCGCCCCCCGGCGTACAAAGTCGGCGGCAAACATCAACTCCCGGGCCGTGCGCGCGCCAAGGGCGATTTGGCATTCCATACCGTCCTGCGCCAGCCGGTGGACCAGATAGCGCAGCGGCGCGATGCCTATGCCGCCGCCCACGATCAGCCCGCGCCCGCGCGGACGGAAACCGCGTCCGAACGGCCCGCGCAAGCCGAGAAAACCGCCGACCTTGCAGGCCATCAGCGCGCGTGAAAACGGTCCGACCGCCCGGGCGGTGATTTCGATCCGCCCGTCTCGCACATCGGACACCGAAAACGGCTTCTCGTCCCCGCCCGGCAGCCACAGCATCACAAACTGCCCCGGCTCGATATCGAACGTCTGGCGGAACAGGTAACTCTTCAGCCCTTCGTGGTGGACGACGATGTCCTCGATCGGCAGCGTGTGCATTTCATGACTGGGCAATGCCAAACTTTTCATGGCTTGCCTTTTTCGTGCGCCATTCCATGAACCTCGTGCAGGGACTGATATCCCCGGCTCTGGAGGAAATCGGCCAATCCTCGATTGATCTCGTCGAACAAGCCGATTCCGCCGCCGTAGATGGCGCTGCCGAGGCCGACGGCGTCCGCCCCGGCCATGATCAGTTGCAGCGCATCCGCCGCACACGACACCCCGCCCGTGCCGATGATCGGCAAATCCACCGCGCGGCGGATTTCGTAGACCGCCCGCACCGCGATGGGCAGGATGGCCGTTCCGGAAACGCCGCCGACAAGATTCGACAGCACCGGCCGGCCGGCGCCGGGATCAATCCACATCCCCGGGCCGACCGTGTTGATGGCCGTGAGCACGTCCGCCCCGCTCCGCTGGCAGACCTCCGCCATTTTCGCGATGGAGGCACACTGCGACGCGAGCTTGATGGAAACCGGAATGCCGCCGGCGTTCTCCTTCACCGCCCGCGTCACCGCCGCGCAGGCGGCGGGGTCCGCGGCGAAGGGCGCGCCGAATTCGGATTCCACGTTCGGGCAGGACACGTTGACTTCGATCAAATCCGGTTTGGCCGCCGCAACCCGCTGCGCCAATTCCCCGAACTCCGCCGGGCTGCCCGCGAAGATCGAGACGAACAGCGGCGTCCGGCAGGTCCGCCGGTATTCGGTAATTTCCTCCAGCGCGCCCTCGATGCCCGGATTGGACAGCCCGACGGCGTTGAGCATCCCGCCCTTCCACGGCAGGATGCACGGGGCCGGATGCCCCGGGCGCGGCGCAAGGCTGCACGACTTCGTCGTGACCGCCCCCGCGCCCGCCTGCGCCACCCGCCGCAGCGAGGATGCTGTCGTACCCAGCACCCCCGACGCCAGCACCAGCGGCGATTCAAGCGCGATTCCGGCAATCCGGACGGCTAGCGGATTCATGCCTTGAGGTGCCCCGCCAGTTCGTCGAGCGTGCAGACGCGCTCGCAGTGCGCACACTTGAAATGCCGCGAACCGGATTCCAGCCGCTTGAAGCGCGTCCCGATGTGCGGCTCGACGTTGGTGATGCAGTTGGGGTTGATGCAGCGCGCCAGATTGTCAAACAGCTCCGGCACCTGGATCACGACCTTCTCGACCACCTCATAGTTGGCGATGCGCTTGATGGTCACGCCAGGGCTCACCAGCGCCAGCATTTGCAGCAGCCGCGGCGGCAGGGATTTCGTCTGCAGCTTGATCATGTCCTTGCGGCCCATCCGCGTGCTCTTGTAGTTCAGGCCCAGCGTCACCACGGCTGCCTCCAGCTCCGGATGGCACCCGATCAGCGCCATGACCTGGATGCCGAGCCCGGCCGGGATGTGGTCGATCACATAGCCGCATTCGATCTTGGGAATCAGGAGAATCTGGCTCTGGGGAGTCATGGCGTGCTCCTTGCCGGCCGGGCATCGAGCAAGTCGAGGATCAGGGCCTCGCGCATGATCACGCCGTTGCGGGCCTGCTCGAAATAGCCCGCATGCGGCGTGGCGTCCACGTCCGGCGAAATCTCGTTCACCCGCGGCAGCGGATGCAGCACCTTGAAGCGGGCCGGTACGCCGGCGAGCATTCCGGCCTCCAGCACATAGGCATCCTTGACCTTTTCGTACTCCACCACGTCGGGAAAACGCTCCTTCTGAATGCGGGTCATGTAGACGAGATCGGTTTCGCGGATGGCCTCCTCCAGGCTGCTGGTCTCGCGGAAGGTGGCCGTTGTTCCTTTGGCCGCCTTCAGCAGGTAGCCGGGCAGTTTCAAGCTCTCGGGCGACACCAGGGTCATGGCCACCCCGTCGAACATCAGCAGCGCCCGGCACAGCGAATGGATCGTGCGCGAATATTTCAAATCCCCCACCAATGCGATCCGCAGGCCGTCCACCTGGCCGAAGAACTTGCGTATCGTGTAGAGGTCCAGCAGCGTCTGGGTCGGGTGCTGGTTCGCGCCGTCGCCGGCGTTGAGGATCGGCAGGCGGCTGATCTCGGCCGCCCGCCGCGCTGTGCCCTCCTTCGGGTGCCGCACTGCGATGATATCGGCATACTGCTCCACTGTCCGGATCGTGTCGGAGAACGATTCGCCCTTGGCCGTCGAGGAGCCCGCCGCCTCCGAAAACCCGATGACCCGTCCCCCGAGCCGGGTCATGGCCGATTCAAAGCTCAGCCGTGTGCGCGTGCTGGGCTCGAAGAACAGCGTCGCCAGAATCCGCCCCGGCAGGAAACGGAACTTTTCCGCGTCCGGAATCGCCGCCACCCGCGCCGCGAGGTCGAGATAGTTCAGAATCTGCTCCAGCCGCAGGTCGTCAATCGAGATCAGGTCTTTTTTCATATTCGTTCTAGACAGGATTGCAGGATGATCAGGATGTACAGGATTTCGATCCTGCTTTTATCCCTGTCCATCCTGTGGATCCTGTCGCCTCTCCTATTCCCAGTTGTTTTTCGGTGTTGGCCAGTTCCTTCGCCGGGTCCGCGGCGGCAAGCAGCGACCGGCCCATGATCAGGTAATGCCTGGCCAGCATTGGAAACCGCGCCGGGTCGCCTTTCTGCGCGCCGAAGCCCGGCGAGTAGAATTCCTGCTGGACCGTGAAGGGCACCTCCTGCGCCAATTTGGCCACGACTTCCGGCTTGGTCAGCGGCACCACGAACGCCGCTACACCCAATCCCGCCGCTTGCTTGCAGATCGCCGCCGCGGCCGCGTCGGCGATGAACCCGCCTTCCGATACCAGATAGGCCGGATGCGTCATCACCGCGCCGACAATGACCTTGAGATCCCGTTCCTGCAGCGCCTGCGTCCACGCCGCGAGCGTGCGCGGGCCCGTATGCGGAAACAGGATCACCTCGTTGATGCCGGCCGTTTTCATCACGTCGCCGAAAAGCGCACCCGTGTCTGGAATGTCGGTGGCCGCCTTCTGGTGGTCGTAGATCAGGGGCTTGTCGGTCCACTCGCGAATGCGCCGGACGGTCTCGGGCAGGCCATGGCCCAGCCCCAGCGCGAAGCCCAGCTTGAAACCGTAGACGGATTCGCGCCCCGCCACGCGGCACACCAGCCGCAGCGCCGCGCCGAGGTCGGCCGTGTCGAGCGCAGGAATGATTTTGTATTGCTTGGCCATCACTTTTCTCCTTCGTAAAATTTTTGCATGGCGTTCAGGCGGACGGCGTCGCCGGTCTCGGCGAGGTAGTCGCACAGGTCGGGCAGCGTAACGACCGCCGCCACGGGAGGCAGGCCTGTGGGCAGCGGCGTGGCGCGCCGGCGCCGGTCTACGGCCACCACGATGCCGACGGGGCGGGTCTGGAACGCGGCTTCGATCGCCGCCATGGCCGCCACCTTGGTACCGCCGTCGCTCAGCACGTCGTCCACCAACACCACCGCCTCGCCGGGCTGGGGCAGATGCCCGATGAACAGCCCGCGCTCACCGTGCGTCTTGGCCTCCTTGCGGTCGTAGAAAAACCGGAAATCGCGGTTGTGGTGCCGCCACGCCGCGGCCGCCGTGGCCACCGCCAGCGCAATGCCCTTATAGGCCGGCCCGAACAGCAGCGTCGCCTGCGGAAACGCCGCGGCCGCCGCCGCGGCCAGCGCACGGCCGAGTACGTCCAGCTTGGCCCCGCTGTCGGCCTGACCGAGATTGACGAAGAACGGCGAACGGTCGCCGGACTTGAGCTGGAAGTCGCCAAACTTCAGGCAGCCGCTGTCCACGAGAAACTGAACAAATTGCCGCGTGTCGGTCTTCACCCATACACCTCCCTGCCGTGTACGCCGGGTCGCACGCGCCCATCCGTCCATGCCAGCCGTCCGTTGACCAGCGTAGCCCGAATGCCGACGGCGAATTCGAACTGCGGATAGGGGTGAACCGCTGCACGGGTCACGATTTTTTCCTGGGCCGCCGCCGGCGGCTTGTTCGCCACGATCGCCAGATCGGCCCAAGCGCCTTCGCGCACCAGCCCGCGGCCTTCGATCCCGTAGCACTGCGCGGCCTTTTGGCCGGCCAGCTTTAGGTAGCGCTGCCACGAGATTTCCCCGCGCATGGTCAGCGTCAGCAAAACCGGCCCGAACCATTCCAGGCCCGCGATGCCCGACGGCGGCGAGTCCGCCGCCTTTTCCTTCGGCAAATGCGGCGCGTGATCGGTCGAGATGAAATCAATGCCGCCGTCTTGCACCGCCGCAAAAACCGCCGCGCGGTCTTCTTCGGTCCGCAGCGGCGGATTCACCTGCAATGCCGGGCCGCGCGCGCGATCATCCTGTTCGGTGAACAGGAAATAGTGCGGGCAGGTTTCGGCCCAAACGTCGTGGCCTTGCCGCTTCATCTTCCGCACCCAGTCGATTTCCTCGACGGTGCTGCAATGGGCGATGACCAGCCGCGGCCGCTCTTTCGGTGGCACCCGCCGCCAGGCCGTGGCGATGCTCTGCAAGGCCGCAACCACCGCCGCCCGCGGCCGGCGCAGGTGATGGGGAAGTTTTCCACACTGTGGAAAACTTTTTTCCACACTGTGGAAAATTTCGCCCGTTTTTTCCACCCTGTGGAAACTTTTTTTCCACCCTGTGGAAAACTCCCGCTCGTCCTCGGCGTGGACGACCACGCGGTTCTGAAGGCGGAAGATCTGGGCGAGAGCGGCGGGGTCGCGGACCGCGGCCAGGGCGGACGATTTGGCCATGTAGATCTTGACGCCGGCGGCACTCTCCGGCGCGCGCGGGCCGCCGATGCGGGCCTGCAAAAACAGGCCGTAGTTGACGCGCGATTTTTGGGCGAACAGCGCGCGCTTGGCTTCGAGCCGCGCGAGGGAGGCGGTCGGCGGCACGTTGTTGGGCATGTTGAGCACGGTGGTCACGCCGCCCTTGAGCGCGGCGAGCGTCCCGTTGGCGATGCCTTCCTTGTAGGGTTGCCCCGGCTCGCGCAGGTGGACGTGGGCATCGATCAGCCCCGGCACAATGAATTCGCCGGCGGATGGCGTGTCGCTGGCAAAGTCGCTCTCCAGCTTCATGATGCGACCGTTCGCGATGGAAATTGTGCCGTGGTGGAACCAGGCGTCGTCGCCGAGCCAGCAGGCATTTCGGATTTGAAACTTCATTCCCATTCGATGGTCCCCGGCGGTTTGGTGGTCAGGTCGTAGAAGAGGTGCCCGGCGCCAGGCACGGCGCGGACTTTTTCAGCCAGCTCGGCCAGCAAATCGAAAGCGATGGGATACACGTCGGCCGTCATGGCATCCTTCGAGCAGACCGGACGCAGCACGAAAGCCTGGTTGCCCTGCCGGTCGAACAGCGGCAGCGATATGACCGGCGCCTGCCAGATTTCCGGGATGTGCGCGATGCAACTGTGCAGGAGGTCGTCCACCCGGCGCAACCGATCAAGTCCTTCGCGGGTGACGAACATTTTGCGCAGCTCGAAGTGCTCGCGGGTCAGGTCGTCGAGGCAGAGCACGACGCGGTTGATGTCGGCCAATTCGTTGACGAGCCGGTTGGCGAGGGTGTTGAGCATTGGCCAATCCGGAAGTTTGCCGGCCGGGTTCCAGATCACGGCCGGATGGCGGTAGGAGCGTTCGTCGCCCTGCACGCCGACGCTCTTCACCGGCAGGATGCGGCCTTGCAAAATGGAGACCCGACGCCCTCGTCGGGTGGATTTAGATTTCCGGGACGAGGGCGTCCCGGCTCCAGACTGCAAAATGTGGTCAAGCCGCGGCTGATCGGCGAATTCCGGGGGCACTGGCGTTTGGCCGTCGTGGCAGAGCAGGCGGATGCCAAGGCCGGGGCCGGGGAACGGATGGCGGTCGAGCAGGGCCTGCGGCAAGCCGAGTTCGCGGCCGAGCCGGCGGACCTCGTCCTTGTAGAGTTCGCGCAGGGGTTCGACGACGAGTCCGCGCTCGATCATGGCCTGGATTTCCGGCACGCGGTTGTGGTGAGTCTTGATCTTGGCGGCGTTCGGGGTGCCACCGCTTTCGATGGTGTCGGGATAGATCGTGCCCTGCACCAGTTTCCAGTTGTCGCCGAGGTTCAGCGCCTGCAATTTCTTCCGCAGGACTTCGACAAACAGGCGGCCGATGATGGCGCGCTTTTGCTCCGGGTCGGCCACGCCGGCGAGCTCGCGCAAAAAGACCGGCTCGGCGCGTTCGATTTCGATGTTGCGGAAGCCTTCGGCGGCGAGGAATTTCAGGATGTCATCCGACTCGCCGAGGCGCATCAGGCCGGTGTCCACGTGCAGTGAGCGGACGCGGTCGGCACCGACGGCCGCGATGCATACCTGCAACGTCACCAGCGAATCCACGCCGCCGGAGACCAGCAGGAAGAGCATGGCATCTCCGGCCGCCTGGCGGGTCTGCCCGATGACGCGTTGCTTCATGCTTTCGGGGATCCATGGCGTGCGGATGGCGCACAATTCGAGGAAATTCCTGAGCATGGCGCTGCCATGGGGGGTGTGGACGACTTCGGGATGGAACTGCAGGCCGAAGACGGGGCGGCCTTCCGCCTCGTAGGCCGCAATGGCGCACGTGGGGGCTGACGCCGTGGCACGGAAGCCGTCCGGCAGCTGGGCGACGTGGTCGCCGTGGCTCATCCAAACCAATTGCTCCGCCGGCAATTCATGAAAGAGCCGCGTCCTCGGATCGCAGCGGATGGGTGTGGGACCGTACTGCCGTTCGCGGCCGCGGGCGAGGCCGCCGCCGAACAGTTTGGCGAGCAACTGGTGGCCGAAGCAAATCCCGAGGATCGGCTTGGTGAAGCCCGCGAGCCGGGGCTGCATCAGGGCCACGTGGTCGGCGGACACCGACTGCGGGCCGCCGGAGAGGATCAGGCCGGCGAGGCGCGGATCGGCGCCCGGCCGAAAATTCTCGGGCGGCAGCACGGTGCAGTAGACGCCCAGCCCGCGCACGCGGTTCGCGATCAGGTGCGCGTACTGCCCGCCGAAATCGAGGACGGCGATGTGTTCTAGATCCGGGCGGAGCATTCCTTCTCCTGTTCGAATTGCTTGAGGACTTCCTCCGATGCGCCGGTGGGATACTCGCCCGAAAAGCAGGCATAGCAGCAGGGCAGATCGCAGTAGCGCGCGCGCAGGTCGTCGAGCGACTGGTAGATGACGGCGTCGGCTTCGAGATAGCGGGCGATCTGCCTGGGATCGTAATGGGCGGCGATGATCTCCCGTTTGACGGACATGTCGATGCCGTAGATGCAGGGGCACGTGATCGGCGGCGCCGCGGAAACGAAGTAGATTTCGGCGGCGCCGCTCTCGCGCAGAAGCTTGACGATGTGCTTCGAGGTCGTGCCGCGCACGATCGAGTCGTCCACAACCGCCACCTTTCGGCCACGCACAACATCCTTGAGCGGGTTGAGCTTCTGGCGCACGATTTTTTCGCGGCGCGCCTGGTTCGGCACGATGAAGCTGCGGCCGATGTGGTTGTTCTTGGCGAGCCCGCGGCGGTAAGGCACGCCCAGCGCCTCTGCCATTCCGGAGGCGAAGAAATAGGCCGACGCGGGCACATCAATCACAATGTCGGGCTGGAGCCCCGCCTTGCGGACCTGCTCGGCGAGCTGCCGGCCGAGGCACACGCGTTCGCTGGCCACCAGCCGTCCGTTGATCACCGAATCCTCGCGCGCAAAGTAGATGTACTCGAACACGCAGAAGGCCTGCGGTCCAGCGCGGCAGATCCGGCTGTGGACCTTGCCGGCGGTGTCGATCAGCACGGCCTCGCCGGGCCGCAGGTCGCGCATCAGCTCGAAGCCGAGATAATCGAAACAGTCGGTTTCCGAGGCAAAGGCGTAGACCATGCCGCGGTCGGTGTACTTGCGGCCGAGCACCAGCGGCCGGATGCCGTGGGGATCGGTGAAGGCCAGCAGACCGTGGCCAGCGATGATCGTCAGCGCCGAATACGCGCCCTGCACCTTGTCCTGCACCGCCTGCACCGAATCGAAAATGGCGTCGGGAGTCAGAGCTTTCAGATTCTTGGTTTCAAGCGCGGCAGCGAGGGCGTAGAGGATCAGGGCCACGTCGTTGGATGTGTCCAGCAGACGGTGGGCATCCTCGCAGAGCGTCTGCTTGAGCTGGCTGAAGTTGACAACGTTGCCGTTGTGGACCATCGCAAGGCCGAAGGGATACATCACCACCGTCGGCTGCGCATCGAGCACGTCGGTCGAGCCCTGCGTGGCGTAGCGCACGTGACCCAGCCCGATCCGGCCGGAAAACCGCGCCAGGTCCACCTTTTTGAAGGCCTGGCTGACGAGCCCGTCGGCCTTGTGCAGGTGAAAGCGGTGGTTGAAGGTGACAATGCCGGCGGCGTCCTGGCCGCGGTGCTGGATCGCTGTCAGGCCCTCCAGCAGCGTGCCGGCGATGTCGTCGTGTCCGATGATGCCCAGGATTCCACACATAATTATATTTTTTTTAGACAGGATTACAGGATGGTTCAGGATTCACAGGATGGGGTTCCATTCGCGAAATTCGGGTAATTCGTAGTTAAAAAGGTTTTCAAGGCTTCGGGATAAAGCCGGTGTTCGACGGCGAGGCCGCGGCGCTCGACTTCTTCGAGGATGCCTGTGCCGCGGAGATCCACCTCGCGCTGCGCGAGGACGGGGCCGGTGTCGAGGCCTTCGTCCACGAGATGGACGGTGATTTTCGTCGCAGCCAATTCGTTGGCGAAGGCCCACTCGTAGCCGTGGAGTCCTTGGTGGAGCTTCGTGTCGGCCGGGTGGATGTTCAAAATCCGGCCGCGGTATTTTGCGACCACCCGCGGCGAAACAATGCGCAGGTATCCGGCCAACACAACCACGTCGGCGCGGGCCTGTTCCAGGGCCAGCAGCAAGGCGGCGTCATAGGCTTCCTTGCCCAAGGCGCGGGCGTCGAGCGCGACGATCGGCAGGCCCAGTTCCTGCGCCTTGGCAAGCCCCGGAACGCCGGGGCGGCTCGAGATCACAGCCGCGATTTCGCAGCACCCGGCCAGCACCCCGCTACACACGCTTTCGGCCAGCGCGACCATGTTGCTGCCGCGGCCGGATATCAGGATGGCGATGCGCGGAATCACGCCGACGCCCTCCCCTGCCCGATGTCGGTGCGATACTGCATGCCTTCAAAATGGATTTTCCCGCACGCGGCATAGACCTTGCGGCGTGCAGATTCGAGGTCGGCGCCGTGGGCGACCACGTTCAGCACGCGCCCGCCGGAGGTGACGAGCTGGCCGTTCTGGATTGCGGTGCCCGTGTGGAACACCAGCGCGTCAGCCTGTTCAATTCCGGTGATTGGATCGCCCTTGCGGATGTCGCCCGGATAGCCGCCGGCCGCGAGCACGACATCGAGAACCGCGCCGGGTCTGGCGGCCAAAGGGTGCTTCTCCAGCGTACCGTCGAAGCAGGCCAGAATCGGCGCCAGCAGATCGCCGTCAAGCGCGGGCAGCAGCACCTCGGTTTCCGGATCGCCCAGCCGCGCGTTGTACTCCAGCAGCTTCGGCCCCGCGGCAGTCAGCATCAGGCCGAAATACAGGAAGCCGCGGTACTCGATACCGTCCTTGGCCAGCCCCGCGAGCGTAGGGGCGATGATGGTCCGGTGGATTTCCGCCATGGTGGCCGCGTCCACGTCGGGCACGGGTGTGTAGGCCCCCATGCCGCCGGTGTTGGGGCCGCGGTCCCCGTCGAGCAGGCGCTTGTGGTCGCGCGACGGCGGAAGCAACTGGATGGTCCGGCCGTCGGTGAGACCCATGACGGAGACCTCGGGACCTTCCAGCAATTCCTCGACCACGACGGGGGCGTCCGCGCCGTGGCGGGCTTCGATTTTCTTCAAGGCGTCAAGCGCGGCGCCGGGGGTGCTGCAGATGAATACACCCTTGCCGGCGGCGAGACCGCTGTACTTGACCACCATGCCGCCCGGCTGAGCGCGGACGTGCGGGCTCGCGGCGCGCGGAGACGAAAAAAAAGCGCCAACGGCGGTGGCGATGCCGTGGCGCAGCATGAACTGCTTGGCCCACGTCTTGGATGCCTCCAGACGGGCCGCCGCGTGCGACGGACCGAAAATCCGGAAGCGCCCGCCTCCCAGCGCGTCCACGATGCCGCCGGCCAGCGGGGCCTCGGGCCCCACGACGACAAGTTCGACGCCCTCGGCCGCGCAAAATGCGCGGATGGCCGGATAATCGTGTTCGGCGACGGGGCGGTTGTTCGGGGTCCCGCCGTTGCCGGGCAAGCAGTACACGTTGCCGGTTCCGGCGCTTTGCGCCAGCTTCCAGGCGAGGGCGTGTTCCCGCCCGCCGCGGCCGATGACGGCAATCTTCAATCCGGAACCTCCTGCTCGGCGGCGGTCACAACATCGCGGCAGATGCGCGCGGCCAGTCCGGTATAGGAGCACACGTCCAGTTTCCGCAGGCGCTGTTTCACGGGCTCAGGCGCGGAAGACGAATCCAGCAGGCGGTGAAAATCGGCGAGCGTGACCGCGCGGCCGCGAGTCAGGTCTTTCAATTTCTCGTAGGCGTCCTTCATCCCCGCGCCGCGCAGGACGATCTGGTAGGGCTCCGCCAGCAGTTGCGGCGATTTTTCCAACTCGGCGCGGCAGGCCGCGGCATCGAGTTCGACCGACTCGAGCCCGGCGAGCGTCTCCTGCCAGGCGAGGTGCGAGTGAGCGAGCGCGACGCCGACATTGCGCACGACGGTGCTGTCGGACAGGTCGCGCTGCATGCGCGAGAGGCACAGCCGCTCGGACAGCGCGGAGAGCAAGCTGTTGGCAAGCACGAGGTTGCCTTCGCTGTTCTCGAAGCGGATCGGATTGATCTTGTGAGGCATGGTGGACGAGCCCACCTCGCCCGCCTTGGTCCGCTGCCCGAAGAAGCCGCGCGAGATGTACTCCCAGGCGTCCACGTCAAGGTCGAGCAGGATCGTGTTGATCCGGCGCGTGATGGAGAAGTACTCGCTCCACGCGTCGTGATCCTCGATCTGGGTGGTGACGGCATTGAACTCGAGCCCGAGGGTTTCCACGAATTGGCGCGAACAGGCGATCCAGTTGAAATCCGGATCGGCGGCGGCGAACGCGGACCAGTTACCGGTGGCGCCGTTGAGCTTGCCGCGGAAGCAGAAGCCGTGCAGTTGCCGGCGCTGGCGCAGCAGGCGGGCCAAAAAGACCGCCAGTTCCTTGCCGGCGGTGGTCGGCGATGCAGGCTGGCCGTGGGTCTTGGCCGGAAATGGAGCATCCTGCCACTGTTTCGCCAGTTCGGTCAGCTTGCGGATGATCTTGTCCAGCAGAGGCAGTTGCAGACGCGTGGCATAGTTGCGGAAGATCAGGCTCCAGGCCAGATTGTTGACGTCCTCGGAGGTCAGGGCGAAATGAATCCATTCGGCCTGCGCCGGGAAGCGCTCGCGCAGGAACTCGACGCACGCCATCACATCATGCGCAGTCTTGGCCTCGAAGCGCTTGATGGCGGCGAAGTCGGCGTCGTCGAACGATTCCCGCGCCCGGCGGATCGCGGCCGAGCCGGCGGCATCGAGCTGGAAAAACCGGCCGGTGGCGGCCAGCGCCTCGAGCCAGGCCAGTTCGACCCGGCAGCGGTGTCGCATCAGCGACTGTTCGCAAAACAGCTCGGCGAGATCGCCGAGGCGGCCGGCGTAGCGGCCATCGAGAGGCGAGATTTCCTTAGGCATGGCGGACCTCCCGGACTTCCCGGTCGTCGCGGCGCAGGTCGTCCTTGATCTTTCTGATATCCTGCAGGAACCGTTCCTTCAGGCGTGGCAGGTTCAGCGCGCGCAGTGCGGCCCGCGCCGCCTCCTGCGGCTTCACCACCGTCATGGCCGGCACGTGCGACGGCATCATGAGCGACGAATTCAGATTCAATAGCATGTCCGCAGCGTCCTTGAAAGGCGGGCAATTGATGACCGGCAGACAGGAGTTGGCGGCCAGCGCCCCGCCGAGGCCGTTGGAGAGGCCGGCCACGGCGATGATCGCGCCCGGCTCGATGGCGCGGTTATACCCGGCCAGCAGCGGCACCAGATCCTCGCCGTTCTTGTGGGCCGAGGCCACGCGCAGATCCACGAAGATACCGCAGGATTCGATGACGCCCTTCATTTTGGCGGCGTGCTCAAGATCCGCCTTGGAGCCCATCACGATCGCCACGAAGCCGTCCTTGATCAAGCCGGACGTGTACAGGTTGCGCGCCAGGCGCGTGCGGGGATCTTCGCCGGTCGTGGCCACTTGATGGCCCGTAATGCGCTCGTATATTTCAAGATAGCGCCGGGTGGTTTCGCGGACGACGTCGTCCGGCAGGGCGGCGGGGTATTCGCCGTCCTGGCGGTTCAGGCGGAGCCAGGCGCGAACGTACTCCTTGTCGTGGGCCTCGACCTGGAGCGGGTCGTGCGCGTAGGCGGCGCTGTCCCACAGACGCGAGGAATCAGGGGTATGGATTTCATCGATCAGCATCAGTTGGTCGCCCAGCAGGCCGAACTCGTACTTGGTGTCCACGAGAATCAGGCCTTTTTCGGCCAGCACCTGGCTGCCGCACGCGAAGAGACGCAGGGCGGTTGCTTTCATCTGTTCGTAGCGTTCGGCGGTGGTCCAGCCCTCGGCGACGATTTCCGCGGGGCTGATTTCTCGGTCGCATTTTTCTTTGGTGGTCGGGGTGACCAGCGGCTGCGGGAAGCGGGCGTTGGGCTTGAGGCCGTCGGGCACGGCGGCGCCGCAGAAGGTCCGCACGCCTTTTTCGTAGGCGCGGCCGAGGGAGCCGGTCAGGTAGCCGCGCACGACCATCTCGATGCGGATGGGCTCGACCTCGCGCACAAGTGTGGCCGCCGGATCCACGACGCGGATGACGTGGTTGGGAATCATGTCGGCGGTTTTTTCAAACCACCAATTCGACAGGCGGCTGAGGACTTCGCCCTTCATCGGCACCGGGGTTTCCAGCACGCGGTCGAAGGCTGAGATGCGGTCGCTGACGATCAGCAGCCGCGTGGCGCCATCCACACGGAAGCTGTCGCGCACCTTGCCGCGATGGAGGAGCTGGAGTTGGGGCGTGCAGATGGCCGGGATGGTGTTCATGGGCGATTCCTCCGGATATGGTCCACGATGTTGCGGAAGAGGCGCAGGCCTTCCCCTTCCTCGCTGCCGCCCGCCGCCGCGCGGCGCCGGGCCCAGTCGGGATGGTTATAGCTGGACAAATAGGCCTCGGGATGCGGCATCATGCCCAGCACGCGGCCGGCGGGGTCGGTCAGCGCCGCGCACGAGAGCGCCGCGCCGTTGGGTCGCGCCGGATATTCGGTTGCGATTTTCCCGTCGGGGTCGCAGTAGCGCAGGGCGCAGAGGCCCTGGTCAAGGATCGCTGCGCGGATATGGTCGTCGCGGAAAACCAGTTTGCCCTCCTTGTGGCGCACGGGCAGAGCGAGGATGTTAACGCCTTTCAGAAACGGCGTGTGCGGAGGTTGTTCGGCGCGGCAGTGGACCCAGCGGTCCTCGAACTTGCCGCTGTCGTTGACGATCAGGGAGACCTCTTGCTCGAGATTCCCGCCCACATTGGGCAGGAGGCCGCACTTGACAAGGACCTGGAATCCATTGCAGATGCCGAGGACGAATCCGCCCGCCTGCAAATGCGCAGCGATTTCGTCCAGGAGGGTCCGGCCGCCGGCCAGGCGGCAGAAACGCATTTTGTTCGCCAGCGCCTTGCCCGCACCGAGATCGTCACCGAAGGAAAAACCGCCGGGGAAATTCACGACGTCGTAGCCGCGGACGGAACGCACGCCTGCCAGCAGTTCGTTGAAGTGGACGATGTCGGCCGCGGCGCCCGCAAGACGATAGGCCGCTGCCAGTTCCTCCTGGCAGTTGATGCCGTAGCCGGTGATGACCAAAGCGCGCACCGGTTTCACGCCAGCAACTCCTTCTGCCAGGCCTGCAGCAGGTCGGTGCAGGGGCCATCCACCAGCGGTTGGCCGCGCCAGGCAATCCGGAAGATCGGGTCGGCGGTTGCCTCCCCGATCCGCACGGCGGCGGCACCGAGGATTTCCTCGAAGCGGGCGCGGTGTTCGGGCCGGACGGTCACGACGAAGCGCGACGGCGATTCGCCGAACAGCGCCGCGCACAGGCGGCGGCGCGGGTCGGGATGATCCACCGTGTCGGCAACCGGATCGATTGCCACCCGCAGGCCCAGGCCGGTGCCGAACGTGGTTTCGGCCAGCGCGACGGCGAGGCCGCCGTCGGACAGGTCGTGGCTCGAACGGATCAAGCCGGCGCGGTTGGCCGCCATCACCTTGTAATACAGGGCCAAGGCTTCGGCCGGCCGTACCGCGGGAACACAGCCGCCGGGCGGGCCGAAAAGCTGCTGGAATTCGGAGGCGCCCAATTCGGCCCCGCTGCGGCCGAGCACATAGACACCATCGCCGGCCGCCTTGATCTCGCTGGTGACCGTCCGGCGCACGTCGGGGATGGCGGCGGCGACGGAATAGAGGACGGTTGGCGGCACGGAGATTTTTTTTGCGCCTGCGCGGAAATCGTTCTTCATGCTGTCCTTGCCGGAGGTCATGGGCACGTGGTAGGCCAGCGCCATGTCGGCGAGCGCCTGGCACATGCGCACGAGCTGCGCCAGCTTGTACTTGCCGTCGGGATTGTGGTCGGGATCATAGGCCGAATCCGGCACGCAGAAATTGTCGTTCGCGCACCAGAAGGTGGATTCACCAAGTTTTCCCGGCTCGGGGAGCTGGCCGCCGACGGAGACGATCTGCCGGACGGCCTCGTCGAACGCGTGGGCGGAAGACTGGTAGGCATCGAGGTCTCCAAGGCGCGGAGCAAGGCCGCAGGCAAGGGCGATGCCGCGCCAGTCGTCGAAGCCGATCCGCACCACGCCCGCGTCCTGCGGGGCGAGGCCGCGCGGGCCCATCAGGGGCTTGACGACGGTGCGCCCCTTGACTTCGTGGTCGTACTGGCGGATGACCGCTTCGCGGGAGCAGATGTTGTCGCTGGCTAGCAGTTGGAGCAGTGTGGCCGTGAAATTCAGCTGGTCGGGAATCTCCGGCTCCGGCGGCTCGGGGCGGCGCCATTCGGCTTCAAGCTGCTTGCGCGGCAGTCCGTCGTGGAGAAAATCGAGATCAAGCTGTGCCACCGGCTGCCCGGCATGCGCAACCTCCAGCAACCCCGTGGCCGTGAATTGCCCGATGATGGTGGCTTCCACTTCATAGAGTTTGGCCAGTTGGGCAAGCTCGGGTCCGGCCTCCGGCGTCACCACCAGCGTCATGCGCTCCTGCGACTCGGACAAGAAGATTTCCCACGGCTGGAGGCCGGGATACTTGAGCGGGACGCGCTCGAGCCAGGCTTCCGCGCCGCCCGACAGCGGAGCGAGTTCGCCGACGGACGACGACAGGCCACCGGCGCCGTCGTCGGTCGCGCACTTGACCAGCCCGCGACGGCAGGCCTCGACGAGGAAATCGGAGAGCATTTTCTGCGTGATGGGGCTGCCGATCTGCACGGCGCTGCGCGGCGAATGTTTGTCGAGGCCCAGCGAGGAAAACGTGGCGCCGTGGATCCCGTCCTTGCCAACGCGGCCACCCGCCATCACGATACGGTCGCCGGGCGCGATTTCCTTCTCCCAGGCAGGACGGCCGTTGTAGTTGTCCGGCAGGATGCCGCCGGTGCCGCAATAGACCAGGGGCTTGCCGGCGTAGCGCGGGTCAAAGACAATCGCGCCGTTGATGGTCGGGATGCCCGATTTGTTGCCGCCCTCCTCGATGCCTTGACGCACGCCTGCGAACACCCGCCGCGGATGGAGCTGCCCGGGCAGCAGCGGTTCGGCGTAGGACGGCGGTCCAAAGCAGAGGACATCGGTGTTGAACAGCAGCACGGCCCCGCCGCGGCCCGTGCCGAGCGGATCACGATTGTTGCCGAGGATGCCGGTAATGGCGCCCCCGAAGGGATCGAGCGCCGATGGCGAATTGTGCGTTTCGACCTTGAAGACGAACAGGCGGTCCCGGTCCACGCGCACCACGCCCGCGTTGTCCGAAAACACCTTCACCAGCCAGTTGTTGCCGGCGGCTTCGAGCCGCCGGGCGATTTCGAGTGTGCTGGCGCGGATGTAAGTCTTGAACAGCGAGTCAATCGTCTCTTCGCGGCCGGTTTCGCGGTCCACGTAGCGGATCAGGGCGTTGAATTCCTTGTGCTTGCAGTGCTCGGACCAGGTCTGGGCCAGGATCTCGAGTTCGCAATCCGTCGGCTCCGGCGGCAACCCGGATTGGCAGCGGCGGGCGAGCGTCTCCGGCCTGCGGAAATAGGCCTGGATGGCCTTCATCTCGGCGCGGTCCAGCGACAGCAAACGCTGCTTCGACAACAGGTCCAATTCGCGGTCGGACACCTGGAGCGAAATCGTTTCCACCCGGGGCTCGGCGGCGGCTTCCTCCGCGGGAACCGGCAGGGCGAGGCGGGCGACGGGGCCGCACGTGAACTTGTTCACGAGCGGATTGCCCAGCAGTTCCGCCGCCAGATGCCGGAGGGTCGCCTCGTCCAGCGCGTCCTCCAGCAGGTACAAATCGCTGGCGAAGACCTCCTGCGGGGCGGGCGAAAACGGCACGCCGAGCAGGTCGTGCAAGGTGCGCTGGGCGGAGAGCCCTTCGTCGTCGGTCGTGCCCGGCAATTTCTCCACGAGGATGAACGCCGCGTAGCCGTCGCAGCCCGCGGGCAGGCCGTTGAGGCCGACACGCTGGGCAACGGCATCGCTCAGGCCTTCGCGGGCAAGGCGCGCGAGATCGGAATCCGTCAAGTCCGCGCGCACGGCATAGAGCGCGACATGCTTCAGGCCGTTCAACTTCAGGTCGAGATGGCGCTCCGCCTGCCGCCGGATGGCGGCGCAGCGCGCATCGGGCAGTTCCGGATTCCAGGTGCAGGTGATGTGATGCAGCGCGCTCATGGCTGGAACGCCACTCCGTTGATCACGATGGAGCCGGGGGCGATTTCGCCGGCCACCTGCGCGGGCCCGCCGCGCTCCGCGAGGAGGGCCAGGGCCTTCTCCGCGGCCTGGGGCGGCACCACCACCAGCATCCCGTTGCCCATGTTCCACTGGCGATAGGCGGTTTCGAAGTCCACGTTGCCCAGCTCGACGAGCTTCTGGACGAAATCCTGCGGCGGGAAAAGGTGGTCGAGCCGCGTCCCGAGGCCGGATTTCCTGAGCACGCGCCCGAATTTGCTGGGAATGCCGCCGCCGGTGATGTGTCCGATCCCGTGCAGGGGCAGGCCGGCATCGAGCAAGGCCAAAACCGCCGGCGCAAACAGCCGCGAGGGCGTCAGGGCGACCTCGCCCCAGGTCTTTTCTTCCTGATACGGCGCCGCGTGCCACAGCGGACCGAAGGCTTGTTCCAAGATCGAGCGGACCAGCGAAAATCCGTTGCTGCGGAAACCGGCGCTTTGCAGGGCGATGACGGTGTCGCCGGCGGCAATTTGGCTGCCATCGATAGGCGGGCGCTTGTTCCGAGGCACGCCGATGGCGGTGGCGCACCAGTTGAAGTGCATTCGCGGTCCCCAGCCGCCGATGCGGCTGCCGAGCTCGGCGATTTCGCCGCCGACGACGGCGATGCCGCACTCCGTGGCCGCGGCGTGCAGCCCCTGCATCAGCTGATCAATGATTTCCTCGTCCGGTTTGTCCACGTCGAGGACATTGACAAGGTTGACGGGTTCGATGCCGTTGGCGACGAGGTCGTCGGCCACCATGGCGACGAGGTCATAGCCGAGAGTGGCATAGATTCCGGTGCGTTCGGCCAGTTCCGCTTTGGTGCCGATGCCGTCGCAGGTCATGGCAATCTGCAGACCATCGAAATCCATGCAGTTGGAAAAAGAGCCGGAGCCGCCCATCCGAGGCATTCCGCAACGGCCGCGACGGATCTCGAAGCTGCGTTCCGCCCAATGAAACGCTCGCCGGGAGCATCGGTCCCCGAGTTTCAGATCCACACCTTTGGGTCCAGCCGTCATTCTGTCCTGCCCTCCGAAGCGCGACAGCAAATCAACCTCTGCGGCGTTTTCGAGGCCCGCGGAATTCGAACCAATAGATAAAACGCTTTACCAGGAGGCCACTTTATCGGATGTATTCCCGCCAGTCAACCCCCGCCTGAGCACCCTTTTTCGCCGGGTTTTTTTCCACCCGATCAGCCATTCATCTGGTAGTTCGGCGATTCTCTAGTTATCTGCACATCATGAACATGCGATTCTTTTACGCCGGCGGCCGTCATCTGGATAAACTCCGCCTTGCGGCGTAATTCTTCAATTTGGGCGCAGCCGGTATAACCCATCGCCGCGCGCAGTCCGCCCAGCAGTTGATGGACCACCGCCGAAACCGGCCCCTTATAGGGCACCCGCCCTTCGATGCCCTCCGGAACAAGTTTGTCGGCAAGGTCATTTGCATTCTGGAAATAGCGGTCGGCGGCGCCCTGTTGCATGGCTCCCAAGGACCCCATGCCGCGATAGGACTTGTAGGCCCGGCCCTGGTACAGGACGGTCTCGCCCGGCGCCTCCTCGGTGCCGGCGAACAGTGCCCCCAGCATGACGCAGTGGGCCCCCGCCCCAATGGCCTTGGCGATATCGCCTGCAAACCGGATGCCGCCATCGGCAATCACGGGGATATCCGTTTCCGCCAGGGCCGTGGCCACGTTATCGATTGCACTGATCTGCGGCACGCCCACCCCCGCCACGATCCGCGTCGTGCAGATGGAGCCCGGGCCGATGCCGACCTTGACGCCGTCGGCCCCGGCGTCCGCCAGCGCCCGCGCCCCGGCGGCCGTGGCGACGTTGCCGCCGACCACGTCGGTGAGGGGATAGTGCTTTTTGATCCACGCGACCCGGTCGAGCACGCCCTGCGAATGGCCGTGCGCCGTATCCACCACCAGCACATCCACGCCGGCGGCCACGAGAGCCTCGACGCGGACCTCGGTGCCCTCGCCCACGCCCACCGCCGCGCCGACGCGCAGGCTGCCGTGCGCGTCCTTCGCGGCCAGCGGATGCCCGGTGGCCTTGATCATGTCCGTCACGGTGATCAGGCCTTTCAACTCGTCGTTGGGACCCAGCACCACGACCCGGCTGATGCGGTGCCGGCGCATCAACTCGCGGGCCACCCCGAGGCCGGTGCCTTCGGGCACCGTCACCAGCCGTTCACGCGGCGTCATCACCGCGGACACGGGCTGGTCCAGATCCGTTTCGAAGCGCAGGTCCCGGTTGGTGACGATGCCGACCACCCGGCCGTTTTCCACCACCGGCAGGCTGGAAAAACCACGCTGGCGAACCAATTGCCGCACGTCGCAGATCGTCATTCCGGGCGGAATGCTCAGGGGATCCTTCAGAACACCGGCCTCGAACCGTTTGACACGGCGCACTTCGTCCGCCTGGCGTTCCACCGGCAGATTCTTGTGGAGGATGCCGATGCCGCCCTCCTGGGCCATGGCGATCGCCAGGCGCGCTTCCGTCACCGTGTCCATCGCGGATGATGCGATCGGAACACTGAGGGCCACATGGCGGGAAAAAAGCGTAGCCAGATCCGCCTCGCGGGGCAGCACCCGCGAATGCGCCGGCAGTAGCAGGACATCGTCGAAGGTGAGCGATTTCTGGGCCAAACGCATTTCCGGCACCTCCCTGACGCCCCCGGCAACCTCCGCCGACAAGGGCGCATCAGTTGCAGACGGAGTCTAGCGTCCGGACCCGTTCCCGTCAAGGGCCCCTCCCGGCTTGCATTCCCCGGCCATGCCGGAACGAGTCGGATCCGGCCGCAGGCGTCGCGTTTTCCCGCGAACCATACCCGCGCGCCCCCGCGGGCGGGAAGTCAGTTCTTGTCCCGGAAGATGATGCGGCCCTTGGTCAGGTCGTGGGGGCTGATTTCGACGGTGACTTTGTCGCCGGTGGTGATCTTGATGAAGTGCCGCCGCATTTTGCCGGAGATGTGTCCGAGGACCTCGTGGCCGTTTTCCAGCCGCACGCGGTACATGGTGGCGGGCAGGACCTTGACCACTTCGCCATTTACTGTAATCAGATCGCTTTCCTTTGCCATAAAGTCCGGACCGCTCCTTCTGCCATTTGCTGGAGCGCCTTATAGCAAAGCCGGGCGGCCGGATGCAACCTTTTCGCCGGGCCCGGCCGGGCTCCGCACCCGTGAAGACGGCTGCGAAACGGCCGGAATCCCGGGCCGCGAATCCGGAATTCCGGAAGCCATGGCCGCCCTTTTGGCTGTTCACCCCCTCCAAGGTTTGATTCACTTCCCCCCCGACAATGAGCGGCAAATCCACAACCCCGATGATGGCCCAGTACCGCCGCGCCAAGGCGGAAATCGCCCCCGATACCCTCCTGTTTTTCCGGCTGGGCGATTTCTACGAGATGTTTTTCGAGGATGCGCTCGTCGCCTCGGACATCCTGGGCATCGCCCTGACCAAGCGCCAGGGCATCCCGATGTGCGGCGTGCCCTACCACGCGGCCGAGATGTATCTCGGCAAGCTCCTGCGTGCCGGCAAAAAGGTCGCCCTGTGCGATCAGATGGAGGATCCCGCCCTGGCCAAAGGCATCGTCAAGCGCGAGGTCACCGGCATCGTCACCCCCGGAACCGTCCTGACCGACTCCATGCTCGACGCGGCCCGGCCCAACTACCTCGCGGGGCTGCACCGCCTGAACCGGCGGTATGGACTGGCCATGCTGGACCTGTCCACCGGCGATTTCTGGATGGAGGAAGCCCCCGACCCCGCGGTCCTTCTCGACGACCTGGCCCGCTACCTGCCCCCCGAAATCATCCTGCCCGAATCCCTCCATGCCGACGAGCGCTTTCGCACCAGCCTGAATGCCGTGGGCGCGTTCACCCTGACCGCGCGGGAGGACTGGATCTTCGATCCCGCCACTGCCGAGGACGGCCTGTGCCGCCATTTCGGGGTGCAGTCGCTCGCCGGCTTCGGCGGCGAGGACCACCCCGCCGCCGCCGGGGCGGCCGGCGCTCTGCTCCACTACGTCACCCGCGATCTCCGCCGCCAGGCCGCGCACGTCCGCCGGATCCGCTTCCGAACCGCGTCCGATGCCATGATGCTCGACGAATCCACCCTGGCCAACCTGGACCTGATCGCGGCGCGCGGCGCCGCGCGCGCCGACGCCCCGACCACCTTGCTGCAGGTTCTCGACCATACCCGGACCGCCATGGGTTCCCGCCTGCTCCGCGACTGGCTCGTGCGCCCCCTGCAGAACCTCGAAGCCATTGTCGCCCGCCACGACGCCGTTGAAGCCCTGCGGGACCAACGCCACGAGCTCGAGACCCTCCGCGGCATTTTGGGCGGCATCAAGGACTTGGAACGCCTGCTGGCGCGCCTCTCTGCCGGCGGCGGCAACGCGCGCGACGTCCGGGCGCTGGCGGTTTCCCTCGCCCGTCTGCCGGATCTCCAAGCCGCCCTTGCGCCGCAGGCCGCCGCACGCCTGCGCGAACTCGCCGCTGCCATTGTTCCCCAAAACGAACTCGTTGCCGTCATTGACCGCGCACTCGTCGAGGAACCGCCCCTGGCCATCAAGGAAGGCGGTCTCATCCGCAAGGGCTACCACGCCGGGCTCGACGAACTGCGCGCGGCCGCCCACGACGGCAAGCAATGGATCGCCGCCCTCCAGGCCCGCGAAATTGAACGCACCGGCATCGCCTCCCTCAAGATCCGCTTCAACAAGGTCTTCGGCTACTTCATCGAAGTCACCAAGTCGAACCTGGCCCGGGTGCCCGCCGACTACCTCCGCAAGCAGACCATCGTCAATGGCGAGCGCTTCATCACGCCCGAATTGAAGGAATATGAAAGCAAAATCCTGGGCGCCGAGGAAAAGTCCGTGGCGCTGGAACACGAGCTGTTCCTGGAGCTGCGCGAACAGGTCGTGGCATGCACCGCCGCGATCCAGCAGACCGCCGCGGCCGTTGCCGAGCTCGATGTCCTGGCCACCTTCGCCGAGCGCGCGCTGACCTGCCGGTACATCCGGCCCCGCATGACCGCCGCCGGCGCGCTGGTCATCCGCGAGGGCCGCCATCCCGTCGTCGAGCTCCTGCCCGAATCGGGCCGCTTCGTGCCCAACGATACCCTGCTCGACACCACGGACAACCAGCTCCTGATCATCACCGGCCCGAACATGGCCGGCAAGTCCACCTATATCCGCCAGGTCGCCTTGATTGTCATTATGGCCCAGATGGGCGGCTTTGTACCCGCGGCCGAGGCCGAGATCGGCGTGGTGGATCGCGTCTTCACGCGGGTGGGCGCCGGCGACGACATCGCCCGCGGCCGCTCGACCTTCATGGTCGAAATGCAGGAGACCGCCAACATCCTCAACAACGCCACCGGCCGCTCCCTGATCGTCCTCGACGAAATCGGCCGCGGCACCAGCACCTTCGACGGCATTTCCATCGCGTGGTCCGTGGCCGAATACCTGCACAACCACAACGAAGTGAAAGCCAAGACCCTCTTTGCCACCCACTACCACGAGTTGACCGACATCGCCCTGACCCTCCCCGGCGTGAAGAACTACAACGTCCTCGTCAGCGAGAAGGACGACCGCGTCGTGTTTCTGCGCAAGATCGTGCCCGGCGCCGCCGACAAATCCTACGGCATCCAGGTGGCCCGCCTCGCCGGCCTGCCGCTGGAAGTTGTCGCCCGCGCCAAGGAAATCCTCGCCAATCTCGAGGAGCAGGAACTCAGCGACGCCGGCCAGCCCAAGCTCGCCCAGCCCCGCGCCCGCAAGCCCAAGCCCCTTTTCGACGACCAGCTCTCCCTCTTCGAGCCCTGAGTTCGCTTCCGGCGCGCCCGGATTTTTCCACACCGTGGAAAATCCGGCGGCGGCCGGATCGGCGATTTTCCACACTGTGGAAAAAAGAGGGGTGTTTTTTCCACGCAATGGAAAAAAGTTTCGGCGATTTTCCACGCAATGGAAAAAATGTTTCCACCCTGTGGAAAACCTTGCAGATCGTCCGGCGGCAGGGCGGCCGGCGGTTGTCCACAGGCGGGTGCGGGCGCGCGGCGCGCGGCCGGCCGCATTCTGTTGTTGCATCCTCTTCGAAGTTAACTAGCATCGCCCCGCATCATTCAGGAATTTGAGAGCCCGAAAGGATTTGACCGTGCGCAAGAACATGTTCAGAACCCGCGTCGCATTGTTGGCGCTGGCCGCGCTGTCGGCCTCCGCGCAGATGGCCACTGCGCAGGTAGTGGTCACGAAATCGGCCGGCGACAAGGTGGGCATCGACCTGTCAGGCATCCAGACCGGCGGCGGCGCGGCGGCGCAGGTTGTGCGCCGGACGCTGGAGAACAACCTGAACCGCTCCGGCTGGATGCAGGTGGCGGCGCCGGGCAAGGGGGCCGTCGCCGTGCGCGGCACCATCACCGAAAACGGCGGACAGGTTCTGTTCAAGTGCCAGGTGACGAATGTGGTCGGCCAGTCCTACCTGAATGCCGCCTATGCCCAGCCAGCGGCCCTGGCCTACCAGGCCGCCCACCAGGCCGCGCACGACATCGTCACCAAGGTCACCGGCAAGCCGACGTTTTTCCTGGCCCAATTGGCGCTGATTGGCAAGCGGGGCGGCAGTCAGGAATTATATCTGGCCGATTCCGGCGCGCAGAACATCCGGCCGCTCACCCAGGACCGGACCCATTGCCTCAAGCCGCGCTGGAGCCCCGACAACCGGCTCATTTCCTACGCCTCCTACCTGATGCGCTGGCCGGATGTGTACACGATTGACGTGAAAAACGGCACCCGCACCCGCGCCGCGTATTATCCCGGGGTCAATTCCGGCGGGGCGATCGCCCCCGACGGCCGCACGATGGCCCTCATCCTCTCCAAGGACGGCAATCCGGAACTCTACGTGAAAACGCTCCCCAACGGCGTTCCAATCCGCCTGACCCGCACCCCGCGCGCCACGGAAGGCTCCCCCTGCTGGTCGCCCGACGGCAGCCGGATCGCCTACGTGTCCGACGTATCGGGCACGCCGCAGATCTACATCGTTTCCCGCACCGGAGGCGCCCCCGAGCGCCTGACCATGCGGGGAGCGCAAAACGTGGCGCCGGACTGGGGCGCCAACGGCCTGATTGCCTACCAGACGCTGTCGGGCGGCAAGTTCATGATCGCCATCATCGACCCCGCCACCAAACAGGAGCGCATCATCACGCCGTATGACGCCTCCTTTGAGGACCCGTCCTGGGCGCCCGACGGCCGGCATATTGCCGCTGCCCGGGCGGTGAACTACAACTACTCAATATACCTTCTTGACACTATGGGCGACAAACCCGTAGCGTTGACAACATCGGGCGATTGGACTGCGCCCGCATGGAGCCGTTGAGCCCAACGGCCTTGGATTTACATAAACGAATGAGGAGAACCGGACACATGACACGCCGCTGGATGACTGTTGTGATGGTGCTGCTGGCCCTGGCGATGCTGGGCACGACGGGCTGCATCAAGAAAAAGAAAAGAGGCCCCGCCATCGATCCGAACGCCGGCCTGGTGGGCGATCAGGTGATCGTGGGCTACGATGAATTCGGCAACCCGATCTACGGCAGCGCGCTGGATGCCGGGCTCGTGCGCACCGATGATCCGGTGATCGCCGCCGGCCAGTTCGAGGCCGTGTACTTTGAATATGACAGCCCGCAGCTGAACCCCTCGGAGCAGGGCAAGATCAGCGCCGTCGTGGCCTATCTGCAAAGCAATCCGACCCACGGGGTGATCATCGAAGGCCATTGCGACGAGCGCGGCAGCAATGAATACAACGTCGCGCTGGGCGAGCGCCGCGCCCTGGCCGTGCGCGCCGCCATGATCGCGGCGGGCATCGACAGCGCCCGCGTGCAGACCCGCAGCTACGGCGAGGAACGCCCGGTCGCCTTCGGGCATGACGAATCGGCCTGGCGCCTGAACCGCCGCGCCGAATTCGTGTTCACCCAGATGTAATCTCCTCCCCCGGCCTGCGGGCACGGAAAACCCGGCGCCGTTGCGCCGGGTTTTTCTTATGCCTGGCCGGCGGCGACCTCGAGCCGCTTTTGCCAGGCTTTTTGAAGCTGCTGGCGGGCATAGTGCCGCCAGGCGGACTTGAATTTTATCAATTGGTCGCGGCGGCGGTGCTTCAAGGCCTGCCGCACGGCGGAGCGCGCGCGGCCGGTCGGCAGGTCCCGGGACAGTTCCAAGGCGCTGTCGCAATCGTGTACCTTGCCCAGGGCGGCTTGGGCCTTGGTGATCCAATGCCCGGCCCGGACGCACTCGGGCCCCAGCCGGGGCGCGAAGAATTCGCTCAGATAGCGCAGGCGCCGGCCGGCACGCCGCAGGTCGTGCGCCGGCCCCTTGGAGTAATTTCCCACCCGTCGATGGCGCTCTGCAATCAATTCGCGCACGACCAGCATGCGCCGGGCGGCAAACGTCTCGGGAGGCGGAACCGTCTTCCGGCGTACGGGTAACCGCCGCCGCGAACAGTCGCGGATCATCTGCTTGACCCGCCGGAATGCGCGGCAGGTCAGCGCCTCCGCCGCCAGGCGGGTCCGCTCCCGCCGCAGCAGGGCCAGCACCGCGCGGCGCTGGCCGACCGTCACGTCCGCCAGTCCGCCGGCCTTGATCATGCCGCGGAGCAGTTCGATCCAGACATCCAGATCGCGCGCGGCCCCCATCCGGTCGCAGAGTTTGGCGATCCGCCGATCCAGCCGGTCGAGGCCATCCGGGTCCAGTTTGCGGAACGTCATCGCCAGGCTGCGGGTCCGCCGCAGCGCCACGCGGATGTCATGCAGGCCGTCCTCCGAGCCCTTCCGGGCGCGGGCTTCGTTCTGCACCACCACGGCCAGCTGCTCCGCCATCCGCCGCCGCAATACTTGTTCCGCTGTTTCCCCCGCCCGCGACCGCCCGGTTGTGCCGTTGCGCCGGGCCACGTCAGCCCTGCTTCTTCTGTTCCGCCGGCCGCTGCGGTTCCAGGACCGGAATCTGCTGCTGGGCGGCAGCGGCGCGCGCCTCGGCCCGCCGCTGAAAGGCCTCCTGCGACCGCAGAGCCGGATGACGGGAATCGGGCTGGCGGCGTTCATAGGTGCCATTGGCCAGCAGACGCCAGGCCTGCTGGGTGTCGGCCAGGCCGGTTTTCAGGATTTCGTCCAGCCGCTCCGCGCAGGCGGAATCCTCCACCGGCACCATCAATTCGACGCGGCGGTCCAAATTGCGCGGCATCCAATCCGCGCTGGAAATAAATAATCGGGGATCTCCGCCGTTATGGAAGCGGATGAGGCGGGCATGTTCCAGGTAGCGGTCCACGATGCTGACGACGCGGATGTTCTCGCTCAGGCCCTTCACGCCGGGACGCAGGCAGCAGATGCCGCGGACGTTCAACTGGATCTTCACGCCCGCCTGCGACGCCTTGTAGAGCGCCTCGATCAGCTCCGGATCGGCCAGCGAATTCAGCTTGGCGTCGATGGCCGCCTCCTCGCCCTGACGGCTCCGTTCCGCCTCCGCCCCGATCAGTTCCAGCAGGCGCGGCCGGATGCCCAGCGGCGCCGCCTCGATCTTGCGGAACTTCACCTGCTGGGAATAGCCCGTGAGGGTGTTGAAAAAAACCGAGGCATCCGCGCCGTAGTCCTCCCCGGCGGTCAGGAAGCTGATGTCCGAATACAGGCGCGCGGTTTTTTCGTTGTAGTTGCCGGTGCCGAAGTGGACATAGCGGACCACGCCGGCAGGCTCGCGCCGGACCACCACGCAGATCTTGGCGTGGGTTTTGTAGCCCTTGACCCCGTAGATCACCTGGGCGCCCGCGCGCGCCAGGGCGTCGGCCCAGTCGATGTTGCGCGCCTCGTCGAAGCGCGCCTTCAGTTCAATGAGGGCGGTCACGTGCTTGCCGCGCTCGGCGGCGCGCATCAGGGCGGTCACCACCGGGCTGTTCTCGCTCACGCGATAGAGCACTTGCTTGATGGCCAGGGTGTTGGGATCGTCGGCCGCCTCCTGCACCAGGCGCAGCACCGGATCGAAGTGCTCGTAGGGATGATGCAGCAGCAGGTCGCCCCGCTTGAGAATGTCGAAGATCGATTCGGCCGCCGGGGCTCCGGGCACGGGCTGCGGAGTCCAGGGCGAAATTTTGAGGGCCTCGTTGCCGGCCAGGCTGGCCAACCGGAAGAACGCCGCGAGATCCAGCGGTCCGGGCACGGCATAGACGTCCGCTTCCGGCACCTGGAGGGCCGCGCGCAGGAACGCCCGCGCTTCCCGCGAGGCGTGTTTTTCGAGCTCCAGGCGGACACATCCGCTTTCCTTGCGTTCGACGAGCACTTCGCGCATCTGCGCCAGCAGGTCGCCGGCGAGATCCTCCCGGACGCTCATGTCGGCATTGCGCGTGAGGCGGAAGGCGACGCACTCCAGAACCGGCACGCCGGAAAAGAGACGCCCCACATAAGTCCGGATGACGTCTTCCAGCAGGACGTAGGCAAATCCGGATTCCCCGGGCACAGTCAGGAAGCGCGCCAATCCCCGGGGCACGGCCACGAGGGCATGCCGGACCCCGCCCGTCTCCGGCTCGCCTGCCAGCCGCACGTACAGGGCGATTTCCAGGCCCGCCAGCAGGGGAAATTCGCGCTCGGGATCCACCGCCACGGGGGACACCACCGGAAAGATGAAATCATCAAACAGGGCTTCCGCGTGGCGCTTCTGGGCCGCGGTCAGCTCCTCCATCTTGAGGCGGTGGATGCCGCCCTTGCGCAGTTGCGGTTCGATCCCCTTCCGCAGGCAGGCATATTGCCGCGCAACCAGCTCATGCATCCGGACGGAGATGTCGGCCAACTGCTCCGACGGCGTCAGCCCGGCGGGATCGGGGTGTTCCTCGCCCTGGGCCTGCAGCAGTTTGAGCCCGCCCACGCGCACCATGAAAAACTCATCGGCGTTCGAGGCCGTGATCGCCGCGAACTTCAAACGCTCCAGGGGCGGCAGCGTGGCGTCTTCGGCCTGGGCCATCACGCGGAAATTGAATTCAATCCAGCTCAGTTCCCGGTTCAGGAACAGCGGGGCCTCCGCCCTGGTTTTTCCGGTCTTGGTCATGGGTCCGCGCTCCCTGCTCATGCCAGGCCGCCGGCCGGCAGTTCTGTCCTCAGTTCGCGCAATTCCGGCACCATGCCGAACACGTCGGCGAACAGATTGCCCTTCTCGCGCAGCACCAGGCGTTCCATGGTCAGGTCCTCCATGTCCCGCACAAGGATGACGAACCGGTTGCCCTCGCGCCGGAACTCGAGCGGGCGCGGGGCCTCCCGGCGGGTGCGCTCCAGGGAATCGGCCACGCGCAGGATCGCCGCCAGCTTGGCGACGGTCATCCGGTCCTCGAGCGGCAGCATGGCGAATTCCGGGTGGGCGGGACTGGGCAGCGCCTTGCGGTGGTAGCGGGAGACGACCGCGACGATCTGCATGTCGTGGCGGGTCAGGCCGAACAGGTCGCTGTTCTGGATCAGGTACATCGCGTGCTTGTGGTGGGCGCGGGTATTCACGTAGAGGCCGATGTCGTGCAGCAGGGCCGCGCAGCGCAGCAGCAGCCGCTCGTGCCCGCCAAGCTGGTGTTCCTCGCGCAGTTCGTCGTACAGCGCGACGGCGGCTGCCTCGACGTTGCGCACATGGGCCTCGTCGGTTGCATACCGGGCGGCCATGGTCAGCGCCGAATGGATCACCTGCTCCTCGAACCCGGCCGAGCGATGATCGCGCAGGGCCATTTCCCGCAACAGGCCGTCGCGCAGGGTCGCCTGGACGATGTGTACCTTGCGCACCTTCAGGGCCCGTGCGGTCTGGGCGATGGACGTCACCGCCGGCGCCAGGCTTTCCGCGTCCTGATAGGTCATCTTGTGGGTCTTGACGAGGCTGGGAACCGACTGGGTGGCGAGGCGGTCCGCCAGTTCCGCCAGTTTGGCCGCGGGCACCCGGGTGATGCGCGGAGCGGGGCCCGGGACCTTGCCCTCGGACTGCTCCGCGGCATAGCGGGCCCCCGCGCCCATTACGACCAGCGTCGCGATCTTCTGGCGCGGCCGCGCCGGCAGGATCTGGGCGACCAATTCATTGGCATAGGCCTTCAGCACGCGTTTAACCTGCGGCCCGGCGGCCCCGCCGGCCTCCACGAGCTCGTGCGTGCGCAGGGCCCCGGTATGGAACGACTGAGCCGCCGTGACCCGCCCGTTCTCCAGATAGAGCAAAATGGTCTGGCCGGCGCCGATTTCCATGATCATGGCATTCCCCGTCGCCAGGAGGCCGGCCGCCTCCAGGATGTCCTGCACGGCCAGGTAGGTCAGGCGGGCCTCTTCGGCCTCTTCCAGCACGCTCACCGCGATGCCGGTGGCGGTGCTGACGCGGTCCACGAACATGTCCCGGTTGGTCGCCTCGCGGGCGAAACTCGTGGCAACTGCCCGGAGCTGGTCGGGGCGCGTCACACCGTATTCCTTCAGCAGACGGCTGTAGTTCTTGAGGATGGTCACGCAGCGGCGCAGGGTTTCCTGCTGGATCCGGCCGGTGGTGAACACGTCCTTGCCCAGCCGGACGCCGTGCCGCAGGTTTTCCAGCAGATGCACACGTCCCTGGGCATCGATTTCCCCGATGTCCAGCCGCAGCGCCGACGAACCGATGTCAATGGCGGCCACCACCCGGCGCGCCGGCTCGGCCGGCGGAGCGGCCGGGCCGACCGGCTCCGGCCCCACGGGTTGTTTCAACGTTTCCATCTCAGCCTTCCGGAAAGTTCCACCGTACCGCTGCCGCTGGCGTCCTCACCTGGATTCCGCCGCCAGGGCGGCGGCCCCGAGCGTCGTCGCGTCATCGCCCAGTTCCGCCTCGCGGACCTTGAGCTGGCGGAGGAAGGAAGTCATGGCTGTTTCCTTCAATCCGGCGCGCACCTCTTCGAGGGCGAAGCGGGGCATGGCTTCGATCAGGCCGCCGCCGAGAACGACAACGTCCGGCGCCAGCAGGTTTACTGCGCCGCCGATGCCGCGGCCCACCAGGCGCATGGCATCGCGCACAATCCGCTCCACGACGGTATCGCCCGCCTTGATCGACCGCGCGAGCAAACCGCTCTTGAGCTTCTTCAGGTCCGCGCCGGCGTTGGCCGAGGTATAGGGTGCCTCGCCGCGGAACGCCGCCTGGGCCACCTCCGCGGAAATCGCCAGCCGGCCCGCATGGGCTTCGAGGCAGCCGCGCTTTCCGCACCCGCACAGCCGCCCGTTCTCGCGGACCGGCAGGTGGCCGATTTCCATGGCCGAACCCGTCCGGCCCCGCAGCAGCTTGCCTTCGTAGACGCAGCCGCCGCCGATGCCCGTGCCGGGAAAGACGCCGACGAGCGTCCGGGCTCCCTTGCCGGCGCCAAAACGCCATTCGCCATAGGTTCCCGCATCCACGTCATTGACCAGCAGGACCCGGCAATGGAACCACCCGGACAGCAACGCGCGCAGGGGGACGGGTTTTTTCCAACCCAGGTTCGGCGCTTCCAGGATGACGCCCCGATCGAGGTCCAACACCCCGGGGCAGCCCACCCCGATGGCCGCCAGGTCTGACGGCAGAACATTTGCTTCCTTCAGCGCTTCGCGGATCGTATCGCGGATCCGGGCCTGCACCGCTTGCGCGCCGGCAGCCACCGGCGTTTTCGCCTTGGCCGAGGCCAGGGGCCGGAACGAGGCGTCGTACACCGTGGCCATCATCTTGGTGCCGCCCAGGTCGAACCCCAGCCAGACCTTTTTCCTGCGCTTGATCATGCCGCCGCCTTTCCGCCGGACGTCCCGGCCGGACGGCCAAGGGCTCCGGCCCTTTCGTTCCCGGATTATTCCGCGCGCGTGACGGAGATGATTTCCACCGTCTCCAGCGGCACGTCCTGCATGCCCGCCTTTACCCCCGTGCGCACGCGCTTGATTTGATCCACGACGTCCATGCCTTCCACCACCTCGCCGAAAACGCAATAGCCGAAGCCCTGCGGATCGGGAGAACGGAAATCCAGGAATGCATTGTCTTTCACATTGATGAAGAATTGGCTGGTGGCGCTGTCCACCACCATGGTCCGGGCCATGGCAAGCGTGCCCCGCTTGTTTTGCAGGCCGTTGGCGGCCTCGTTCTTGATCGGCGCCTGGGTGGCTTTCTGGCGCATGTTCCGGTCGAACCCGCCGCCCTGGATCATAAACCCGTCGATCACCCGGTGGAAAATGGTCCCGTTGTAATGCCCGGCATCCATATAGGCCAGGAAATTGGCCGTGGTCAACGGGGCCTTGTCCGCCGCCAACTTCACCTTGATGTCGCCCATGCTCGTTTTAATGATGACCATATTCGTTTCCTTTTTTTGTTCTGCCACCGGCGCAGTTTCTTCCTCCAGGGCCTCTTGGCCCGCTTCGATTTCTTCGGTCGCCAGGGCCGGATCCGTCGCCGGCGCCGGTTCAACGGCCGCCTCGGTCTCCACCGGCGCCGCTTCGGGGGCCGCCGGCGGCGCGGTCTCGTCCTGCGCCGCCGCGAATGTTCCGCAGGCCAGGGCCATCGCCAATCCCAACCACATCCATTTCATGCGCATTCCTCCTGTAGACTCTCACCTTACCATCGCCGGCCCCCGCTCTCAATGCCCAAAACGAAGCGAAAAAACGAAGCGCCTTGCGGTTTGGGTGCGCGGGCGATCCGGGAAACGATGGTCTGCATGCGGCGGCCGGAAGGCGCCGGCTTTCAGGAATGGCCCTGCAGGGCGGCGAGACGGGCTTCGAGGGCGGCAATCCGTTCCTCCAGCGCGCAGATGCGGGCTTCGGAGCCGGACAACGGCCTGGGCTGGCTGGAAACCGGCGGCGGCGCGGCGGCAACCGGCGGGGCCAAAACAGAAGCATCGCCCAGAGCGTGGGCAAAGCGGTTCTCCTTGCAACCCGCCGCGCGCGGCAGTTCCACGACATAGGGATCCGGCTGGCGCGCCGCCAGGGCCCCCAGCACCGCCTTGACATCCGCCGGGGAGGCGAACGGATGCAGACGCGCGGCCCGTCCCCGCAGTTCGCCGGGGGTCTGCGGTCCGCGCAGCAGCAGCTCGCACAAGATCGCCAACTCCGGCGTGTCCACTCCGAGCGTTTCGGTCAACCGATGGGTGTATTTCACCACCCGCGCTCCCGATCCAGAAAAAGTCGCGACCAGTTTCTTGTCGTATTGCAGCACGGTCAGCGCCGGGGAGATTTCGTCCGTGGATAGCTGCATGACCGGGTCGCGGTTGTTTTTCTGGTTGCACGCCGCCACCAACGCATTCAGCGTCAGCGGATAGTACTCCGGCGTGGCCAGTTCCTTTTCGACCAGCCCCCCCAAAATCCGCCCCTCCAATGGGCCCAGGTTCAGTTTCATGGCCTAAAGGTAGCTTTCTCTTCCTGCCGGTTCAATCTCGAATGCCCACACCAAGAAACCAACCACTAAATGCCCTGCCCCCCAAAAAAATGCAAGAACGCGCAAAAACCCGATTCCATTAAGTTGCCTGCACTTGCCCCTCACGGCCAGCGGATGCTATCATGCCAACCATGTGGTGGGCGCATAGTCAAAAGGAACAGCCGAAGGAACACTGGCAGCCCTTGCGTCAGCACCTGGAAAACGTCGCTGTCCGCGCCGCCGACTTCGCGGCCCCTTTTCACTCCGCCGAATGGGCTCGCATTGCCGGTCTTCTCCACGATCTCGGCAAGGCATCCGAGGCATTCCAAGCCTACCTTCTCCGCAGCAACGGCCTCGACTCCTCGGATTACGGCGCATCGGGAAAACCGTCGACCCATTCCGGAGCCGGCGCCGCCTGGGCATTGGACGAATACGGGCCAGTCGGGCGCCTGCTCGCCTATCTTGTATTGGGTCATCATGCCGGTTTGCCCGACTGGATCGGCGGAGTGCAACCCAATGGCACGTTGGCTCAGCGGCTGGAATCAGCCCGTGACGAACTTCGAGCTACAAACAACTGGCATTCCCGACTCAATCTACCCGCGCAACCGCCCACACCTCCGCGCAAAATGATGCACGCAGAAATGCATTTGTGGATCCGCATGCTTTACTCCTGTTTGGTGGATGCGGATTTCCTCGACACCGAGCAATTCATATCGCCGGAGGTCTACGCCGCTCGTTCTGATTTCGAGCCGTTGGCCGCATTGGAATCCCGCTTTTTCAAGTTGCTGGATGAGAAACAGTCCCTGGCCCCGAAGACGGAGGTGAATGCCATTCGGGCCGAAATACGCCGGGCGTGCGAAGATGCCGCAAAACACCCCCCGGGGTTCTTTTCCCTGACCGTCCCAACCGGCGGTGGCAAGACTCTCTCGGGCACCGCGTTTGCCCTGCGCCACGCCGTGCTTCACGGCAAACGCCGCATCATCTACGTGATCCCCTACATGTCCATCATCGAACAGACCGCCGACACGCTGCGGCAGCACTTCGGAAACCTCAACGTCGTCGAACATCATTCCAATCTGGACCCCGACGCCCAAACCAAAGCCGCCCGCTTGGCTTCGGAAAACTGGGACGCCCCCGTCATCGTCACCACCAGCGTCCAATTCTTCGAATCCTTGCTCGCCGCCCGCTCCAGCCGATGCCGCAAACTCCACAACATCGCCGATTCCGTCGTGATTTTGGACGAAGTGCAACTTCTGCCCCCCGAATTGCTCGCGCCCTGCACCGACATGATGCGCCAACTGGCCGCCCATTATGGCGTCACCATGGTCCTGAGCACCGCCACCCAGCCCGTCCTTCCGGGCCTGGGCACTATCGCCGAAATCATTCCTCCAAGCGCCGACTTGTCGCGACGACTTCGCCGCGTCCGATACACCTTGCCCGACGTCCGGGAGAACAAACCCCGTTCCTGGGATGAAATCGCCGTCGAACTGGCACGGCACCCCCAAATCCTGTGCGTGGTCAACACCCGGCGCGATTGCCTGGAATTGTTCGGCAAGATGCCCCCGGAAACGATCCATCTTTCCGCCAGCATGTGCGGCGCCCATCGCTCCAAGGTCATCGACGAAATCAGGCGGAAGCTGCAAGCACATGAGCCCATCCGGGTCATCAGCACCCAGCTTGTCGAAGCCGGCGTGGACATCGATTTCCCCGTGGTCTATCGCGCCTTGGCCGGGCTGGATTCCATCGCCCAGTCCGCCGGCCGCTGCAACCGCGAAGGCAACCATCCCGATGGCGGCAAGGTCGTCGTCTTCATCCCGCCCAAGCCGGCGCCCATGGGACAACTGCGGAAAGCCGAGGATTCCGCCCGGATCCTCTTGCACGAGACCCTCGACATGGAGAACGGCGAGGTCTTCCCGCGGTTCTTTTCTGAATTCTATTCCCGCGTCGAGGAAAGATTCCCCTATGAGGAATTGCTGGTCCGGGACGCCGGCTGCATCCAAATCCAGTTCAGGGAAGCCGCCGCCCGTTTCCACATGATCGATGAAACGCAGCAATCCATGTTCGTCCGCTATGGCGCAAGCGAAGGGTTGATCGGCGCCTTGCAGGAGCAAATCCGGATCGACGCCCCGTACGGCCACCTGCTGCGCAAACTGCAGCGGTTCGCCGTGTCGGTCGCAAAAAGCCAGTTCTTGAAGCTCAAAGCCAACGGCCTGATCGAGGAATTTGCCCCCGGCATGTTTATCTGGAACGGCATGTATTCCGAAACGACCGGGGCGGACATTTTCAACGACACAGGCCGGCTCACCCCGGATCAATACATTATTTCAGAAAATGGAAGGATGCCCACATGAGCAAAGGATTCTGCCTTGAGGTGACCGGCGATTATGCCTGTTTCACCCGCCCCGAAATGAAAGTCGAACGGGTCAGCTACGACGTCATCACGCCGTCCGCCGCCCGCGCCATATTCGACGCCATCCTTTGGAAACCGGCCATACGCTGGCGCATCACGAAAATCGAAGTGCTCAATCCCATCCGTTGGACCAATGTCCGCCGCAACGAGGTAGCATCCGTCGCATCTCCGAAAAGCCAAGGTATCTTCATCGAGGATGTCCGCCAGCAGCGCGCCGGCCTCATTCTTCGCGACGTCCGCTACCGGCTGTACGGAGAGTTTGATTTCATCCCGCCGGAAAAGCGCGGCAAAACCCCGAATCCCGTACCGGAATGGCTGGTGGACTCCGCAGAGGTCGCCGAACTCCGGAAGCCAGATGCCCGGCCCGACGAAACCGCAGCCAAGTATGCCGCCATGTTCGAACGCCGGGCGCGAAAAGGCCAGCATTTCCATCAGCCCTATCTCGGCTGCCGGGAGTTCGCCGCCGATGTCCGCCTAGTCGATCCGGCCGAAAAACCCGCCGTGCCCATTCCCAAGGACGAGAACCTGGGCTGGATGCTCTATGACCTCGATTTCTCCGACCCCACCAACGTCAAGCCGACGTTCTACCGTCCCCAAATGAATCAAGGCGTGATCGTCGTTCCCCATCCCGAAAGCGAAGAGGTGCGCAAATGATTCTCCAGGCCCTCAAGGAATACTACGACCGCAAAGCCGCCGACCCCGATTCCGGCATCGCGCCGGAAGGGTGGGAGAGAAAGGAAATTCCTTTCCTGGTCGTATTGGATCAACAGGGAAATTTCATCCACTTCGAAGACACGCGCGTAATCCAAGAGAACCGGCGCCGCGCACGCGCTTTTCTCGTACCATCGCTCGGCGAAGCCAAGGGGAATGGCATCAAGGCAAATTTGTTCTGGGAAAATATTGAGTACATGTTCGGCATCCCGGCGAATGCGGGTCGAAATGCAAAACGCGTAGCCGCTCAACATGCTGAATTTATTCGCAAAATCAACAACATCCAAGGCACATGTCCCGCGCTTGAGATCGTTAAAACCTTTCTGCATAACATCCCGCGGCCAGCCCTTTGCGCCCATCCGCTATGGAATGAAATATTGGAACTCAATCAATCGCTGCTGTTTGCGATTGCGAACCGGGGGGCCGTAACGGACGACGCAGAGCTTAAACGCCTGATCGGCGCATTTCTGGCGCCAAGGGGAAAGACAGGTTTCTGCCTTGTCTCTGGACAGAATGACATCATCGCCACGCTCGAACCGCTCATAAAGGGCGTTCGTGACGCCAACCCCACCGGCGCGCATATCGTGTCTGTCAACAACTCCATTACTCCTGCTGGCAATTCCGGTGCTACTCCGGCCTTTGCCTCGCTCATGAAGGAACAGGGGGCCAATTCCCCCATAGGAAAACGTGCGTCCTTCGCCTATGCAACGGCCTTGAATCATCTGTTGGGTAAGGATTCCTCTCAACGTCTGCAGGTCGGCGACGCCTCCACCGTGTTCTGGTCGGAAAAGAACACGCGCTTTGAGGAACAATTCTCGCTGTTTTTCAGCGAGCCGGCCAAAGACGATCCGGGCCGCAACGTCCAAGCGGTCAAAGCCCTTCTGGAGTCTCCGAAAACCGGCGCACAGCCGGCTGACCAGGCAAATGCCGGAATGTTCTATGTTCTGGGTCTTTCCCCCAATGCGGCGCGCATTTCCATTCGCTTCTGGATTGCGGCGCCCCTCTCCCAAATGATGGACCAGATCCGTCAACATTTCAGAGACCTGGAGATCGTTTGCACGCCTTATGAACAACCCGTGTTTTCCCTCTTCCGCCTGTTGGTCTGCACTGCGCCTCTTGGCAAAGCGGAAAACATCCCGCCGAATCTGGAGGGCGAGCTGATGCGCGCCATTCTGGAAGGCCTGCCATACCCCGCAGCTCTGTTGAATGCCGTCATCCGGCGCATAAAGGTGGAGCAATCGCAGAAGAACCCCAAAACAGGCAAGTCTGTACCCCACATCACATATATTCGCGCCGCTCTCATCAAGGCCTGCATCAACCGCAATTGCAGATTTCAAAAGATAACGCAACAGGAGGAACTCGCCGTGAGCCTTGACCCCAACAATATGAACATCGGCTATCGATTGGGCCGATTGTTCGCCACCTTGGAAAAAATCCAAGAAGAAGCCAATCCCGGCATCAACGCCACCATCCGCGACCGTTACTATGCAGCCGCATCCAGCGCGCCCGTCATCGTCTTCGGGCGACTGATGACTCTCAAAAATCATCATCTATCCAAACTGGAAAACATTGGCCGGCGCGTCAATTTGGAGCGGCTGGTGGGAGAAATCGTTGGCGGCATCCAAGATTTTCCCGCCCATCTTACCTTGGATGACCAAGGGCGTTTTGCCGTCGGCTACTACCATCAGAGACAAGACTTTTTCGCCACGAAAGAATAACAGAATTAACCCAAAAGGGAAACGATCATGAGCAACCCCATTAAAAACCGATTCGATTTTCTTCTCGTTTTCGATGTGCAGGACGGCAACCCCAACGGCGATCCCGATGCGGGCAACATGCCGCGCATCGACGCCGAAACCGGGCGCGGCCTCGTCACGGATGTCTGCCTTAAGCGTAAAGTGCGCAATTTCGTTCAAATCATCAAATCCGACAAGCCGGGGTTTGACATCTTCGTCAAGGAAAAGGCGGTTCTCAATCGTGCGATCGAAGGAGTTTATGCCGAATTGGGGGTTGATTTGACCAAAGCCCCTGCCGACGCCAAGGACGGAAAAAAACGAAACAAGGACGGTCAGGGGCAAGGCTCCGAAATCGATAAGGCACGCATTCAAATGTGCAACAAATACTTCGACATTCGGACGTTTGGCGCCGTCTTGGCCGTTGGCGCTAACGCTGGTCAGGTTCGCGGCCCAGTCCAAATGACCTTCGCGCGGTCGGTCGATCCCGTCGTCACGCTGGAGCATTCCATCACCCGCATGGCCGTCACCACGGAAGCCGAAGCAGAAAAACAGGGCGGCGACAACCGCACGATGGGCCGCAAGAACACGATCCCCTATGGCCTATATGTTGCTCACGGCTTCGTTTCCGCCCATCTGGCAGCTCAGACCGGATTTTCTCAGGATGACTTGGATCTCCTGTGGGCGGCGCTGAACAACATGTTCGAACATGACCGGTCCGCCGCGCGCGGGCTGATGACCACCCGCAAGCTCGTCATCTTCGAGCACGACAACGCGCTGGGCCAGGCTTCCGCGCAATCGCTGTTCGACCTCGTGACCATCAAGCGCAAGGATGAAACCAAGCCTCCTCGCGCCTTTTCGGATTACGGGATCACCATCGGCACCCCGCCCAAAGGAGTCAAGATTCTGTAGTCGATCGCATCGCCCGGCGGGAATCGAATAGCTGATTCCCGCCGGTTTCACTGCCATGCTCTTTTCCGAAGACGACCTCCTGCCTCTCTCCGCCTTGCAGCACCTGCTGTATTGCGAACGGCAATGCGCGTTGATCCATATCGAGCAGGTTTGGAGCGAGAATCGTTTCACGGCCGAGGGGCGGCGGGCCCACGACCACGTCCATTCCGCCGGCCATGAGACCCGCGGCGACGTGCGCGTCGCGCGGGATTTGTCGCTGCGATCTTTGCGGCTGGGCCTCATCGGCAAGGCGGACGTCGTCGAATTCCACGGTGCCACGCCCTACCCCGTCGAACACAAGCGCGGCCATTCAAAAACCAACCGATGCGACGAAGTGCAGGTCTGCGCCCAGGCGCTGTGCCTCGAAGAAATGCTGGGCAAGCCGGTGCCCGAAGGCGCGCTTTTCTACGGCGAGCCCCGGCGTCGAACGTTGGTAACCTTCGACCCGGCGCTGCGCGCCGAAACCGAAGCGGCCGCCGCACGCCTCCATCGCCTGTTCGAATCCGGACGCACGCCGTCGGCCGTCTACGACAAGGCGAAATGCGAACGCTGTTCCCTGCTCGATTCGTGCAAGCCCAAAGCCGCCGGCGACGTGGCCCGCTACCTTTCGGAGGCCGTTCGATGAAACACATGCTCAACACCCTGTACGTCACCACCCAAGGTTCCTATCTGCGCAAGGAAGGCGAAACCATCGTGGTCGAAGCCGAACAACAGGTGCGCGCACGTCTCCCCATCCACAACATCGGCGGTTTGGTCTGCTTCGGAAACGTCTTGTGCAGTCCGTTCTTGCTCGGTCATTGCGGGGAAAACGGTGTGGCTGTCAGTTTCCTGTCCGAATACGGCAAATTTCTCGCCCGCGTGGACGGCCCCCAATCCGGCAACGTGCTGCTGCGCCGCGAACAATACCGCCGGGCGGACGATCTGGCCAGATCGGCCGATCTCGCCCGCATGTTCGTCTTCGGCAAGCTCAACAATGCCCGTACCGTCCTCCAGCGGCATCTGCGCGATCATCCCGAAGCCGCCGGCAATCCGGACGTCGCAGCTCTCGTCCTGCGCCTCCAGCAGCAAATGTTGCGCCTCCAGAATCCCCTGCCGCTCGACGAAGTCCGCGGCATGGAAGGCGATGCCGCCCATGCTTATTTCGGCGCGTTCAACGGGCTGCTGGGTTCCAGAACCGGATTCGAGTTCCATGAACGCAGCCGCCGACCGCCGCTTGATCCCATCAATGCCCTGTTGTCTTTCCTGTATACGTTGCTGGCCCATGATTGCCGTTCCGCCTGCGAAGCCGTCGGCCTCGATCCGCAAGTGGGATTTCTTCACCGCGACCGGCCAGGCCGCGCCGGTCTCGCGCTCGACCTCATGGAGGAATTTCGACCATTCCTGGTGGATCGGCTGGTGCTCTCCCTCATCAACCGCCAACAAATCGCCCTGAAAGACTTCGTGGTGGGCGAAACCGGCGCCGTTCTGCTGAAGGACGATCCGCGCAAATTGGTTTTGAAAACCTGGCATGAACGCAAGCAGGACGAAATCACCCATCCATTTCTGAACGAAAAAATGTCCGTCGGCTTGGTACCCCACGTCCAAGCCCAGCTTCTCGCCCGCCATTTGCGGGGCGATTTGGATGCCTATCCGCCCTTCCTTTGGAAATGACCCATGATGGTGCTCGTCAGCTACGACGTCGCGACCGTGGACAAGCGCGGCCAGTCTCGCCTGCGCAAAGTCGCCAAAGTCTGCGAAGACTATGGCGTCCGGGTGCAGAATTCCGTTTTTGAATGTGTCGTGGACCCGGCGGTTTGGGTTACTCTTAAAGCCCGGCTGGAGGAAATTTACGACCCCGATCAAGACAGCCTGCGGTTTTATTTTTTGGGCGCCAACTGGAAAAAACGCATTGAACATCTTGGCAAAACGGAACACGTCGATGTCACCGACACTCTTATTTTCTGACCTCCGCGAACCCTAAGCAAAGTCACATTCCCAGACAGGTTCGCGCCTTACACATTGTGTTGTCTGCTAAGATGATGTAACCCGACTACACGAACGCCGATCTTTGACTTTTAAATAGAATACCCTGTTCGCGGACGTAATCCACTTGCCCCTTTATTCCCACTGGCATAGATAATGGGTGTCGCGCCCCGCCGGGGCGCGTGGATTGAAACATGTCGAGGTCGCCCGCAACGATAATCCGCCCCGGTCGCGCCCCGCCGGGGCGCGTGGATTGAAACGATACGAGGGCATGGCTTGGGGATGCGGAGTTGAGGTCGCGCCCCGCCGGGGCGCGTGGATTGAAACAAGACCTCCCCCTTGGCCTTGTAGCCGCAGGCGCGTCGCGCCCCGCCGGGGCGCGTGGATTGAAACTTTTTGTGTTGTGTGTTGCTGGTTAGTCGAACGTCGTCGCGCCCCGCCGGGGCGCGTGGATTGAAACAGGCGATTGACCTTTGATCCAGTCGGGCAGGACGGTCGCGCCCCGCCGGGGCGCGTGGATTGAAACGATGAACAGGTCAATGATGCCGCCGATGCCGTAGGTCGCGCCCCGCCGGGGCGCGTGGATTGAAACATCATCTCCGCTTGTTCGACTGACGAGGAATTCAAGTCGCGCCCCGCCGGGGCGCGTGGATTGAAACATGAAGAATGTCGCCAAGAATTTGGACAACGAGGACGTCGCGCCCCGCCGGGGCGCGTGGATTGAAACGATATGTGGTATCTTGACGTGGAACAATAAGGAATGTCGCGCCCCGCCGGGGCGCGTGGATTGAAACTGATATGTGGTATCTTGACGTGGAACAATAAGGAAGTCGCGCCCCGCCGGGGCGCGTGGATTGAAACTCGTATTGTTCCGGCTTTTAGGGAAATCGCCAAAAGTCGCGCCCCGCCGGGGCGCGTGGATTGAAACACAAAATGTCGGGCTGGACATGCTTGGGTAAAAGGTCGCGCCCCGCCGGGGCGCGTGGATTGAAACATTGATTGTTCTGCATCCACGGCTGAATACCGCGAGTCGCGCCCCGCCGGGGCGCGTGGATTGAAACAATCTCAACATGATGAAAAACATTGTGGGGCTTATGTCGCGCCCCGCCGGGGCGCGTGGATTGAAACATTGAATATGCTTGCCAGTGCAACCGGAATGAGCCGTCGCGCCCCGCCGGGGCGCGTGGATTGAAACATGTAATTCATGCAATTCATTTCAGCCGACCTTGTCGCGCCCCGCCGGGGCGCGTGGATTGAAACTGATATTTGTTCGGTGGCGGAGTGGATTTTGGCGCGTCGCGCCCCGCCGGGGCGCGTGGATTGAAACTTGTCTAATTAAGGCTATGATCAACTTGCCAACGGTCGCGCCCCGCCGGGGCGCGTGGATTGAAACATGCCTATACCTTATACCTTGTGCCTTGTTTTGGTCGCGCCCCGCCGGGGCGCGTGGATTGAAACTCGTCTACAGTTGACGTAAGCCAGCCTGCG
>JAAZBB010000073.1 GCA_012514035.1 Lentisphaerota bacterium | reverse complement strand
GCCGGCAACGTCGGGCTCGATGGCGTGACGGTCTCCGGTCCGTCCGTCCCGACGGTCACCTTCGATCCTGCCGGCAACCAGAGCATTCCCGTCAGCAACCTCTTGACGCTGGCGGTCACCGTCACCCCTAGCGGCAGCGGCATTCAGAGCTGGAGCCTGCTGACAGGATATGCCGGCGCATCGAGCCTGGCCGGCGGGGTGTTCCAGATGACGCCGGCGGCGGGCGATGCCAACAAGACCTTCACCCTGACGGTGGTGGCGACCAACGCGGTGGGTACGGCGTCGAACAGCGTGCAGATCTCTGTGACCCCCTACACGCCGCCCGTGCCGGTGGTGACGTTCAGCCCGGCGCCGCCCTATGAGATCATGGCCACCGAGACCCAGAAACTGGGCGTGGCGGTAAGCCCCGCCGGCAGCGGCATCCAGAGTTGGACGTTGTTGCCGGCCTACGCCGGATCCGCCACCCTCGTCGGCACCAACTTTACCTTTGTTCCCGCCCAGACCGATGGCCCCAACACCTACACCTTGTCGGTCATTGCCACGAATGTGCATGGCAGTTCGACGGGAACCGCCAGCATTGCCGTGGCCGAATACGTGACTCCTCCTCCGCCCGGTTCTTACATCATCACGTTCGAAGATGCCACGAAGGGAACCTATGCGGCCGGCAACGTGACCCTGAACGGACGGGAGTGGGAACTGGCCGAAACCTATATCGGGAACCTCGAAACCGACCGGAAATTCGGCGGCAAGGCGGCCCGGGTCCGCTATTCCGACACCCTGCTGGCCGCCCTGACCAGCCAAAGCCCCCTGCTGTCCGGCGGCGTCGGATGGATTTCCCTGTGGTACGCGGCGTATGGCAACGATGTGTCCAATGCACCCGCGTTTGCGATCGAAATCAGTGAAAGCCTGGCGGGAGGCTGGATCGCCGTGGACTCTTTTGATGCTGCCGGGGTGTCGAATCTGACCTATCGCTCGGTCGATGTGGATGTGAACATCCCGATCTATGTGCGCATCCGGGCGGTCAGCGGCCGGCCGGAAGGCCGCGCCAACATCGATAACATCACCATCACGCCTTACACGTCCGGGGCGGGAACCCCCTACGAGGCGTTCCTGCTGCAATACAACGTGACGCCGGGCGACCCGGGCACGGCCGAAGGCGAGGATCTGGACGGCGACGGAGCCACCAACCTCCAGGAATTCAACGCCAGCCCCAAGACCAATCCCTACGACGAAGCCAGCAAGCCATAGGCACGCGCATCCCGGCCTAACCTTGCAGTCTTAGCGGACTTGGTAAGCGGCAGATCGAATCACCCTCCCCCGGCCCCGAGTTGTAGATGCGCCCGCCGGGCACGTCGGATTGCGTGTCCCTGTCTGGAAAAACATGGCGGACTTGGCGCTCTTGGCGAGAGCCAGGCTGTCCGGATCCAAAAGCCACAGGCTGAAGCCTGAACTACGAACAAAAGTGCCGGAACCAAGCAGGAAAATCCCATTTTTGAGACAGGGTTATGTAGACGCGACGCCCCCGTCGCGTTGGGCTGTTCAGCCCGACAGAAAAAATCTTCGCGGACTTGGCGCTCTTGGCGCGAGGCGGAACTATCCTCGATTTGTTGAAATTATGCATATTGTAACGAGCTAATAGACAATGTATTAGATTTTGTATTGCAAAATATTCGATTATGTCATAGAAATTACATCATGTGGATACATCGCGAAATCGAAGACTTGCTAATGCGGCGGGCCGGGCAAAGGCCCGTGGTGGTACTGACCGGCGCCCGCCAGACCGGCAAGACCAGCTTGGTCAAGCATCTGTTCCCCAACTATGAATTGGTGTCGCTGGATTTGCCCAGCGAAGCGGAACTGGCCGAACGCGATCCCCGCACGTTCCTGGCCCGGCATCCCCCGCCGCTGGTGGTGGACGAAGTCCAGTACGCCCCGGGACTGTTTCGCCACCTGAAAACCGCCATCGATGCACGGCGCGGACAGAACGGCCAATTCATCTTGACGGGGTCGCAGAAATTCCCGCTGATGAAATCCGTGTCGGAATCGCTGGCGGGGCGCACCGACATCCTGGAACTGGAGCCGCTGTCTTGGCGGGAAACGCGTCGCGCGCGCCCCGGCCTGCCCATCGAGGAGTACCTATTGCGCGGAGGATTTCCGGAATTGCATGCCCGGCCCGAACTCGATGCCGACGGCTTTTACCGCGCCTATGTGGCGACCTATCTTGAGCGGGATCTCCGCCAATTGCTGCAAGTGACCCAATTGCGGGATTATGAGCGCTTCCTGCGGGTGTGCGCCCTGCGTACCGGCCAACTGCTCAACCGCGCCGATCTGGCCCGGGATATCGGGATCAGCGGTTCGACGGCGGCAGCCTGGCTGGCGGTGCTGCAGGCCACGGGCGAGATCGCCCTGCTGGAGCCTTGGTTCTCCAACCGCACGAAATCCCTGGTGAAAACGCCCAAGCTGTATTTCGGCGACTGCGGCTTGTGCGCGTTCTTGTGCGGGATCCGTTCGGCGATAGATCTATTCGCTTCGCCCCTGGCCGGGGCCTTGTGGGAAACGACGGTTTTCGGGGAGATTCGCCGGACCCAGCTCAACCGGCGGGGCGGGTGGTCGCTTCATTTTTGGAGAGACCGCACTAAGGAAGTGGATTTCCTGTTCCACCGCGGCGGGCGGTATGACCTGGCGGATGCCAAGTGGACGGAACATCCGGAAGCGCGACAGGCGGACAACCTCCGGCGAGTGGCGAAAGAACTGCCGGCGGACAAGGTTGATCGTTGCGCCGTAGTCTGCCGTGCCGACCAAGGGTATCCGGTGTCGCCCTCGGTCGTCGCCATGCCACTCCACGAGCTGCCAGACGACTGGAGTTAAGGCGGCTACGCTTCGCTTGTGGTTTGCGCGTCCGCGCAGGAACCCGCCCGCCCGTTAAAACAATGAAAAACGCCATCGACGCGGACGGGAAGAGACCGGCTGCAACAAATCCGAAAATGGTCCAACCTTGGCGGACTTGGCGAGAGGCGGATTTGAACAGCCGCCGGCCCCAGCGGGACCGGCTACAGCAAGACCGGATCGGTGCTTTTACTATCAGCCCCCGGGTTGTAGATGCGCCCGCCGGGCGCGTCTGGTTGCGCGTCCCGGCCTGGAAAACCTTGGCGGACTTGGCGCTCTTGGCGAGAGGAATGGATCGGAACGAGCAACGACCGACGACCACCGTCAACCAAAGCGGAAGGGCAGGACGCCGTCGAGGCTGTCGACATCGGCCAGAATCATGAGCAGGCGATCCACGCCGAGGGCGATGCCGCCGGAGGGGGGCATATGGGCAAGGGCGGCAAGAAAGGTTTCGTCGAGGGGACAGGGCCTGCCCCCGCGTCGGACGCGGGCGGCGTTGGCCGCCTCGAAACGGGCGCGCTGTTCGCCGGGATCGGTCAGTTCGGAGTAGGCGTTGGCGAGTTCAATGCCGGCCAGATACAACTCCCAGCGTTCGGCGCGCGCGGGATCGTCCGGCTTGCGCCGGGCGAGGGCGGCGCAGGGGGCGGGGTAGTCGATCAGGATCACGGGCCGGTCGGCGGGCAAGGCGGGCTCGACGCGGGTGACGAGATCAAGGTCGAAGCGGTCGGGATCGAATGCCAGGGCCGGGTCCCAGCCGGCATGCTCGATGAAGGCCTGCGAGACCGCGTGCTTTTCCCACAGTTCCTGGGCCAGGGAAAGCGGTTTGCCCTGCCAGGTGAAATCCGTTTGCCCGCGCAACTCCACCGCGAGGAAGGACAGCAGGGCCTTGGTATCGGCGAGCATGTCGAGATAGCCGGCTTCGGCGCGGTACCATTCGAGCAGGCAGAACTCGGGATGATGCCAGCGCCCATGTTCGCCCTCGCGCGCGACGGGACCCAACTGGAAAATTCGGGTCTGGCCGGCGGCCAGCAGGCGCTTCATGGCCAGCTCCGGCGAGGTGCGGATCCACCCGGTCCCGGCGGGGATGGCGTCGATGTGCGCCTCGGGCGCGTTGGCCGGCAGCAGGACGGGCGTTTCGACTTCGAGAAAGCCGCGGTCGCGGAAAAAGCGGCGGATGGCGTCGTTCAATTTTGCGCGCAATTCCAGCACGCGGCGCATGGCGCGCAGGGCATCGCAATCGGAGGGGGGAGGGGGCAAGGGAAGGGTCGCGTTCAGGGGGCGGGGTGCAGGGAAATCCGAACAGCCGGATGGACCTCAGGGCTGTTTGACGCGTTCGACGTATTTGCCGGTGCGGGTGTCGATGCGGATGTAATCGCCCTGGTTGATGAACAGCGGCACGCCGATTTCATAGCCGGTGTCGATCCGGGCGGGCTTGAGGACGTTGGTGGCGGTGTCGCCCCGGGCGCCGGGCTCGGTCTCCTTGATCTCCTTGATGACGAAAGCGGGCAGGGTGACGCTCATGGCGCGGTGGTTGAAGAACAGCACCTCGCACTCGAGATCTTCAATCAGGAAGTGGCGCTGGTCGCCCAGGACGCCTTCGTGGAGTTCAACCTGCTCATAGGTCTTGTTGTCCATGAAGATGTACTTGTCGCCCTCCTGATAGGAATAGTGGAGGGTCTTGGATTCGATGTTGGGCTGGTCGATCTTGTCCACGGACCGGAACGTCTTTTCCATGGTGTTGCCGGCCAGCATGTTCTTGATGCGGCACTTGTACATGGCCTGGCCCTTGCCGGGCTTGACGAACTGGAATTCCACGACTTCGTAGGGAATGCCTTCCATTTCGATCTTCAGTCCCTTGCGCAAATCTGCAGCGGTGTATGCCATGGAGGTGTCCTCGGGTTGGGTCCAACAAGGGCGGCATGTTTACGCCATCGGCCTCCGCTTGCCAAGAAAAAAACGGGGCCTGAGGAATGACGGGCGGTCGAATTTGGGGTGGGGTTCTTTGCGATGCGGCGCCCCGGACTTGTTCTTGCCAACCCCGATGCGCGTGGTATCGTCCGGGATCCATGGCGTCAGGCGCTCCGGAGGGTTCCCCCCCCGGGCGGCTTCGTGCTCCGACCCCATGCCATCCCGGATCAACCGTGAACAGTTCGAACCGCAGGCCGTGACCGACCCGGCCGCGCTTTCCCCTGCCGTCCAATGCGTGCCGCGGGCTGCGTCCATCCATCCGCTCTGGGGCCTGTTGGAAATTACGGTCCTGGCGCTGGTGTTTTTTGCCGGACTCTGGCTGGCGGGGCCGCGGATCGGCTCGCTGCCCCATGCAAAGCTGGGCTACTGGCTGCTGGTGGCATGGGGAGGCGTTTATCTGCTGTGGATATCGCCGGTGCTGCTGCATTGCGATCCTCCGGAATGGCGGGGCTGGGGCGGGCGCCGGTCCGCCGGGCCGGCCCCCGGTTCATGGGGCCGCGCCTGGCCGAGCTACGCGGCGCTCACGGCGGCCGGTGCCGCCCTGTTGCTGGCTTATGCCTGGTGGCAGGATCCCGGCCATGTAACGCAGATCAACTGGCGGGAAGTCCAGATCAAGTTCGCCGGTTACGTCGTGTTCGGCATCGTCCAGGACGCGGTGTTCTTCGGATTCGTCCTGGTGCGCTTCCGTCAAATGATACCGTTGATTCCGGGGCCGCATGCCGTCCGGCGGCATCAAGCGGCGGTGGCTTTGGCCACGGCCCTGGTGTTCGCCGGCTTTCATTTTCCCAATCCCGCCCTGATGGGCTTTACGCTGGCGGGCGGATTCTGCTGGTCCTGGCTTTTCTATCGACGGCCGAACATCCTGCTGCTGGGGTTGGGACATGCCGTGCTGGGTACGATTCTCCACCGGATCGTCCATCTTTACATGCGCATCGGCCCCTTCTATGCCCAGCCGGACCTCCACATCCTGCGCCACGTCGTGCCCGGCCTGCAGCGATTCGCCGGCCACCTGTTCTGAGCCCCCCCGGATTCAGCCCCCGGGGATCCAGCCGGATATCCGTCGGGAGTACAGCCCTGTTTCATAGACCGAAGGAAATCGTAGCGTCATCTCCCCTGGTTGGCTCTTGTGGAGTGCGGGGACAAGACGTTTGGCGCTGCGGCCCCGCTTTGGCTTTTTGGGGCAGGGACGGCGCGCCGCGCCGTCCGGGTTGTTCGGTTCGGCTGAAGAATCATAAAAGCGGCGTGACATTCGCCAAGCCTCCCTTCTGGCCGCACTCCACATTTGGCCGATCGGTGTCAATGAAACCGGGAGGCGCCCCACCCGTTGGAACTGCCTCCGTCTGGAATTGCGTTTCGCTGGGCAGTTTATTAACAACATACAATTGATCTCGGGTGGCATGAAGGAACGACGGACGGGAAGCGACCTGATGAGATATCGTGGACTCTGGCTGGCGGGGATTTGGCTGATGGCGGTTGGGGCGTGGGGTGGCGGGTGCGCCGCGCAGCAAAAAAACCCGCGGGTAAACCGCTTTAGCCGGCGGGGCTCTTTTCGAGGTGTGAAAACAGATCCGATGCGCTACTTTTATCCTTTGCCCGTCAAGCCGGGTTTTCAAGCGGAGCAATTCATGAAATATGCGTTTTGGTCTGGTCTGGTGGTCCTGTTGCTTTTCGTCGCGGGTGCCGAAGCCAAGGCGAGGGAACCGGCAAAACTGATTGCGGGAACGGCCACCTCGCTTCCCAGAATCGTGACCTCCTATGGAAGCTTTGCCTTGGGCAAGAAGCCCTATCCGGCGGGAACGCGTGCCAAATGGATTGCGGAAGGTCGCGCCCTCGCCCGGGCACCTGCGGGATATATTCGGAAGAGCAAAATGTTGAAAGGCGCCGCGGACAATCGTACCTATCTGCCTCCCATCGGCGACCAGGGTTCAGAGGGTTCCTGCGTCCATTGGGCAGGCACATACCATACCAAGACCGCCAACATGAAGCGGAAGGATCCTACGCTCAACCTCAACGCCACGAGCAACCAGTGTTCGCCGCGGTTTACCTACAACCTGACCAATGCGGGGGAGGATACCGGCGGCTATGGACACGAGCCGTTCGAGATTTTCATGCGGTATGGTGTCGCTTCGCTGAAACAGAAGCCCTACACCGCGGGCGCCTACACCACCTTGCCCGTGGTGGCGGATTTCGTCGAAGGGTTGCATCGCCGGTCCACTGGCTATGTCTGGGTGTGGGACTGGAGCCCGAGTACCACGCAGATCAACGAACTCAAAACCTACCTGGACGCCGGCGGCGTGGCAGTCTGCGGCGTTTATGCGAATACCTCGTTCGAGAACTGGGGGCCGGGCGATGCGCCGTGGGTCGGCGCTACGTGCACCACGTATGATATCAACCACATGGTGACGGTGTGCGGCTACGGCTCGGGCTACTACCTGGTGGCCAACTCCTGGGGCCCGTCGTTCGGCAGCAACGGCTACATCGTGGTGAATTCCAGCTACTTTGAAAACTATTTTTCCGATGTCATGTATCCGGTGGAAGGGTCGTACACGTTCGCAACCAACTATGCAAAGCTCTGGATTTCGCACGGCCGCCGCAGCGACATCCAAAGCCTGTCCTTTTCCGTGAACGGCGCGACGGCATGGAGCCATTCTCCGCTTCCAAAGAACAAGCCCCAGGGGACAGGCTCCTTCGATACGGATAGCCGGGCCGGCTGGCAGCTGGCGGTCGATCTTTCCGCGGCCCCTTGGGGGGCGGTCAACACCGTGACGGCGAAATGCACGGATGCCGTCTCGGGCACGACCGGATCGCTGACAAACTTCACGGTGCGGTTCGGCGCGATGGATTACGTTTCCGCCGACACGCCGGTTGCCATTCCGGACAATTCGGATGCAGGAGGCGCCGCCGACGTGGCTTTCGCAACGAGCGCCGCTCTCCCCGCCCCGGCCTCGATCTGGGCCAGCACAACAAACTTCACGGATTTCACCGCGAGGTGGAGTTCGGTGGCAGACGCGGACGACTACCGTTTGGATGTGGCCACGGATGCGAATTTTTCCGGCGGCGGGAGCCAGATGTTGCTGGACGAGGACTTTACGGACTTTTCCGATTGGACCAATGAGGGCACGGACAATGATACCCTCGAATCCCATTATGGTGCGGCCAGTCCGTGCCGGGCGCTGGGCAGCGACGACACACTGACATCCCCGGCGGTGAACTATCCCACGCAAATGACGTTTTACGTGGATGCCAGCACCCCGGGAAACAACAAGATCACCACCAATTACTACAGTTTGGACGGCGGAACTTCCTGGTCGCCCGTCGGCACGTTCACCAGCACGACGGCGGGCGCGACGATCACCCAGGCTTTGACCAGCTCTCCCAACCTGTCCGGTGCCACCAACGTGAAGTTCCGTTTCGTGTCTTCCTACAACACCTGGTATCTGGACGATGTCAAGGTTACCGGCGGCAGCAGCGGTACCCCCAGCTATGTTCCCGGCTATTCGAACCTGACGGTCTCGGGCATTAGCCAAAGCGTGACGGGTTTGACCGAAGGCGCGACCTACTATTTCCGGGCTGCGGCGGCCAACGCCACGAGCACGGGAACCTATTCCACGGTAACCAACGTGACCACCCGGTTCTCCGGGCCCTTGCCGACGGTTTCCTTCGGCGCCGGCCGGGTGGTGGGGGAGGAGGGCGGCGCCGCCGTGTCTCTGCCGGTGGTGCTGTCCGCCGCGGCGGCCGCCACGGTGCAGGTGGCCATCGCCGGCACGGCCATGAACGGAACCGACTTCTCCTGCGCCACGACCCTGGTCTTTACGGCCGCGTCAGCCACCGGCAACCTGATCTTCACCATCACCGACGATGCCCTGGCCGAAGGGCCGGAAACGGCGCAACTGACACTGAACGCGCTCTCGGGCGCCACGTTGGGAGCCGTGACCCAGGCCGTGCTGGTCGTGCGCGACAACGACGCGTTTTCCATCCTGTCGGCCAACCTGACCAGCGGCACCACCGAGGTTGGCGGCGTCACGACCTACGACGATCCGGGCGGACGCATCCTCGAGGCCCTGCAGCCGGACATCGTGCTGATTCAGGAATGGGTGCTCAAGTCCGGTACGACCCAGCGCGCCTTCGTGGATGAGTATTTCGGGACGAACTACTACTATTACGTCGAGCCGCAGGGCGGCTATTATCCCGCGCCCAACGGCATCATCAGCCGGTGGCCCATTTTGGCCTCCAACGAATGGGCCAGTCCCTATTCCTCCGACACCCGCGATTTCCCTTGGGCCTACGTCGATTTGCCCGGTCCCCGCGACCTCCATGCGGTGAGCGTGCATCTCAAGGCGACCGGCGATATCCCGGCCGACGATTTGGACATCCGGATCAGCCAGGCCCGGGCCCTGACCAACTACGTGGCGCAAGCCGGTTGGTCCGCCAGCGATTATCTCGTCATTGGCGGCGACCTCAACCTGGTCAGCCGGGCCGAAGAAACGCTGGCCATTCTGACCAACGCGGTGTCCGATGCCAAGCAGCCGGCCGACCAGAACGGCGATAAAGACACCAACAGCAGCCGCATCCGGCCGTACGATTTGATCCTGCCGGACGCATTGCTGGACGCGCGCCACGTCGGCTTTACCTGCTACGGCCAGACCTTCCCCAATGGGATGGTCTTTGACACCCGGCTCCCCTCCTGGACCAGACTGCCGCCGCCGGCGCTTGCGGCCGATTCCGATGCCGAGAATATGCAGCACATGGCCGTGATGAAGGTGTTTGCCTTCGAGCCGGAAGAGACGGTTCCGGAGGCACCTGACAACATCTGGGCCAGTTCCACGAACGCAAACGGGTTCACGGCGGCTTGGAGCGAGGTTTTGGATGCCACGAGCTACCGGCTGGATGTGGCGACGAACGAAGCCTTTACCAGTGGCGGGGGGGGAGGCGGGGGAGTCGTCCTAGCCGAAGATTTCGTGGGCTTCACCACTGTCAGCGGTACCCTCGATCGCGCAAGCAGCCTGGACACCTATCTGCAGACCCCCGGTTGGACGGGTTCCAAAGTGTACGAAGACGCCGGCCGCGCAAAACTCGGTGCCTCGTCCGCCTTGGGTTACCTGATCACGCCCACGGTGGATCTATCCGGCAATGGCGGCAACGCCACTCTGACCTTTGACCTGGCACAATACGGAAGCGATACGGGCTCGATTCAAGTGCAACACGCGTCCGATGGAACTACCTTCACGCCGATCGGGCTTGATTTGACCCCTTCTGCAAGCATGACCCCCCAAAGCATCTCCATCACGGGCGGCACCGCCAACTCCAAGATCAAGTTCACTGCCAAAGTGGCATCCAAAAATCGGTTCTATTTAGACAACATAGAAATCTCCTCGGGATCGGGCGGCGGCGGCGAGCCAAGTTTCGTTCCCGGCTACGAGAACCTCGACGTCGGCAACGTCACGATCTATGCGGTGACGGGCCTGACGCCGGGCGTCACCTATTACTTCCGCGTGAGCGCGGTGAACGCCGCCGGCACGGGGACGTATTCCACCGTGACCAACGTGACGACCTTGGCCAAGTTGGACCAGACGATCACCTTCCTGACCATTGCCAACCAGATCACGACGAATACGGTGACGCTGGCGGCGACGGCCAGTTCGGGGCTGGCGGTGAGCTATGCGGTGGCCAGCGGTCCGGCCACGCTGGCCGGCAGTACGATGAGCTTCACCAATTCGGGCACGGTCATCGTCGTGGCCTCGCAAGGCGGCAACGCCAGCTGGAATCCGGCGCCGAACGTGACCAATACTTTCAGCGTGACCAAGGCAGTGGCTGCGGTAACACTGGCCAGCTTGACGCAGACCTACAACGGCCTGGCGCGCGCGGCGACGGCAACAACGGTGCCGGCGGGCCTGCCGGTGAACCTGACCTACAACGGTTCCGCCGCGGCGCCGACAAACGCCGGCAGCTACGCGGTGACGGGCACGGTGAACAGCCCCATGTACCAGGGCTCGTCCTCAGACACGCTGAATGTGAACAAGGCTTCCCTGACGGTGACGGCGGACGCGAAGAGCAAGCCCTTCGGCGCCGCCAATCCGCCGCTGACCTTCCAGTATTCCGGTTTCGTGGCGGGTGAAACGCCCGCGGTCCTGGCCGCGGCGCCGACGGTCGCCACGACGGTGGATGCCGCGACACTGCCCGGCGTCTACGCCGGCGCCATTACCGTGTCCGGCGGCGCTGCCGTCAACTACGCCTTCGCCTACGAGGCCGCCGATTTCACGGTCACGGAGGCGATCGCGTCGCTGGCGACTGGCGGCAGCGACGTGCAGGTGACTTTCGGGCCCGTGACGAACGGCACCTACGAATTGCTGTACCGCGCGAGCCTCACCAGCGGCACCTGGACCGTCGTGGACTCGCTGGTGGCGTCGTCCACCTCCGTCACCGGTACCCTTACGCACGCGGGCGGCGGGGCGCAGGATTTGGGCTACTACCGGATCGACGGCCTGGCCGGTGCCTCCGCGCAGACCTGGGGCTTCGTGAAGGCGGCCAAGCCCGAGACGGGGAAACTCAGCATGGTGGGCATTCCCTTCGTCACGTCTGACCAGACGCTCAACAGCCTGATGGATCCGCTGCAGTTCTCCGGCCACCATCTCTCGCCGGGCTCGGCCGACCAGCTGACGATTTGGGACGCGGACACGCAAGACTACCTGAACCTGGCGCTGTACGACGTGCGGTCCTACGGCGCGCAATACGCTTACCTGACGGGGTGGAAGGCCTACACGAACTTCGCCTCCGGCGCGCCCTACGTGAATCCGGTGCTGCCGGCGGGCGCGGCGGTATGGGTCCGCTCGGCGCCCACCAGCGGCGCGGGCAAGGTGACGATCGCTGGGGCGGTGGTGGCCGCCGCGGCAACGACGAACGACATCGTGCAGGGCTTGCAGCTTGTCGCCAATCCGTTCTCGGACTCCATCAGCTTGAGCAATCTCAACGTCAAGGCCAACGCCACGGGCCACTATCTGTCGCCCGGTTCGGCCGACCAGATCATGGTGTGGGACGCGGGATCGCAGAGCTACGTGAACCTGGCGCTCTACGACGTGGCCAGCTATTACGGATCGCAATACGCCAATCTGACGGGGTGGAAGGCGTACACGAACTTCGCTTCCGGCGCGCCCTACGTCAGTCCCATGCTTCCGCCGGGGCAAGGGTTCTGGTACAAGGCCGTGAGCAACGACTTCGAGTGGGTGGAAACGAACAAATACCTTGGCGCCCTCGAATAGCCCCGCGCCGCTTCCCAGGGCGAAGCGTTTTACACGGAAGCCGGCGAAATTGATGAATATAAGTTTGACAGATTTATGGATAAAGGGCAGCGTCAACAGACGATTATTCCAGCACGGAGAAGGAACAAGATGAACAAGTGGATCGGTGGGTTGGCGCTTGTCTTGGCCATGGCGGGAGCGGCGCAGGCAAGTCTCATCGGATTGGAAGGAGTGTTCGCCAACGAGAGCAGCACCTTCGAATATGACGGCAAGACCTTCCAGAATGGCTGGGCCATTCAGGTTTATGAAAGTTCGTCGAGCACCATCAATTTTGACATTACACTTTCTTCTCTCTATCAAACCTCGGTCTCCGTCAGTTCCGGAGCCCTGCCGTTCGAGAATTATGTTAAAATCTCCGAGATCGAGATGAACCTTCCGAACAATTCCTACATCTACCCGGTTTTGTTCGACAATGCCGTGCCGGCGAACAGTTCAAGCTATCTGGTGCTGGATACGGAGGCCCGCAATGTGGGGGCCTATGATCCCCAAGTGTCGTACACTCCCGGCAGGGCCATTCCCGCGGCCGGTTTGATCCAATTCAACGGCCAGACTTGGCAGGCGATTCCGGAACCGGCGACGCTGGGCCTGCTGGGTCTTGGCACCTTGGTCATGGCGCTGCGCCGCAAGCCGGGCAAGTAAAACGGGTCCGAGACGGATTCACAGGGCAGCCCGAGGGCTGCCCTGTTTGCTTGGGCGCCAAGGAACAGCCCACGGGAATGAAGAAGCGGCTGCGCTTCTGCCCAAGCCGCCGCCGCTCATCCGCCTCCTGGCGGTTGCCTTCGCTGGCCGACAATCGGCGCCAAAGCCGGCTCGACAACCGGTCGGCGCCAGCGCATAATATCGCCATGAAATGGGCCCTGCTGGACATGTTTTTTTCCCGGACCTGCGAAGGCTGCGGCATCGCCATGACGGAGGAACCCGGCGCACTGTGCTGGGACTGCCGCGCCGGGGTCAAAACCGTGCAGGTGCCCTTCTGCGAACGCTGCGGGGATCCCATCGCCGGTGAGGTCAGCGGTCCGTTTGAGTGCGCCGGATGCCGGGCCCTGCAGCCGGGCTTCGACTGGGCCCGGTCGGCGGTGCGCTACGACGGCGTGGCCAAGGACTGCCTCCGACGCTTGAAGTACAACGCCGGGGTCTGGCTGCTGGACGATCTGGTCGATTGGCTCGTGGCCCTCTGGCGCACATGTCCCCAGGATGTGCGTTCCGCCGATTACGTCTCCGCCGTGCCTCTCTATCCTAAACGCCAGCGGGATCGGGGCTTCAATCAGTCCGCCCTGCTGGGGGCGCGCCTGTCCCGCCGTATCGGCATCCCCTTCCGGGGATGGCTGTTGCGGCGCCACAAGCCCACGGTGACGCAAACACATTTGACAGCCACCCAACGGGTTCATAATGTGCACGGTGTTTTCTCGGTCCCTTGGCCGCGTGCCGTGCACGGGGCGCGCATCCTCCTCGTGGACGATGTGATGACCACCGGTGCAACGGTCAGCGCATGCGCTCGGACACTTAAAAACGCCGGCGCGGCCAGTGTGATGGCCTTGACCGTGGCGAGAGGATGAGGCCCCGGCCCCGCCACCTCATTCGGAATTGGATGTCGATATGACCCTGTTTGGCAAGAAACAGCCGTTGATCAAGAAGGCCCGCAAACGGGACATGCCCGACGGCCTGTGGCTGAAGTGCCCCGCCTGCAACGAGATGGTCTTTCGCGAGGAGCAGGAGAAAGCCCTGCGTGTTTGTCCCCTTTGCGGCCATCACTTCACCATGAGTCGCGCGGAACGCCTCGCCATGCTGGCTGATCCCGGCTCATTCGTGGAATGGGACCGGGACGTCTACAGCATCGATTTCCTCGGATTCGTCGGTGCGGCCTCCTATCAGGAGAAGCTCGAGGCCAACCGCCGCAAAACCGGGGAGGTGGATGCCGTGACCTGCGGCCGGGCCCGGCTGGAAGGCCGGGCCATCGCCCTCGGCGTGATGGATTTTGAATTCCTGGGTGCCAGCATGGGGTCGGTGGTCGGCGAAAAGATCACCCGCCTGATCGAGCGCGGCACGGTGGAGCGCCTGCCGGTGATCATTGTCTGCGCATCGGGCGGCGCCCGCATGTATGAAGGCATGATGAGTTTGATGCAAATGGCCAAGACCAGCGGGGCGCTCGCCCGCCACGCGGAGGCCGGCCTGCCCTATATCCCGGTACTGACACATCCAACCACCGCCGGCGTCATGGCCAGTTTCGCCAGCCTTGGCGATATCATTCTGGCCGAGCCCGGAGCACTGATCGGCTTTGCCGGCGCGCGGGTTATCAAGGAAACCATCCAGCATGACCTGCCGCCGGGTTTCCAGCGGCCCGAATTCCTCTTGGAACACGGATTGCTCGATCAGATCGTTCCGCGCGGTGAACTCAAAGCCACATTGGCCCGCCTGCTGGACTTTCTCTGCAGCCCTTTGAAGTCTTCGCCCCCCCCCGAGTTGCCTGCCTGACGCGTTGTCGCAACCGTCTCCCGGGCCTCGGTTGCCAAAAAATGGATTCCCATGAGCAAAGCGGCTTCCATCCTTGATGCCAAATTAACCTATCTGTACAGCCGAGTGGGCGCCAGCACCGTCAAGCTGGGATTGGATACCATGCGGGCGCTGGTGAACGTCATGGGAGTCGACCCGCTGGTCCTGCCTTGCGTGCATGTGGCCGGAACCAACGGCAAGGGGTCCGTCTCGGCCATGCTGGAATCGGTGTTGCGCGCTTCCGGCCTGCGCACCGGCCTGTATACCAGCCCGCACTTGATCCGCTTCAATGAACGCATCCGTGTCGGCGGCGAAATGATTCCCGATGCCGATCTCATCCGCCTGCTCGATGACGTGGAGCGCGCCGACCAGCAGCAGGCCGCCGCTCCCGGCCACCGGCCCGGCACTTTCTTCGAACTGACGACGGCCGTGGCCTTCCAGTGGTTCCTGGAACGGCAGGTCCAGCTGGCTGTGCTGGAGACCGGCATGGGCGGCCGCCTCGACAGCACCAACCTGATTGTGCCGTTGGTTGCGGTGATGACCGGAATCGGCCTGGAACATGTCGGATTTCTCGGCAACACCTTGGAGCAAGTCGCGTCGGAAAAAGCGGGGGTTATCAAGCCGGGCCGGCCGGTTGTTGTGGGCCGCCAGCATCCCGCGGTGCGGCGCATCATCGAAGACCAGGCACGGGCGGCGGGCAGTCCCGTGCTGTGCGCCGAGGAACGGGTAGCGGTGCGGCGCCTCTCCCAGAATCTCGATGGCCAGCTGATCTCCATCGAGACGGCCGACGGACCCTGGCCGCCATTGCGCTTGCCCCTGCTGGGCGACTTCCAACTGGATAATTGCGCCTTGGCGGTGACCGCCCTGGAATGGATGCGCGCGGAATTGCGCCTGCCCCTGACGCCGGAGGCAATCCGTGCCGGGTTGGAGAAGACCCGCTGGCCGGCCCGCTGCCAGGTGGTCCTGCGCGATCCGGTCTTCCTGGTGGATGTGGCTCATAATCCGGATGCCGCCCGCGCGTTGGCGGGCTTCCTGAAGACCTTCCGCGGGAATCGCCCCGTGGCGCTCATATGCGGCATGCTGTCCGACAAGGATGCCGAGGGATTCTTCCGTCTGCTGCGGCCCGTGGTGGATGCCTGCGTGCTCGTGCCGCTCGACAGCGAACGCAACATGCCCCTGGAACGCCTGCTGGCCGCCGCCCGGGCCGCCCGGTTGCCCGCGGCGGAAGGGTTGATTTCCACCGCGGTCCCGAATGCCCGCACATGGGCCCAAAAAAACAACGGAATTATCGTGGCCGCCGGTTCGCTTTATTTGGCGGCGGCGGTCCTCTACGAGCTTGGAATTGAAGTCTAGGGCCGCCTATGGGGCGCGGGGCTGTTCTGGCCATGTCCGTCCCGCCGGGGAGCCTGCTTGCGATCCGCTACAGTCCGGCTGACATGGCACCCGCCCGTCCGCGACCCGTCATTCCAGGCATTTGCCGGGGCGAATTCCGCCTCGTCTTTTTCCGCGGTCTCCGGAATATCCGACTGCTGATCAGGCGCTCCGGAGCAGGCGAACCAAGACACTGGCCAACGGGTGGTCGGGCAACATAAAACGGAACCGTCTCTGATCCCGACGGATGTAACCGCAATCCATCAAAATGCGCAGATGGCTGAAGACAGCGAAATTCGGCAAATTCAAGGCGTGAACCAAGTCCTGTTGGGTTTGGGGAGAGGCGATGATCGCCTGGGCCAGGGCGATCCGCCGGGGATAGGCGAGGCCGTGGGCCAGCCGGCACAACTCGGCATCCCGTTCCGGCGGGTACTGCGACAGCGCGTTGTTCAAAGCCCGTAAAAGCGGCGCAGCTGACACCACTTGCGGGTCCGGTTCCATCCGGTAGATGAGCGCGGCGCCGTGACGGCGCGAGCGTAGCAGGCCGCGGGATTGGATGCGCCGCAATTCCTGGCTGGCATCCGATTTTTTGATCCCCACCGCCCGGGCCAGTTCCGAGACGGATTGACCTGGATGCGTATGAAGCTCACG
>JAAZBB010000072.1 GCA_012514035.1 Lentisphaerota bacterium | reverse complement strand
GCACCTCGCGCTGGGCCGTTCTGATTGGCGGCGATTCGGAGATCCGCAACCGCGACAAGGATCATCCCGGCCTCTATGGACGCGTGCAGCAGAGTTTTCTGCGGGCCTACAACCGCCTGGCGCTCAACGGGAATCCCCCCGAATTCTTCGAGGTGGCCAGCGTGGATTCCACCTTGGCCCAGCCGCGCCTGCTGTGGGCGGCCAACGGCCTGATCCATGGCGGCGAGGTGGCCGGCCGCTACGGCATCTACAACATCGTGCTGGGCACTACGCACGAAACCCTGCCGCGCGAGGGCACCCCCGCCGATACCCTGGATCGGCTCGATCTGGCCGGCCTGGCGCGCAACATCGAGGAGATCGCCCGGATCCTGGCGGCTGTCGGCGACCAGGAAACACAGGTGGGCGACATTGATGCCGTGGCCGATCAGCGGGGTCTCTCGCTGCGCCGCGTGATCCCGGCAGACTATTCGTACATCCATCCGCGGTTCCGCAACGACACCGCCGAAGGCGCCATGACCATGGGCCGGCATCGCGGCAGCTCGATTCCCAACCTGCCGGTGCCCGGGGCGGTCGTCATGGCCAGCCTGGAAGATCCCTGGAACCGCGTTTTCTGGCCCCACAACAAATTTCCCGCCTTCGACCCGTTTTTGCTGGCGATGACCGACCAGAACGGCACCTATGCCCTGGGCGGACTGCCCAAGGAAGACTCTGCCCAACCGGTGGCCTTCGCCGCCCGCTTCGATGAGCGCGGCACCATTGTCGAAGTCTCGGACATGCCCTCGCGCCAGACCCTGCGCACCCGCCTGAACATGCTGCGCGTGCATCCCGGCTTCTACCTGATGTCTCCGGCCTTCTGGCCCGACCAGGCCTTTGTTTTCGATGCCATCGGCAACGCCAATCTCGGCCGCGACACCTCCGAGCGCGGCTTCGTCCGCACCGAGGACGGCGTGGTGACTTTCTTCCTCGAAGAGAAAGTCAGCCACGCCAAAATTTTCAACGTGCGCTCCGCCGTGGGGCTGAACAATGCGGACACCGGACCCGCGGCCGACGCGATGCGCGCCTCCCTGGGCCGGGGATTTCCCATCGACGGCAACTGGCTGGGCATTCGTCCGGCCTTCCAGGGGGCGGGGGACCTGTGGCGGTTGAACGAGGCGCGCCTGGCGCTGCTGCGCTCCAAGGACATCGTCAACAGCTCCAACGAGGAACTCCATGGCCGGGTCCAGGACCTGATCCGGGCCGCCGGGGAATCCGAGCGCGCGCTGCACGCCGAGTCGCTGGCCGCGGCCGGCCTCCTGTCCGCCCAGCCGGTCTATGAAACCAGCCGGACGACCATGGATGATCTCGTGGCCGCGGTCCTGATCCTGCTGGCGTTGTGCATCCCCTTTGCCTTTGCCCTGGAACGCCTGCTGATCGGCTCGACCATCATCTACAAACAGGTGGTGTGGTTTGCCGCGTTCTTCCTGGCCACCTTCGCGGTCCTCTATCTGTCGCATCCGGCCTTCGCCGTGGCCCAGACCCCCATCATCATCTTCCTCGGGTTCACCGTCGTGGTGCTCTCGTGCCTGGTCATCTTCATCCTCATGCAGAAGTTCGAGACGGAACTGAAGCTGCTGCAGGGCATGACCAACACGGTCCACGTGGCCGACATCTCGCGCTTCAACACCGTCATGGCCGCCATGAGCATGGGCATCTCGACGATGCGCCGCCGGCCGCTGCGCACCGCGCTCACCGCCATCACCATCGTCCTGCTCACCTTCACCATCCTGGTCTTCGCCTCCTTCGACACCCGCCGGGGCATCGTGCGGCTCTTTGCCGCGCCGTCGCCGGACTATGCCGGCGTGCTCTACCATCCGCCTTCCTGGGGCACCCTCAACCCCGATTACGTGGATCTGATCCGCGCCCGCTGGGACGGGCAGGCCGATGTCGCCACCCGCCACTGGGTCTGCCCCGAATTTCCCAAGGACCCCGACTTTGTCGCCGCCCTGGCCGACGGTTCCAATCCGGTCACCGTCAAGGGCATCCTCGGCATCGATCCGCGCGAGCTGCGCCACCGCGCCGACCTGCGCGCGTTGCTGCAGATCGAGGATCCCGAGGCGATCCGCGACCGGGTCTTCCTGACCGAGGCCGTGGCCGAATTGCTGGGCGTGAAACCCGGCGACCGCGTGCTGGTCAAGGGCATCCCGCTGGAAGTCGGGCCGCTGGTGGACGCCACGCGCTTCACCGCGCTGGTGGACATGGACAACACCAGCATCATCCCGATCGACTACGCCCAGATGCAGGAAACCGGCGTCAAGAGCACCGGCGCCGCTGACGATCTCCTGACCCAGCAGGTCAACTGGGCCAACCTGCCCACCGACTCGGTGGTGGTGATGTCCGACGAGAACTGCGCCCGGGCCGGCGGCAAGGTCAGCGTGGTCCATCTCTATACCGCGGATTCCGCCGCGGCCGCGCGCATCGCCGAGGAATACGCGCGCATGATGGACCGCACGCCGATCATGGCCACCCGGCAGGACGGGGTCTACCGCCACATCCTCGGGACGGTGGTGGCCGCCAGCGGGGCGGGGGATCTGCTCTTTCCCGTCCTGCTGGGCGCGCTGGTCATCTTCGGCACCATGCTCGGCTCCGTGGCCGACCGCGAAAAGGAAATCTACACGTTCAGCGCCCTCGGTCTCGCCCCGCCGCATGTTGCCAGCCTGTTCTTTTCCGAGGCCATGGTCTATTCCGTGCTGGGCGGCATGGGGGGCTATCTCCTCGCGCAGGGCTCCATGAAAATCCTGACGATCCTTGCCGCCTACGGCCTGGTCCAGGTTCCGGAAATCAACTACTCCTCCACCAACGCCATCGTGACCATCCTAATCGTGATGGCCACCGTGCTCGTCTCCGCGATCTATCCGGCCATCCAGGCCTCCAAGAGCGCCAATCCCGGCCTGCTGCGCAGTTGGCGGCCCCCGCCGCCCCAGGGCGATGTCCATGAGGTGGTTTTTCCGTTCACGGTGTCGGCCTACGACCTGACCGGGGTTGTCAGCTTTCTCAAGGAGCACTTCGACCATTTCAGCGACACCGGCCTCGGCGCCTTCATGGCCCGCAACACCCGCATGGTCCGCCATCCGGACGGCGCCCTCGGCCTCCAGGCCTATCTGGCCCTGGCGCCCTTCGACCTCGGCGTCACCGAACTCTTTGACCTGCGCAGCGCCCCCAGCGAAATTCCGGGCATCGACGAGGTGCGGATCCGGCTCGAGCGCAAGTCCGGCCAGCCGGGCGATTGGATCCGCTTGAACCGCAATTTGTTCCACAACCTGCGCACCCAGTTCCTGCTGTGGCGTTCGATTCCCAAGGACGCCATGGAGCACTACCGGCAACAAACCCTTGTTCACCTGAAGCAGAACCATGTCTGAGCACAAAATAGACAAAGAGCTGGAGGAATTCCGGCAGGTCATGGAGGTGCCCGCGACCTTCGAGGACGGGTTCAACTGGACTTCGCTGCTGGGAGCCATCTTTGTGGCCCTGCTGATGGTACCCGGCGCCATCTACATGGGCCTGCTCGCCGGCGTGGACAGCATCGGTTCCGCCTCCCAGTGGGTCACCGTCATCCTGTTCATCGAAGTCGCCAAGCGCGCGCAGAAGACCCTCAAGCGCGCCGAGATCTTCGTCCTTTTCTTCATGGCCGGTTCCGCCATGGGCCTGCCGTTCGGCGGCCTGCTCTGGAACCAGTTCTTCGTGCGCAGCGATGCCGCCATCGCCACCGGCATCGCCGCCGACCTGCCTCGCTGGTTCGCCCCCGACATCACCTCCCATTCCTACAATCTGCGGACCTTTTTCCATCTCGACTGGCTGCCTGTCGTCGGCATGGTGATCTTCGGCACCTTCTTCGGGCAGCTCTCCAGCACCATCCTCGGCTACGGCTTGTTCCGCGTGGCCAACGACGTCGAGAAACTGCCCTTCCCGATGGCGCCCATCGGCGCGCAGGGCGTCATGGCCCTGGCCGAGGATGCCGAGGAGAAGAATCTCGACCAGGCCGAATCCAAGTGGCGCTGGCGGGTTTTCTCGATCGGCAGCGCCCTCGGGCTGGCCTTTGGCGCCGTCTATCTCCTGCTGCCGACGCTGACCGGCGCGCTCACCGGCAATCCCATCACGGTCTTCCAGATTCCGTTCTCCGATTTCACCCCGAAGACCGGCAACTACCTGCCCGCCGTCGCCACGGGCATCTCCTGGGACTTCGGGAACATCATTTTCGGCATGGTCCTGCCGTTTTTCGCGATGGTGGGCGCCTTTGTGGGCCTCCTTTCCAGTTTTATTCTCAATCCCGTGCTCTACCACGTCGGCCTTCTGAAAAGCTGGACCCCCGGCGAGAGCACCATCAGCACCCTCTACCTCAACAACATCGACTTTTACTTCAGTTTCCAGATCGGCATTGCCATCGCGGTGGCCCTGGGCGGCTTTGTCCAGGTGGCGCGGAGCCTGCGCGGGTCCCGGCGCCAGGCGCGGCAGGCGTCTGCCGCCCTGCCGCATTCCTCCCTGGCGGCCGTGCCCGAGGGGCGGGGCGACATCCGGACGTGGCTGATTGTCGCGGTTTATTTCCTGGTCACCATCACCTACATCGGCGTATCCGGCTGGCTGATTGACTGGCATCGCGGCGTGATGGCCGTGCTGTTCTTTCTGGGCTTCGTCTACACCCCCCTGATCAGTTATGTCACCGCGCGGCTGGAAGGCATGGTGGGGCAGGTCGTCGAAGTTCCCTTCATCCGCGAAGCCTCCCTGATTCTCAGCGGCTTCCAGGGCGTGGCCGTCTGGTTCCTGCCCATTCCCATGGCCAACTACGGCCAGATGTGCGTGTTCTACAAGCAATGCGAACTGACCGGCACCCGCTTCACCAGCATCTGGAAGACGCAGGTCATCCTGCTGCCCATCATCCTCGTCAGCTCCATCTTCTTCATGAACTTCATCTGGGGGCTCAACGAAGTGCCCTCGGCGGTCTATCCCTTTGCCGACCAGATGTGGAAGCTGCATGCCGAAAACGCCTGCATCATGTTCTCCTCCACCCTTGGAGAATACTCCATTTTCGAGGATGCATTCCGCTTCGTCTACATCCTGTCCGGCACCCTCTTTGGCGGGCTGCTGTTCGGGGTGATGTCCATTCTGGGCGCGCCGATCATGCTCACCTACGGGGTGGTTCGCGGCATCGGCCAGACCACCCCGCACTCCGTCATTCCCCAGTTCATCGGCGCCTTGATCGGGCGCTACTACTTCAAGCGCAAGCTCGGGCTGCGCTGGCGGCAATACATCCCCGTCGTCAGCGCTGGATTCGCCTGCGGGATGGGCCTCATCACCACGGTCGGCGTCGGCATCACCTTCCTGAGCAAGGCCGCCATCCCATTACCGTTTTGAGTATGTTCATCTATTTTATAGCCGCCAAAGAGGACCGGGACGGAGGCGTCCCGGCTCCAAACAGCCGAAAGAATCTGCTCTTTGGGGCCCCCGACGCCCTCGTCGGGGGAAGGCGTGGCTGCGCGATACGGGAGGCCCCCCATGGCTGAATCCCTCATTGAAATCCGCGGCGTCAACAAGGTCTTCGACCTTGGCAAGCTCCAGGTCCATGCCCTGCGCGACATGGAACTCGACATCTTTCAAGGGGAATATCTGTCGATCATGGGCCCCTCCGGTTCCGGCAAGAGCACCTTGTTCAACATGATCGGTGCGCTGGACCGGCCCACGTCCGGCACCGTCAAGGTTGCCGGCGTTGTGCTCAACCGGCTGACCAGCCGCGAACTGGCCTACTTCCGAGGCAAGCACATCGGCTACATCTTCCAGCAGTTCAACCTGCTGCCCGCCTACCATGCCGTGGCCAATGTCGCCATGCCGCTCATTTTCAACGGCTGGGAGCAAGACCGCGCCGAGGCCCGCGCCCGGCAAATCCTGGAGCGGGTGGGGCTGGGCGAGCGGCTGCACCACCGCCCGGACGAACTCTCCGGCGGCCAGCAGCAGCGCGTCGCCATCGCCCGCGCCCTCGCCAACGAACCCGCCATCGTCCTCGCCGACGAACCGACCGGCAACCTGGATCTGCACACCGGCGAGGAAATCATCAACCTCCTCGCCGAACTCTCCCGCGAACTCGGCGTCACCGTCATCTCCGCCACCCACGACCACAAGATGCTGGCCACCTCCGACCGCATCCTCTGGATCAAGGACGGCGCCAAGGAGCGCCTCGAACGGCGCCAGGACCTCAAGATCCGCGTCGGAACCGTCCGGTAGCCGTCTTCTTCCGCGCACTTTACAAGACCGGGCCGGATGGGGTAGATTTCCTGCGTTCCGAAACCTGCAAAGGAGAGAGGGTAAATGATGAAGAAGGCAATTTTGATGGTGTGCGCGGCCCTGGTGGGCGCGGGGGCGGCATTCGGCGGCATGATCAGCGAGGATCCCGGCGAATTGACCGTGCAGGGCCAGTACTGGTTCCCCGGCGACGGGGATTTCGATCTGTTCGAAAACGCGTTCGGCGCAGTCGTTTCCTATCGGGAATGGTTCAGCTTTCCGTGGGGCGTGGGGGTCAGCCTGGGCCTGGCCCAGTGGCAGGTGGATGACGGATCCAACGCCTACAAATACCGCGCGCTGCAGGACTACGACGGCGATGCGCTCCTGATCCCCCTCGGAGCCTCGGTGTGCTTCAATGTGATCGACTGGGACAACTGGAACCTGGTGGTCGAGACCGGTCTGCAGTACGTGTTCGTGGACTCCAGCGTCAGCGTCTTCAATTCCGAGGAAGGCGTGCAGCGCCGACAGGACGTGGACATTGACAACGCCCTGTTGTGGAACATCGGCGCCGATTACGAGTACATGGTGGGGGAAAACCTCTATGTGCTCGGCGGCATCGGCTATCAAACCGACGTCATGAAGGCCGACACGGAGTACGCCGGCCGGTCCACGCGTGACACCTCGTTCCGCGGCGCCTATCTTCGCCTCGGCGCGAAATTCCTGTTCTAGGAAGTGCCGAGACGGTCGGGATGAAGACCGGCCAGGCGCACGGCACGTTCGCGGACGCGAACGTGCCGCTGTCGTTTTCCGGAGGAATGGTTCCATGATTCGATGCTATTTGCCGGCCGAACGGTGGCGCGACGGCCCGGTGGAACTGGACGAGGCCGAATCGAAACACCTGGCCGCCGTGCGGCGCGCCCGGACGGGCGACCGCATCGGTGTCTTGGACGGGAAAGGGACCGCAGGCGAGGCCGAGGTGGTGGCGCCTCACAAAAGCCGGACGACCATCCGGATCCTGTCGCGCCTTGCGGTGGCGCCATTCGTTCCGCGCCGGATTTTGATCCAGGCCCTGGTTCGCGAACAGCAGATGGATTGGTTGATCCAGAAGGCCGTCGAACTGGGGGTGCATGACATCTGGCCGCTGCAGACCGATCATGCGGTGGTCCAGATCCGGCCCGGCGATGCCGGCCGGAAAGCAGCGCGATGGCAGGCCATCGCGCTCTCCGCCTGCAAGCAGAGCGGGAATCCGTGGCTGCCGCGCATCTTGCCGGCGCGGACACTGCCGGAGATTCTGGCCGCCCTGGCGGGCGTTCCGGGAGCGGCCTGTTTTGGCGCTCTGCAGGCGGACGCCGTGCCCCTGCCGGAACTCTTCGGCCGTCTGCGCAACGAAAACTGCCCGCAGGTGGCCATGTTCATCGGCCCTGAAGGCGATTTCAGCCCCGCCGAGGTCGAGGCGATGCTCTCCGCCGGCGTACAGCCCGTCACGTTCGGCCCGATCGTCCTGCGCGTCGAAACCGCCGCGCTTTTTATCCTGTCGGCCTTGCAGTATGCTTGGATGCGGTAGTCAGAGGTCAGAAGCCAGATGTCAGGTGTCAAAGGACAGGCTTTGGAGACGATGATCCATTCCGCGGCATGGGGGCTGCGCCGGCTGAACGGGCCGGCCGTATATCCTCTGCTCGGGGCCGCACCGTTTGCTCCGGACGAGGGTTTTCCGGAATTTCCGGACCTGCCCGTTGGCTCCGTCCCCAATCCAGTATTCGCCCTTGTGCGCGGCGCGCTGCGGGACCTGGGGCTGGATGCGGGACGCTTCGGCACGCCGCAATGGAATCCGCTGGGCGATCTGGTGAAGCCGGGCGGCCGAATCGTGGTCAAGCCCAACTGGGTGCTGCATCGCAACGAGGGGGCAGGGGGCATGGATTGCATGATCACCCACCCGTCCGTGCTGCGAGCGGTGCTGGAATATGTATTCTTGACCCAACCCTCTCAAGTCGTGCTGGGCGACGCTCCATTGCAGGGATGCGATTTCCGGCAGCTTTTGGATTTCGGCGGATTGCGCGCGGTCATCAGGGAATTCCAGGAGCGCGGTCTGCCCCTGGCGGTCGAAGACTTCCGCCGGACAGTGATGCGGGACAACGGCGGCCTCAAGCGCGTGGTCGAGGAATTGCGGCCTGCGCCGCACTATGTTCTGGTTGATCTGGGACCGGACAGCTTGCTGGAGCCGATCTCCAGGGACTGGAAGAAATTCCGGGTGACGGTCTACGATCCGCGGAAAATGCGGCCCCATCACCGGCCGGGGCGGCACCGCTATTTGATCGCCCGCGAGATTCTGGAGGCCGATCTGGTCGTGAACGTGCCCAAGCTCAAGGCGCATAAAAAAACGGGTATCACCTGCTGCCTGAAAAACCTGATCGGGATCAACGGCAACAAGGAATTCCTGCCGCACCATCGCAAGGGCGCGGCGGACCGCGGGACGGGCGATGATTACGCCCATGCCCATTGGAAGCTGTCGCTGGCGGAGCATCTGCTGGATTTCGCCAACGGCCATTTGCGGGGTTGCCCGCGGCTGTACCGGCTGTTCGAGCGGGTGGCGTGGCGGCAGATGGTGCAGCGGCGGCGCCGCGATTCCACTGCCCAGATCGAGGGGAGCTGGCATGGGAACGACACCATCTGGCGCACCTGCCTCGACCTGAACCGGGCCTTGCTCTATGCCGACCGGCAGGGGCGGATGCAGGAAACGCCCCGGCGCGAGGAAATCTCCATCGTGGACGCGATCGTCGCCGGCCAGGGCGAGGGGCCGCTGGCGCCTGACCCGCTCCTGACCGGAGCCGTCTTTGCTGTCCGCAATCCGGCCGTCGGGGATTTCCTCGGCGCCCGCCTGCTCGGCTTCGACGCCGCCAAGATCCCGCTGCTGCGCCATGCCTGCGACGAGATGCGCTGGCGGATCTGCGCGGAGGCCCCGGCTTGGCCCGACTTCGATCCGCCCTTTCCTCCCGCCCGCGCGCCCCGGGGCTGGGCGGGGCATGTGGAAGCCCGTCCGCACCCATGAGCACGCCGTCCGAGAACAACCGCCGGATCGCCCGCAACACGCTCCTGCTCTATTTCCGCACGGGGATCACCATGCTGGTGACCCTGTTCACTTCGCGTATCGTCCTGAATGCGCTGGGGGTGGAGGATTACGGCATCTATAGCGTGGTCGGCGGGCTGGTGGTGCTGTTTACCTTCCTGAACGTTGCCCTGTCGAGCGCCACCCAGCGTTTTCTGAATTTTGAACTGGGACGCCGCAATTTCCAACAGATGGCGCGGGTGTTCAGCGCCAGTCTTTCCGCGCATTTCGGGGTGGCGTTCCTGGTGGTTCTGCTGGCGGAAACGGCAGGCCTGTGGTTCCTGAAAACGAAAATGGTGATTCCGGCCGGCCGCCTGGAGGCGGCGAACTGGGTTTACCAGCTGTCCATCCTCACGACTGTGGTCGGGATTGTCCGGGTGCCCTACAACGCCACCATCCTCGCGTACGAGCGCATGTCCTTCTACGCTTACACCAGCCTGGTCGAGGCGGGCCTGCGCCTGGGGGTGGCCTATGCGCTGTTGCTCGCGGCGGGAGATGCCCTGGTCCTCTATGCCCTGTTGATCTTCGGTGTCACGGCTGTGGTTTGGGCCGTCTATTATGCGTACTGCCGGTGGCAGTGTGAAACGACCCGGTACCGCCCGGAGAAGGACGGCGCCCTCCTGCGGGCCATTCTCGGATTCTCCGGGTGGAGTTTGCTGGGCAATCTGGCCAACATGGGCAACGTGCAAGGCCTCAACCTGTTGATCAATCTGTTTTGCGGCGTGGCGGTGAACGCGGCCATGGGGATCGCCAGCCAGGTGAGCACGGCTGTATATCAATTAGTGGTCAATTTCCAAACGGCATTCAATCCCCAGATCGTCCAGCTATGTGCCCGCGACGAGCGCGAGCATTTTCTCCCGCTGGTTTTCCGGGCCTCCAAATTCTCCTTTTACCTGTTGCTGTTGATTGCCCTGCCCATCGCCCTCCATGCCCGGCCCGTACTGCAGGCCTGGTTGGGCACGGTGCCGCCATATGCCCCGGTCTTTCTGCAGTTGATCATGGTCTCGGCTCTCACGGATGCCTTGGCCGGCCCGCTTTGGATGTCCGCGCAGGCCTTCGGGAACATCCGATTCTACCAGATCGTGGTCAGTCTGCTGCTGTTGAGCAATCTGCCCCTGGCCTATGCCGCGTTGCGCCTGGGTGCCAGTCCTGCCTGGGTTCTCGCCCTGCGGGCGGCCGTCAACCTGGCTGCCTTGGGTTGGCGCATCCTTTATTTTTGCGGGAAAGCGCATATCCCTGTTTACACGTATGCCCGGGCGGTACTGGTGCCTGCGGCGGTGGTGCTGCTGCTGGCGGCCGCCGGCGCCGGTGCGATTCAACATTTCGGGCCTGGGTCCTGGATCGTTTCAGCGGCCTGGACCGCGGTCTGGGCGGCCGGCAGCGCCTGGCTCGGTGGACTGAGGTCCACCGAGCGGCAGGGGCTGGTCCGGATGACGCGGAGAATGTTCAAACCTGACGGACTGGGGGCATGAAAGCTCGCCTGAAAGACCGGCTATGCCGGACACCGGCTGGCCGCGCCGCCTGGCGGATTGCCCGGCTGGTTAAGTTCGAACTGGGCCGGATTCCCCGCGAACTGGCGGGCCTGGCGGCGTGTTTCCGAAAGCCGGATGGCTGTCTTCCGATGCAGACCTGCGGAACACGGAATCGTCAGAATTGGGGGGATGACCTCAACATCTTTTTCCTGGAGGCGGCGACCGGCAAGCGGGTGGTTCCCTTTCTCGGCAGCTGGCTATTGCGCTTGGCCGGCCGGGAGAACTACATGTGTATCGGCAGCACGATTGCGTCATGGCCCCTGACGGCTACCGTCGTCTGGGGCGCCGGTCTGATCAATGATTGCCAGGGCTTGGAACTGCTTGCGCGCCCGCGCCGGATCTTGGCGGTCCGGGGTCCGCTGACCCGGGATTGGCTCCTTCGGCAGGGGGCGGACTGTCCGGCCGTCTATGGCGATCCTGCGCTGCTTCTGCCGCGGTTTTATCAACCGGTTCCCTGCGGCCATTGGCGGATCGGTCTGGTCCCGCATTATTCGGACGTGGAAAAAATCCCCCCCGCGCTCCGACGGCTGGCGGCCGGGTCGGCAATGAAGTCCATTGCCGTGCGCGGATACGAGGATTGGCGCCGGGTCATCGATGAGATCACCAGTTGCGATTTGATCGTGTCATCCTCGCTGCACGGGTTGATCGTTGCCGAAGCCTATGGCATCCCGGCCGTGTGGGTGGAATTTGGACCATCAATTCCCGGATGGGATTTCAAGTTCCGCGATTTCTACGCCTCCATCGGCAAGCCAGGCGTTCGGCCTTTCCAGGTGAGAGAAGCGACCCCCCCGGAAGAACTGTGGGCTTGCCGGAAGGACTGGGTGCCGGCGCAATTGAATCTGGAACCGCTTCTGGCGGTGTGCCCGTTTTCCTTGTCCTCCTTTGCCTGAACCGGACCGTGTTTCCCGCGTGCCGGGATGGGCCAGGGTGGAAAACGGTTTGTCTTTTGCCGGGGGGGACGGCATAGTGCCCGCCGGATTCATGGACAGCAGCATGGCAGCGGTAAAGGCGCCGGCCCTTCGGAAAACGTCCTACCAGTTCCCGGTCTATCGGTGGATAGGGTGGTTGGCCGTGGCGGGTTTTGCGATCGGCCTGACGGTGATGTTCTTCATCGCGGGTCTGTTCGGCATTCCGCCCCCCTTGAGCTGGGCCTTTCTGGTGATTGTGTTCAGCGCGGGGGTGCTGCTGCTGGACCGGCCCCGGGGGCTGCTGGCCTTCATGATGTTCTACTTCATGCTGATGCCCGGCAACCGGCTGCTGGGCCTCCTGGGCCTGCCCCTGCCGGGATTCGTCGATGAATTGTTCTTCCTGCCGTTTATTGCCGTGATCGTCATGAACTGGATCCAGCGGCGCAAGCTGGATGGGGCCACGATTTTCCCGGCGGCCTTCTGTCTGATTGCCGCATTGAGCTGGTACGTGAATGGCAAGCCATCGGCTTTTACCTCCATGCAGGTCACGCTCATCATGCTGAAGTCCTATATTCTCTGGTACTTCTGCCGCTTGACCTGTACGTTTGAAAATGAACACCAGCTTCTCCGGTGGGAGTGGATTTACATCCTGTATGCCACCATGCAGTTCTTCTATAACGTATTGTGGCAAAAGGGGCCGTGGCCAAAGTACCACCCCGATCACAGCGGCGGTGTGTTCGGCCCTGAGGGATTCGGCAGTGCCCATATCGTCGGCTATCTATGCGTGTTTGCGCTGCTTCTGATTGCCGGCTGGTGGGTCAGCGTCGGTCATCTGGCCTCCCGACGGAAGCGCTGGGCGGTCGTCCTATGCCTGATCATCGCCAGCTACAACCTGATATTCATGACGGATACCAAGCATGCCTTGCTGTTGTTCCCGCTGGCGGCGCTGCCCTTCCTGTTTCATCCTCATTTCCCCCTTCGGCTCCGGACCAGCCTGGTGCTGGGAGGCGCCATCATCATGGTCTTCGCCGGCATCTACATGCGCATGACCATTGGGGCGGGGGAAATCGGCCGTCTCTTGATGCGCGCGCAGGACACGCCCAAAGGCGATATCTTTTACGCGGTCACGGCGGATTTCCCCCATCTGGTGCCATATCCCCTGCTGGGAGCCGGGCCGGGCCGGTTCGGTTCGAGCCAGGCGACGGCAGCCAAGGCGCCCCTGGCCCGGCGGTACATCATTCCGGAAATGATGGCGTTGCGGCGCGCAGAACTGATCCATCGGAACACTGGCAGCGGTTCCGGCGGATCCATTCTGGGCACGCCGACCTCGGATTTTTTCACGTTGATGGGCGAGTTCGGCTGGCTGGGCGCAGCCACATATTATTCCTTCCTGGCCTGGGTAGCGGTGAAACTTTTCCACCGGTCTTCCCGCCTGCCGCTGCAATATCCCCTCACCGGCTTGTTGCTGAGCTTGAGTTGTTGCGTGATTTTCCTTGCGTTCACGACGGTCATTGTGCCCACCGCCACCATCGCCGTGGTGGCCTTTCCCTTGTGGATGCTGATTGGGCGGGCCTGGGACATGGACATTCCGAAGGCGCCGGCGGCCCGCGCTGGATCGGAGCCCGTGCCATCCGATGCCTAGGTCGCTCATCCAAAGGATGCGGCATGACCGGTACGTGCTGCTCCTCACCTATGCCGATTACCGCCGTGCGCTGGGGGGGCTGGAGCGCTACATGCGCGAGGAGACGCAGCTGCTGGACAAGGGGGGATTTTCAGCGGTCTGCCTGTTTCCCTTTACCACCCGCCGCAGCCGCTGGCTGGACCGCCATCTGTCCGGTTACTGGGGCGTGACGGTCGACGGGGCCGTGGCGGGATTCTATGACGAAATAGCGCTAGAAAACCTGATCGTCGCCTGGGGGCGGGCGGGCAAGCGGCCCGTGGAGATTCAACTTCACAACTTGCGGAACCTGAACCTGGACCGCGTTCGGCGATTTCTGTGCCAGATGCCCCTCCCGGTTCGCTTGTTTCTGCACGATTATGCCACGGTGTGTCCGAAATCCAGCCTGCTGCGCAACGGCGAACAGTTCTGCGGCCGGGAACCGCCGTCGGCGGCCAAATGCACTGGCTGTGTCAGCTGGACTCCGGACCATCACCGCCGCATCCGGGCGGTATTGGAATCCGTCAGGGAGCGGCTGCAAGTGGTGGCGCCCTCGCGGGCTGCCCGCCACGTTTGGCTGGGCACGTTTCCGGATTTCGAGGACCGCGTGGAGATTATTCCGCATTTGCAGACGGCCGGGAGCCGTCCGAATGTCTATTCACCCCGGCCGCCGGCCGCGGCGATCCGCCTGGCCTTCCTTGGCGCCGCCGGTCGACATAAAGGCTGGGAGGTCTTCCGCCGCCTGGCCGCCCGCGCCGCCGCCGAAAAATGGCCGTATGATTTCCTGCATCTGGGCTGGGTCCGGGATCCGGTTCCGGGAATCCGGAACATCCCCGTATCGGTCGTCCAGGACGGGCCCGATGCCATGATCCGGGCGCTGCGCCTCGCGGATATTGACATCGTTTTCCTGTGGTCCCTCTGTCCCGAGACCTACAGTTACGTTCTCCAAGAGTGTCTGCTGACGAACGCCATGCTCGTGACCAATCCCGACAGCGGCAACATTGCCGACACGGTTATGGATCGGAAGGCGGGACGAGTCTTTGCCGGTCCGGCGGAATTGGAGAAGTATCTGGGCGATGTCCCGCTGGTCCGGCGCGATGTGGATTCCTATCGGAGCCGGCCGGCAACCCTGCCGGACCGGCTCGTGCCGAATGATGCGATTCTGGCGGCGTTGGATGGGACCGCGGACTTTGTCCTGCCAGCCGGGACCGGCCGCGCCCGTCCGAACCGGCTGGCTGGATTCCTGTACGGTTTGAAGGAATTGAAAAGCCGGGCGGGGCAGCCATGAGCGGCCGGCCGGCCATGTCAGTGCAACGGGATTCCCGAGAAGGGACCGGAACACCGGCCCCGCTGCGGCCGGTGCGCATCCTGATCGCCACCATTGCGGACCTGCCGGAAGGGGGCGGCCATACCAGCCGGTTGAAAACCCTGGCCGGCTGCCTGGTCCGCCAGGGCCATGCCGTGCGGATTTGGAGCAAGCATATCATGGGGCAATTTCCGCCGGAGATGCTGGCGGTTCGCGGACAGGTGGAGGGGGCAGACTATGAAATCATTGAGGGCACCACCACCCGGACCTGGGGAGTGCGCTCCGGATGGATGAAAGTGCGGACAACGGCCCGGCTGGCGGCCCGCCTGTGGCGCGAACGACGCCATGTGGATGTGCTGTGGCTGAATGAATTGTCCTTCCATGACATGCTGCCGCTGATGGTGCTGGCGCGCCTTGCCGGCATTCCGACGGTTTTGAGCTATGAAGACGAGCATGTGGCCTTGTGTGCCGGAGCAACCCTGGCTTGGCAGCAGCGGATTTTCACCGGGCTGGACGACCGCCTGGCGGATCGCCTGCTCGTGCGCCGCGCGGATGCCGTGGTGGTAATTTGCACCTATCTGCAGGAGAAATTCGCCGCCCTGGGCGCCCGAAACCTGACGCTCGTGCCCACGATCGTGAACCTGGACCAATGGCACTGCCCGCCCCGGCCGCCCGAGGGCCGGCTCCGTTTCTTCTATGCCGGTTCCCTCTACGGCACGTACGTCCTCAAGGAGATCCTGGTGGCCATGGGCGGACTGCGCGCCGAAGGTTTCGCTTTTGAGTTCCAGGTGTTTGGCGATGTGCAGCAGGGGCTGCTGATGCCGGAGCTGCTCCGGTTGCGGCAGGAATTCGGACTCCAGGACTGCGTTCATTTCTCCGAGAGCGTGCCGCTTGATGAACTGCGCCGGGAAATCGACCAGGCAGACGTCCTGCTGTGCGTTCGCGCGGACAACCAGCGCAGCCGCTCCGGCCTGTCTACCAAACTGTCCGAATGCCTCGCCTCCGGACGCGCCACGGTCACCTCCCGCGTCGGGGATGTGCCGCGATACCTGACCGACGGGGTCAATGCCCTGATCGTTCCATCCACCAGCGTGGCAGACATCCAGAACACCCTGCGGCAATGCCTGAAGGACCGCGCGCGACTGCCGGTGATCGGCGCCGCCGGCCGGGAGGTGGCCAGGCGGCATTTCAGCTACGAGGTGAACGGCCTCGTGCTGAACGATCTCCTGGGCCGCGTGGTGGCCGGCCGGTCAGCCGCTCCCCGGGCCTGAGAATCGGTCCGGACCTGCCGCCGGACTCCAGGCGATCCAGTAGCTTCTGCGGGAAGCGGGCCCAGGTGTTTTCAGCCAGATAGCGCTGGATGAGCGCGGTGTCCGGCGGCTGTGCAATGTCCAGTCCGGGAAGCTCTGCGAAAGTCCGGTAGCACTGCACCACGCCTTTCAGATCCAGGAAATTTCCGATGGCCGGTCCGATGATCGGTTTATTGAAATTCAGGCTGTAGACCAGGGCTACGGAACTGAGGACCGACGCGGGGCTGTAGGTGAACAGGATGCAGGTGCTGCGCGCCAGATAGCCATCCAGTTCTTCCCGTGCGAGGAATTTCTGGATGAATTCGATGGGTCCTTTCGCCAGACAAGCGATCCGCCGGGCATAGGCCGGGTCCAGACAGATGCCGCAAACCAGAATCCGCTTGTCCCGGAAAAATGGCTCTTGCGTCGCGTATTCCAGGAATTCCGCCACTCTTTTCCGGGGGGTGATCGAGCCCCAGATCACATAATCCCATTGGGAGGCAGCGGCCGGGACGATTTCGGCGCGGTAGGCCGGCAGCGGCAAGTGAAATACCTTATCGCCGTCGCAGGCGCCGTATTGCTCCCGAAAGAACGCAACGCCGGCCTCGGAATGAGTGAGAACCAGATGGGCGTGTTTGGCCATGAGGCTCATTGCGAAATCCACCCAGGGGTGCGGGCCGTTATGCGCCTGCCGGTTGTGCAAGACCCACACGATCTGCTTTCTCAGGCCAATGAGCGTCCAGATCCCGGCGAGAAAGACCAGAAACTGAAGCCGCCCGAACTTCTTGAAAACGATCAAGTCCACCCAGTGAATGATGAAGACGCGGGCGTCCAGGTTCAGAAAGAGGCTGGCCACGCCGAGGCGGCCGCCGCGGTTCACCAGCCGCACCCCGGGATGCGCCCGGAAGGCGTCGTGGAAGGACTGGAGGTAATCCTCCGGCAGGTAGGGCCCGGGCTTGTGCGTGGGATAAATGTAGATCTTGCGGCTCACGGGGATTCGCTGCGGCCGCAGAGGCCGTTGCCGCCCTGGCCGGTGATCGCTTTCTCCAGTTCGGGCCAGAATCCGGATTCTTCGGTGGCGCGCCGGTATTCCTCGGCGAGGGCCTGCCGAACGGCGATTTTTTCCTCCCGCGTCTGCCGTGCCCGGCGGCAGATGTGCGCGACCAGGTCGCCGGGCCGGTCGGGATCGAAGAAAAAGACTCCCTCGGACTTGGGGAAAAAGGACCGGTCGTGGCAGCCGGCAGCGACCTCGGCGCCGCACATCAAGGCCTCCTGCATCACGGTGAAGTAACCCAGGAACCGGCGCATGTCCGGCACCACCAGCAGGTCGATTGCGGAATAGATTTCAGCCAGGCGGGCATTGTCCACGTAATCCGAATGCTCCACCGCGGCGGGCATGTCATACCCCTCTTCGTTGGGGCCAACCGCCCGGAATCGCACGCCGGGATCATGGTAATTCCGGGCTAATTCGAGGAAACGGTCAAAGCCCTTGGCGCGGATGAATCGGCCCACGTAACCGACCGTGAATTCCGGGCGTGTGTGGGCCGGCTCGTAATGGAATCGGGCTGTATCGAGCAGTTTGAGATGAATGAAGAACTTATCCGGATCGTGAAGATCGTATTTCTCGGCAATGCGCCGGACCCCGCCGGGACTGTAGGTGAAGATTTTCCGGGCCGACCGGATGGCGCGTCGCTCCAAAGGCAGAATCCGGCGATTGCGGCCTTCGTCGCCGGCGTCAAGCAGTACGCGCGGCTTGCGGAACAAAGCGCAATACATCCAGTTCAGGAAGGAACGGGGCGTCAGGGTCGTGTAGATGGATTCCACGATGCAATCCGGCCGGATGCGCCACAACTGGACGAGATACGACGGCAGCGGCAGCAGGAAGGGCATGCGCTTGTTGTGGGTTTGACGGATCAGGCGCAGCGGCCGATGGAATCTCACGGCGGCGGGGCCCAGCCCCAGCCGCTCCACGAAGATTTCCCTGGCAAACTGGAATCCGGCGTGTTCGTCGGACAGGGACAGCTTGGTCGGACACAGGATGACAACCTGATGGCCGAGCTTTTGGGCAATTAGACGCGGAATGATGAAGTCCTTGTCGCCCCGAAACAGCTCATAGAATTCGTTGGAAACGAGGATCTTCATCGGCGTCCTTCATAGAGCGGGAGCAGCGTTTTCAAGTAATGCGAGGCGGAAAACCTGGCGGCGTATTCCTCCACCGGCAGCATCGGACGGCCACGGGTCCACATGGCCTGGATCTGGCCGGCGAGCTCGCGCGCATTGCCCGGCGCGAACGTGGCGCCGGCGGCTGCGTCCCGGATGAGTTCCGGAATGCCTCCGATGCGGGCGCCCAGCACCGGCACTCCCAGACACAGGGATTCCATGGCCGCCAGTCCCAGAACTTCGTAGCATTCCGATGGCACGACGGAAAAACGGGCCTGGCCCAGAATCGTGCGGACGTCCTCCCATGGCCGGTGGCCGAGGAATTCAATCTGGGCAGCGCCGGCGTGCTGCCGCCGCAGCTCGGGCTCCAGCGGGCCCGTCCCGAGGACTTTCAGCGGATATGGCAGCGTGCCGGCCACCTGCAACAGCGTCCGGATTCCTTTTTCCGCCGAGAGACGGCCCGCGTAGCAATAGTAGTCCAGGGCGGGAAGGCGGGTTCCCGCCAGTTTGTTTTCGTCGATAAAATGGTGGAGCACGTGGAGCTTGTCCGGAGGAAATCCCCCCGCCGCCATCTTGGCTTTCATGAAATGACTGGGACAAAGGAACGCGTCCGTCCATGTGCTCAGTTTCACGCGGTTCCACTTGCGGGCTTCAAGGAAGGCTACGGCGCTGGCCAGCCGGCTGCCTTTGAGGCAGGCATGGCGCAGGACGAACCGCTTGTCGCCGCCCAGGCACAGTTCGCAGGGTTTGCCATCCCGGAGACAGTCGTAACGCGGGCAAAGAAGCTTGTAATCGTGCAGCGTCCAGACCACGCGCAGCCCGCGTTCCTTGGCGGTCTGCGCGATGACGGGGGAGAGCTGGGTATGGATGTTGTGCAAATGCACGACCGCGGGCCGGAATTCATCCAGCAGGCCGTTGAATTTGCGGCGCACTTCGGGGGCGTATACCGGCCGCACGCAGGCCTTGAGCATCTTCCAGGGGGCCCGGGGAGTGAAGGCGATCTCCGAAGGGAAATGCCGGTGCCATTCGGAAGGCTCGTTGAGAGGAAAATCCATGGCAAAGAAAGCGACCTCGTGGCCTTGGTCCTTCAACAGCCGCTCCAGGTCCAGCGCATGGATGCAGTCGCCGCCGCGGGGATAATGAAACTTGTTGGCGAGGAGAATGCGCATGGGTTCAGGCCCGCCGTTGGATGGCTGTTTGTCCCGGTCGCGCAACCGGAGGCGGGGCGACCGGGGGGATGTGCGTCCCGCGAATGGGGGCGTATCCGGCGGTGCCTGAGGTCATGCGCATGTGCCCTGTACCTCGTTGGGGCGGGGGAATGCCGCCATGCCGGGGGTCGGCATCGTGCCCCAGGGCGCGCTCGTCCGGTTCCATGTGGAAATTGCGGATTTTTCAGTTGTCATGCGGCGGCGGAGGGGGATTGGTGGATCAGGCGGGATTCATGCGCAATGCCGTCAAGCGGGTCATGATCTGGGAATGCTGGGGGAGGCTATAGGCCAGAACATTGACCCCCTGTGCAAATTCAGGTGGAACCGGCTGGGTCGGGCTGGGGTGGTGTTCGACCAAGCCCGTAGGGCAAATGAACAGGAAACGATAGCCCCAGTCCGATAAAAGGGAAAGCAGGTCCCACGGCGCGTAGTGGAAGGCCTGCTGCCAGGCCGCGAGCAGCTCGAGAAACAGGAGCGGACGGTGTCCCGCCTCAAAGAACTCCCGAGCTCCCCGCAGAACCAGCAGCTCCGCTCCTTCGACGTCGATCTTGATCAGGGCCGGCTGCGGAAACCTGGACATGCGAAGAAACCCGTCCAGGGTCAGCAGGCGGCACTCGAAGGATTCGATGCGGGCCTCGGACTGGGCGCGCGACCATTTCTGGCTGTCGGCCAGGGAACTTCGAAAGAAATTTCCATTTGGCACGTGCAGGGGAAAAGTGCCTTCGGCATCCGACAGCCCGGCGGCGATCGGAATGACGGGGGCTTTGCGCCAGCCGGGCCAGCACAAACGTCGGCACATGGTTTCATAGGTGGGCCAAACGGGTTCGAAGGCGACGACGCAACCTCGCGGGCCGGCCAATCTCGCCAGTCGTTTGGCGGTGTTGCCGATATTGGCACCCACATCGTAGCAGATGTCGCCCGGGCTTACGACCCGTTGCAAAACCTGGTCCTCGTAGTCTTCAAGGGTCGGCGGTTGCAGACGGAGCCCAACCAGCCACCGCCGGAAAGTCCGGGAAAGCCGATTCCTGATTTTTTTCAAAATGACTTGCATGTCTGGATTCCGTTGATGGGAGGCTATGAGTGGTTTGTTACCCATGGAAACTACCGACAAATCCGGGAAACCGCAATGTTAACCCCGATGATGCGACGGGGCTTCGGGGAAACAACGCAGTCGCCCCATCGTCCCGGCTTTCCTTGGTCTTTCCGCCTCCGGCAGCTTCTTTGCCAGCGCAGCGGACATCAACCTGATCTTGTCGTTTGCCGAGGCCTCTTCTGCGGCAATATCCCCGGGCGGATCCGGAGACGCAAAGCACGGCAGAGGGACTGCCGGAATGATGGACCGTGCGGCCCTGACAGGTGATGGTTGGCCGCAGGATTCCGGCATTGGCACGTGGCAGCGGCGGGGATAGGATGCGGGCAATGTTCATGAGCTGGGAGTGAAATCATGTGGATCATGCGCGGATTGCTAGGCATAGCGGTGCTGGTGGCGCTAAGCTGGCTCTGGAGTGAAAACCGGCGGCGGGTGGAGTGGAAGGTGGTCGCGTGGGGCTTGGGCCTGCAGTTCGCCATCGCTTGGCTCATGGTCAAGGTGCCGGTGTTCCAGCAGGCGCTGGCACAGTTGAACCGGGTCGTGCGCGCCATCGAGCGCGCCAGTCACGAGGGCGGGGCCTTCGTGTTCGGCTACCTGACCGGCGGTGAGGCGCCCTTTGCGCTGAAGGAGGGCTTTTCCTCGGCCCCCGCGCTGTTTTTCTTCGGGCCGCTGCTGATGCTGATCGTGGTGGGGGCGCTGAGCGCAGTGCTGTTCCACTTCGGCATCATGCAGAAGATCGTCGGCGCCTTTGCGCACCTGTTGCGGCGCACCATGGGCCTCGGCGGGGCCGAGGGCGTCGTGGTCGCCGCCAATGTGTTCATGGGGCAGAGCGATGCCCCGCTGCTGATCAAGCCCTATGTCGGCCAACTGGGCCGGGCCGGGCTGATGTGCACGATGACCGCCGGCATGACAACGATCTCCGGATCGCTGATGATCGTTTATGCCACCATGCTCGAGCCCGTCCTGCCGGGGATCGTGCTGGGACATCTGGTTGTAGCGTCGATCATCAGTGCCCCCGCGGCGGTGATGGTGTCCCGGCTGATGGTCCCGGCCGAGCCAGGGGAGGTGGACCTGGAAATCCCCGACCTGAAGGCCGAAACCCACGGGGTGGTGGATGCGCTGCTTGTCGGGGCGAACGACGGCGCCAAGGTGATGGTCAATGTCGCCATCATGCTCGTGGCCATCATTGCGGTGGTCGCGCTGGTCAACAAGGCGCTGGGACTGCTGCCGCTCGAAACGCCGCTGTCGCTGGAGCGGATGTTCGGATGGATCATGGCCCCGGCGATGTGGCTGGTGGGCGTGCCGTGGGCCGAGGCCCGGGCCGCCGGCGAACTCATGGCGCTCAAAACAGTCTTCAACGAATTCGTCGCCTATGTGGCCTTGGCCCGGCAGCCGGCGGAGATGCTCTCCTTCCACAGCCGCTTGATCACCATCTACGCCTTGTGCGGCTTCGCCAATTTCAGCAGCATCGGCATCCTGGCCGGCACCTTGACGGCCCTGTGTCCCGAGCATAAAGGCACCATCGCCTCGCTGGGTTTAAAGGCGATGGCGGCCGGCACCCTCGCCACGCTTCTGACCGGCGCCGTCATCGGCATCCTGCTGCCCCCCTGACCCAGGTCCCCCACCGGCGGTTTGCCCGACTTATCTGGTTATCCACCATGCGAGTGGAAGGGGGGGGCTTTCAGAGCTTCAAGGGATGAGGGGGGGCGTCCAAACGCAAATCTAACATTCTATGCATTGACAGATCTGTGTGGGGGTATTTACGCTGTAGGCGTGGTGGGAGACGTGGTTCCCCGGATGTGCCCAGGCGCGCGTCTGGCGGGCCGGGGTAAGACGCCTTCAGCGTGGCGAACATAGGGAGAGGTCGGCATGAAAACGAAGCTGACGGTTGCAGTTTTCTGGGTGGGTGCGGGTTTGTTGGGGATTCAGCCGGGAGCGGCACAATCTCTCGACTTTGGCGACGCGCCGGACGGGGTCTCGGCGATCCTTTATCCCACCTTGCTCCTCAATAACGGCGCGCGGCATCCCGTGGTGACGGGGGCCTATCTGGGTGCCAGCGTCGATGTCGAACCCGACGGCCAACCGACCGGCAATGCCGACGGCGACGATCTGAATCCTCCGGCCGGGCCGGATGACGAGGATGGGGTCATTTTCATGACCCCGCTTGTCGCCGGGCAAACCGCCATCATCCAGATCACGACCTCAACGGCGGGTTGGCTGTACGGCTGGCTGGATTTCGGCGCCGACAACTCGTGGTCTCAGGCGGAAGATGCGATTCTCGTTGCCAATGCCCCCGGGGCCGGCACGTTCAACTATCCAATAACGGTGCCGGGCACGGCCAGCGTCGGGCCCAGCTACGCCCGGTTCCGCTTCACCACCGACCAGGTACCCTTGGGCTATGATGGCCTCGCCGTCAACGGTGAGGTCGAGGACTACCGCGTCGAAATCCAGGCGGGCGAGGAGTATGACTGCGGCGACGCGCCGGATAGCGTGGCGGCCCTGGGCTATCCCACCCTGCTGGCCAACAACGGCGCCCAGCACATGCTTGGTTCGGGGCTCTGTCTGGGTGCCCTCGTCGACGCCGAGGCGGATGGCCAGCCCGATGCGCAAGCGCTCGGCGACGACAACAATCCGCCGACCGGCCTGGACGACGAGGACGGCGTTTCCTTCCCGACGGCATTGTTCTCTGGCGTGCAGAACCGGGTCCAGGTGGTCGCCAGCGTCCCGGCCGGGGTCACCGCCTATTTCAACATGTGGATCGATCTCAACGGCGATGGCAATTGGACGAATGCCGGCGAACAGGTCGTCGTGGACAACGGAGCATTCAACGGCACGCAGTGGTATCCCTTCACGCCCGGCGCGATCACCGCCACGAACTCGACCTTTGTCCGCTGCCGCTTGAGCACAGTGCAGGGCTTGACCGATCGGGGACCGGCCTTTGACGGCGAAGTGGAGGACTACATCATCCCCATCGCGCCCGTCAAATGGTTGCAACCGCCCGACCTGACCTCCAATGGCGTGGATGTGAGCCTGGTCGAGAAAATGCTGGCGAATGATTTTCGCTGCACGCTCACCGGCCCCATCACCGATCTGCACATCTGGACCTCGTTCTATCAGGATCTTTTGCCGTCGGAAGGGCTCAACAGCCTGGCCTTCACTTTGGAAATCTACAGCGATGTGCCGGCCGGCCCGGAAAATCTGTACAGCCATCCCGGCGAGTTGCTGTGGGCGCGGGATGTGCCGCCTTTCTCTTATGCCGCCGGCCGGATCGCCGTCGGCGCTCCCGAGTGGTGGTTCGACCCCGCGCAGAATTTGTGGGTTTTCCCCGGGGATACCCAGGTTTTCCAATATGATTTCACTTTCCCCGCCGACGTGGCCTTCGTGCAGACCAAAGGCACCATCTACTGGCTCGCCGTCCGCTATCAGGACATCTTGTCTCAGGAACCTGCCGCGATGGGCTGGAAGAGCTGCCCGATCGAGGAGCGTTGGCAAGACGATGCGGTCTGGTTCGATCCCGACCGCCAGGTCTGGGTCGATCTGCATTATGGCAACGGGCATGAATATGCCCAAGTGATCGAGAATTCCATGGACCTGGCCTTGGCCGTCACCGGGATCGAGGGTGAACTGGATTTTGGCGATGCGCCGGACAGCCCCGGCATCGTTGGCTATCCAACCCTGCTGGCCAACAACGGCGCCCGCCACAGCGTTGTGCCCGGCGTCTTCATGGGCAGCCTTGTGGACGCCGAAAGCGACGGCCAGCCCGATGCCACCGCCACCGGAGATGACAACAACAATGCCGATGACGAGGACGGCGTCAACTTCACTTCGCCTCTCTACATGGGCGGGTCGGCCACCTTCGACGTGATCTGTTCGGCCGCCGGCTTCCTTTCCGTCTGGATCGATTTCAACGCTGACGGCGATTGGACGGATGTGGGCGAGAACATCTTCGCCACCAATAACGTGGTGGCGGGTACGAACACCTTCGCCTTTGTCATTCCCGGCAACGCCATCGTGGGAAATACCTTCATGCGCTTCCGGTACACCACCCAGCAAGTCGGGTTGGCCGTCACCGGCCAGGCCCCGGACGGCGAAGTGGAGGATTATGAGGTTGCGATCCAGGAAGAGGTGCAACTTCTCGATTTCGGCGATGCCTGGGACAGCATGACGGCCCTCGGCTATCCGACCCTCCTCGCCAACAACGGCGCGCGCCATGCCGTCCAGCCCGGCGTCTTCCTGGGCAATTGGGTTGACCTTGAACCCAATGGCCAGCCGACGCTCAATGCCGACGGCGACGACAACAATCCACCGATGGGAATTGACGACGAGGACGGCGTGATCATTCCACCGCTCCTGATCGCCGGCTCGGTCGCACAGGTGCAGGTAATCGCTTCCGTGCCGGGCTTCCTCAATGCATGGATCGATTTCAACGCCAATGGCACCTGGATCGATCCGGGCGAACAGGCGTTCTTCAACCAACCGCTCATACCGGGCCTGAACGTCCTGCCGCTTTCAATTCCGGCATATCCCGCCACCATGTCCGGCGGCCCCCATTCGCGCTGGCGCTTCACCACCTACCCACCGGTACTGGTGGCCCCCATGTTCATGGGCGCGGAAACGGATGGCGAGGTGGAGGATTATGAAGTGCGGCTCGAGGTCCTCGACTTCGGCGACGCCCCCGATCCGAGGTATCCCACATTGCTCGCCAACGACGGCGCGCGGCACCGCATGCCCTCGGCCTACTACCTGGGAATCGCGCCCGACGACGAACCCGATGGGCAGCCGGATGCCCAGGCGCTGGGCGATGACAACGCCAACGTGGATGACGAGGATCTGGTCGTCACGCTGGCCAAGGCCGTGCAGGGCGAAACCAAGACAATCGTGGCTACCGCCTCCACCAACGGGTTCCTCAACATCTGGATCGATTTCGACCAGAACGGCAGTTGGGATGCCAGCGAGCAGGTCGTGGCGGATCAAGCCCTGGTGCCGGGCACCAACGACGTGGTATTTGCGACGCCGCAAGCGGCTCAACTGGGAACCACGTTCGGCCGGGTGCGCTTCTGCAGCTACCGGGGCCTCGGGCCCACCGGCTTCGCAACGGATGGCGAAGTGGAGGACTACGAGGTTGCCGTCTTCCAGAACGGCCCGGACCCCAGCACGTTCCGGATCACCAACATCGTCTATTCCGCGCCCAGCACGGCTACGATCTGGTGGGCCAGCGAAAGCAACGTGACCTACTGGACGCAGTGGGCGTCGAACCTCGTGAGCGCCAGCAACGTTTCCTGGACAACGTGGGGTCCCGTGGTGCTTGGCCCGGCCAACACCCAGACCGATACCAACGCGGCGGAGACAACCCGGTTCTACCGCGTCATCGCGCCGTTCGCGCCGCCGCCGCCGTAATTCCCGCCGCGCAATATCGCCGCCGGGATTCCGGGAAAAAAGTTTTCCATTGTGTGGAAAACCGGCGAAATATTTTTCCATTGTGTGGAAAAAAACGCCGATTTTTTCCATGGTGTGGAAAACCGGCGGGCGGGCAACGAGCCGCGATTCCCCTGCGGCGAGCAGGACACATCCGAGGAGGCAAGCGGGCTTGACATCCGCCCCGGTATTATGCATTGCGTAATACATGATGCGGAGTAGCGGATGATCGAGGGCTGGATCACGCAGTTGCGGAAAGGGCTGCTCGAGTACTGCGTCCTGCTGGTGCTGCGGCGCGGGGAAAGCTACGGCTACGAGATCGTGCAGGCCCTCAAGCGCATCGAAGACCTGGCGGTTTCGGAAAGCACGGTCTATCCGATCCTGGGGCGGCTGCGCGCGGAGGGTTTCCTGAAATCGCGCGACGTGCCGTCGGACGCGGGCCCGCCGCGCCGCTATTTTGCCCTGACGCCGCGCGGCAAGGTGCGTCTTGCGGAAATGAACGCCTATTGGCCGATGTTGACGAAGGCCTTGAACGAATTGAAGTCCGGCAAACCAGAGAGGGAACCCCAGACATGAAGTGGAGCGCGGCGGCGGAACGGCGGGTGGAGGAATACCTGCGCGCGGTGGAACAACAGGTGAGGCACAAGCCGGCGGATGTCCGCCGGGAAATCGTCGCGGGACTGCGTGATCAGATCGGCGAAACCGTGCGGCGCCTGGAAACCGCCGGGGGTGAAATCGGCCTGGAAGCCGTGGAACACGTGCTCGCCGAGATGGATCCGCCGGAGACGTTTGCGGAAGCCGCGATCGAAGTCGCCACCGCGGCCGCAGCGGCGGCCGGGTCCGCGGCGATCCGGGCCGGGGGCGGCCGGTGGTTCTGGCTCGCCCTGGGCTTCCTGCTGGTGAATGCCTACGGGGTATGGAAGTGGACCTCGCGGCCGGAACCGCCTCCGGCCCGGGAGCCGGCCGCCAAACCGGAACGTCCCGTGGAGCGCGTGCTGCGCCTGCGCAATGTGGAGCAGGTGGATGTGTCGCCGGATCGAGAACTGACGCTGCGGCTGACATTCAACGAGGAACCGGACCGCAGCCAGATTACGCGCTTTTTCCGCCTGTCGGCGCCGGGACAGGACCAGGTGGAATACTGGATGCTGGGCACGACCGGAAGCGGCGCGGTGTGGGTGGAGACACAACCGGTGCTGGCGGAACGCCTGGACTACGCGCTGGATCCCGGTCTGCCGGCCGCCTCGGGTGACGTCATGCCCGAGGATAAGCCGCGCCAGGGCTCGCTGGAATTGCAGCACAACCTGCAGTTGCGCGACCTCGAGGCATCGTCGCCGTCGTTTGAAGCCCCGGAGCTCTGGGCGGAATTCAATGCCTTTCCGGAGCCGAACGGCCTGAAGGAATACATTGCGGTTGAGCCGGAAGTCTCATTCACGGCAGAAGTTGTCAAGCGCTGGTGGGAGACCGGCCTGCGGCTCAAGGGCGATTTCAAACCGGGCCAGATCTACGAGGTGACGTTCAAGGCCGGGTTTCCCGCCGCCAACAGTTCGAGCCTGCCCCAGGCCATCACCCGCACCGTGCAGTTTCCCCTGCCCAAGCCGGCCGTGCGGGTGGATTCGCCCGGGCGGTATCTGTCGCCGCAGGGCAAGCTGTCGGTGCCGGTGCTGGCGGTGAACCTGAAGCACTTTCGCGCGGGCCTGCGTCCAGTCTACGCGAACAATCTGGTGGAAATGGCCCGGCGCAGGCTGGACAGGTATCATGGTGAAACGCTCAAGGCGGATTTGGCCGGAACGGAACGCAGCCAGACCCATGACCTGCCGGAGTCGAAGGATGGCGCCCCCGTAAACGGAGCCGTCGATCTGCGCGCGTTGGCCGAGGGCGAACCGCGCGGCGCCTACTGGCTCGAGGTCAGCGGCGAAAATGCCGACGGCGAAGGCCGGTTGGTGGTCGTGACGGATTTGGGCCTTGCGGTGCGGACATATCGCGGCGGTCTGCTGGCCTGGGTAAATTCGCTGCGGACGGCCGCGCCGGCGGCCGGGGCGGCCGTCACCGTCTATGCGCGCAACAACCAGGTGCTGGCGCGCGGCAAAACCGGGGCGGACGGCCTGGCGCGCCTGGCGTGGGACCCGGGCGAGGGGACCGAGCCGTTCGTCGTCCTGGCCGAACTCGATGGCGATCTGACCGTTCTGGATCTGGAGCGCACGCACGTGGACCAGGGCGAGGGACTCTCCGGATTGCCGTATTTGGATGCCGACCAGATCGAGGCGGCGGTGTTCAGCCCTCGCGGCGTCTACCGGCCCGGCGAGACGCTTTTTGCGCAGGCCATCGCGCGCCAAGGCGGCCATCGCGCCCCGGAACCGTTCCCCGCGCGGCTGCGGGTACGGCGGCCGGATGGTCGGGTGTTCCGTGATGTGCCGGTCGAAATCGATGAATTCGGCGCCGCCCAGGCGGAAGTCGTCCTGCCGGATTATTTGCCGACCGGCCGCTACGGCGTGGAACTGGCCATGCCGGGTACCCACACCGTGCTGGGGCAGACGTCGGTTGCGCTGGAGGATTTTGTGCCGCCGCAAATCCGGGTAGATGTGCACCCGGCCGCGGAAGGCGGCGAAGCGGGCGACATGGTCAGCTTCCGGGTCACGGCCGCTCACCTGTTTGGGCGCGCGGCGAGCGGACTGAAGGTCACCGGCGCCGCCACGTTCAAGACCGCGCCGTTTGCCCCGTCCAATTGGCCGGGCTGGCAGTTCGGCGATGCCGAAAAAGACTTCAGTCCCGTTTACCGTAATCTGGGCACGAAGACGCTGGACGCAAACGGACATGCGGAATTCGAGGTGCAAAGCCAACGGGCGTGGCGCCCGCCTGCGGCGCTGCAGGTGGTGCAGCAGGCCACGGTCACGGAAACCGGCGGCCGGTCGGTGACGGCCTATGGCGGGTGCCGGCTGGATCCCTATCCGTTTTACGTCGGCCTGAAACCCGCCTGGGAGGGGGCGGTTCGCGTTGGCGACACCCAGCGCGTGGCCGTGGTTGAAATCGCACCCGACGGCACGGCCGTCGCCGACGGCAAACCCCTGGTACTGGCGCTGTCGCGGGTGTCCTGGAATTCGGTGCTGCGCCGCAATTCCCACGGCCGCTACGAGTGGAAATCGGAACGCCAGGTCGTCGAGATCCGCAAGGACACGCTGGCGGCCGGCGGTGAGGCGCGCGATTGGGCCTTCGCTGTCGATGCCGCGGGCGCCTACACGCTGACGGCGCTGGATCCGGCTTCGGGATCTTCGACGCGGATCGACTTTCATGCCGGTTCGGCGGATGCGGAGTGGGTGGCGTGGAGTCGCGAGAAGCCCGGCCGCGTGGAATTGGCGTGGGACAGGGAAACATACATGGCCGGCGACATGGCCCGCCTCCAGGTGCGCGCCCCGTTCGCGGGGCCCGCGCTGTTGACGATCGAAACCGATGAAGTGCGCGCAGCGCGGCTCGTGACACTGGAGAAAAACACCGCGGAGCTGGAGGTGCCCGTTGAAGCCGGCTATGCGCCCAACGCCTATTGCGCGTTGACGATGATCCGGCCGGCCGTGGCGGAACCGGTTTGGAGTGCACACCGGGCGATCGGCGCCATCGCGCTGCCGGTGGACCGGCCTGCGGCCCGTCTGCGGGTGGAGTTCGAGGCGCCCGCCGTGGTACGCCCGCAGGCGGAATTGTCGGGCACGGTGACCGTGCGCGACGCCGCGGGCCAGCCCGCTCGCGGCGCGGTGACGGTGATGGCCGTGGATGAAGCCATCTGCATGCTGACGGCGTTTGAGACGCCTGACCCGGAGCAACTCTTTTCAGCGCAGCGGGCCCTGGGCGTGGCGGCGTATGATTTGTATGCCGAGCTGATGCCTGTGACCGAAGACCACATGGAAGCCGTGCCCGCGCCCGGCGGCGATGGCGAAGATGTGTTGCGCCGCCGGCTCAATCCCATCAAGGCCAATCGGTTCAAGCCCGTCGCCCTGTGGCGGGCCGCGCTGCCGCTGGATGCCAACGGGCAGGCCGCGATTGCCCTGGAACTGCCGGAATTCAACGGCGAGCTGCGGCTGATGGCGGTGGCCTACAACGCGGAGCAGACGGGCTCAACTTCCATACCGGTGAAAGTGAAACGCGATTTGATCGTCCAGCCCGCCTTGCCGCGCTTTTTGGCCATTGGCGATCGCAGCGAGGGGACGGTCACGCTCTACAACGAAGGGGCGGCGCCGCTCGAGACCACGCTGCGCACCGTCTGCGGCGGGCCGCTGCGCGCGGAAATCGCGGACCACCGGATTTCGCTGCCCGCGGGCGGTGCGACAAACGTCGCGATTCCGCTTGTGGCGGGGCCGGGGCCGGGCAAGGCACTGTGCACGCTGGAGGCGGAGGCGGGCGAAAATTCGTACCGCGAGACCATCGAGCTGGCCGTGCGGCCGGCGGCGGGCAGCCGCGTGGCGGCAACCAGCAGCGTGCTGAAGCCCGGGGAAAGCGCGACGCTGGAACCGCCGGCGGATTGGCTGCCGGAATCCGTGTCTATGTCGGGTACGCTGTCGTCGCTGCCATCGGTGCAGCTCGGGCGCGCCCTGGATTATGTCGTGCATTATCCCTACGGCTGTCTCGAGCAAACCGTGTCGGGGGCGTTCCCGCTGCTGCATGCGCCCGAGTGGGCCGGCCGCCTGCTGCCCGGAAGCCGCGCCATCGGCGATACCGCGGGCCTTGTCTCGGCGGCCATCCAGCGCACCGCAGCGATGCAACAGGAAAACGGCGGCTTTGCGCCGTGGCCGTTCTGGCGCGGGGTGAACGCAGACGCTTCGCTCTACGCCGTGCATTTTCTCGTGGAGGCCAAGGCCGCCGGCTACGATGTGCCCGCCGACTGCCTTGAGGCTGCGCTGGGCTGGCTGCGCGCCAGCCTCGATCAGGCGGCCCCGACCGATGCGGACCGGGATGCCTGGCTGCTCGACATGCAGCGGCGGGCATATATGTGCCACGTGCTGGCCTTGGCGGGCCGGCCCGATGCCGGCTGGAACGCGCGCTTGCGCGAGCAGACCGCGCGACTCAACTACGCGGCGCGCATCCATGCCGCCTCGGCCCTGCTGCTTGCCGGCGAACCGCGGCGCGCGCTGCCGCTGCTCGAATCGCTGCCGCTGCCCGTCAAGCGGCCGCGGGTGCCGGGACGCCTGCTCGACAGCGACATCCGCGATGCGGCCCTGCTGCTTTCCGCCTGGCTCGAAGTCGAGCCGGGCAGCGAAATCGTGGCGCGGCTGGCTCAATTCCTGCGGGCCGCTCAGCGGGACGGACACTGGGGCAACACGCAGGACAACGCCTTGGCCCTGCTCGCGTTCGGCAAAATGGCCCGGCACCTGCCCGACGAGGAAACGCCCATCACCGGTCGGTTGGAATTGCCCGGCTTGGAACGCGGATTCACCGCAACCAACGAAGTGGCGTGGTCGCTGGAACCCGGCGCGGCCGGAATCGTGACGGTCATGAACACCGGGCCAGGCAATCTGTATCTCTGTGCAGAGTATGAAGGTGTGGGCTCCGCAACCGAGCCGGAACAGAATGAACACCTCGAAGTGCATCGCGAAATCGTCAGCATGGACAATACGCCGCTGGATCCCGCCGAACTGTCGCAGGGCACGCCGTTCGTCGTGCGCATCGTGGTGGATACGCACAACCGCTTGTTGGACCAGATGGTCGTGGAGGATTTGCTGCCGGCGGGTTGGGAAATCGAAAATCCGAATCTGGCGACGTCGCAGCAGGTGGCTTGGCTGAAGAACGAGACCGAAGCGGATCGGCATCGCGATGCGCGGGACGACCGGATGCTGATTTTCACGGGTCCGTTCCAGGGCCGGACATCATTCCATTATGCAGCCCGCGCGGTGACTCCCGGTACCTTCGCGTGGCCGCCCGTCGTGGTCTCGGGCATGTACGAACCGGAAATCCGCGGCGTGGGAACGGGCGGGACCGTGCGCGTGGTGCCGTGAGATTCGGGCGGACAGGTTGGATGCAACGGACCGCGTGGGCGGTCGTCTTTCTGGTTGCGGCCGGAATGGCGGCTGTCCGGTGGATGCCCTTTCCCGAGGAGAGTCTCGCGCGCCTGCCATCCGCTGTGGTCCTCGCTGACCGCCACGGGGAGCCGCTGCGGGTGAAATTGGCGACGGGCGGGTTCGATTGCCGGCCGGGCTATGTGCCCGATCCGGACCACTGGATCACGAAGGCGATCGTGGCGGCGGAAGACCGCCGCTTTTGGTCGCATCCGGGCGTGGACGCCGTCGCGATGATTCGCGCCGCCGTGCAAAATCTCGCCGGCGGGCGGCGCGTGTCGGGCGCTTCGACGATCTCCACGCAGGTGATTCGCCTGATGGAACCCCGCCCGCGGACCGTGGCAACCAAGGCCATCGAAGCCTTCCGTGCACTGCAGTTGGAGCGGCGGCTGGAAAAGCGCGAAATCCTGGCGCAGTATCTCGACCGTGCGCCGTTTGGCGGCAACCTGGTGGGCGTCGAGGCCGCCGCACGCCGCTACTTCGGAAAAGGTGCAGGTCACTTGAGCCTCGCCGAGGCGGCCCTGTTGGCCGGGGTTCCGCAAGCGCCGTCGCGCCTGCGGCCCGACCGCCGGCCCACGGCGGCGAAGAAACGCCAGGCCTATGTGCTGGACCGGATGGAGGCCTGCGGATCCATTACCGCGGACGAGCGGGCTGAGGCGCTGGCCCAGACGCTGCAGGTGCGCCCGGTGCCGTACCCATTCCGGGCACCGCATTTCTGCGATTGGGTCGGGGTGCCGGCGCGCGCGGCGGCGGATGCAACGGTGCGCACCACGCTCGATGGCGACCTGCAGCGCGCCGCCGAAGAAGTCCTGCGCCGGCATGCGGCCGCCAGTGCCGCCGCGGGTGGCGCGGTGGTGCTGCTGGAAGTGCGGACCGGCGCGGTGCGCGCCCTGGCCGGCTCGCCCGACTATTTCAACGCGCGGCGCGCAGGGCAGGTCAACGGCGCGACGGCGCGGCGCGCGGCGGGCTCGACCCTCAAGCCCTTTGCCTATGCCCTGGCCATCGACCGCGGGCTGGTAACCCCCGCCACCGTGATTCCGGACGTGCCGACGCGCTTCCGTGATCTTGATCCACGCAATTTTTCGTTGGATTACCGCGGACTCGTCAGTGTGCGTGATGCCCTGGTGCTGTCGCTCAACCTGCCCGCCATCGAAATTGAAAAACGGGTGGGGCAGGAGCGGTTTCACGCGGTGTTGCGTTCGCTGGGGCTGGGGACGATCGACCGGTCGCCGGAACATTACGGACTCGGCCTCGTGCTCGGCAATGCCGAGGTCCGGCTGCTGGATTTGGCCAATGCCTACGCCTGCCTCGCGCGCGGCGGAGGCTGGGCCCCGGCGCGGTTCGTGGAGTCGGCCCCGTGGCCGGCCACGCAGCCCATCTTTTCCCCCGAGGCCTGCTGGCTGGTCAGCGACATGCTCGCCGGCGAGGAGCGCACAATGGATACTACCGGGCATGCAGCGGACGTGCGCCTGCCGCCCATGGCCTGGAAGACCGGGACATCGGCCGGCCTGCGCGACGCCTGGACTGTGGCCTGGAATCCGGAATACGTGATCGGCGTGTGGGTAGGAAATCCAGATGGCTCCTCGGCGGAGGGGCTGGTCGGGCGCGAGGCGGCCACTCCTGTCGCGTGGGATTTGTTCCGCCGCCTCTATCCCGGCAACGTCGGGCCATGGTTTGCCAGGCCGGCCGGCATTGAAAAACGCGCGCTGTGCGCAACCAGTGGCTGCGCTCCGGGATCGCACTGCCGGCACCGGATCGAGGACTGGGCCATTGCCCGGATATCGCGTCACGAGGTTTGCCCGGTGCATCGCGCGGGGCCGGAAGATGTCTGGCCTGCGCCGGTGGCGTCGTTCCTGGCCCGGCGCGCGGCGCCTCAACCGGAAGGGCCGGCGGAATCGGTGCGGATCCTGGCGCCGGCCCGCGACAGCATCTTCCGCTGGCTGCCGGATCTGGACCTGCCCGCACAGCGCCTGGCCTTCACCGGTGCCAGCGACCGGCCCGGAGAACTGCTCTATTGGTTTGTCAACGACCGGCCGGTGGGCCGTTCGCGTCCGGGGGAACCGTTGTTTTGGCCCCTGGAGCGTGGCCGGCACCAGATCGTGTGCAGCACGGACCGGGGGTTAGGCGATCACATCCAGATCGCGGTGGAATAAATCCCGACCCGGGCCTGGCCCCGCCGCCGAAGAGCAATTGATCCCGGGGGCGGACTATAATATTTGCAAATATTATAGTATTGACATCACGCTATCGGGATATGCATGGGCAAGCCTAATCAGGACTTGGCATCCGGGCGGCCCGGGCATAGGCTGGATGGGTCGGCGGACAACACGGAGGAGCAGCCCATGAAAACACCGCGGGAATCCGGGAAGAAATTATGGCGGTTTAAATATAAAAAAGAACTGGCCAAACTGCAGGTGGAGCTGGTGAAACTGCAGGAGTGGATCAAGGCCAGGGGGCTGCGGGTGGTGGTGATTTTCGAAGGGCGCGACGCGGCCGGCAAGGGCGGGGTGATCAAACGCATCACGGAATCACTGAATCCCCGCATCTGCCGGGTCGTGGCGTTGGGGACACCGACCGACAAGGAAAAAACCCAGTGGTATTTCCAGCGCTATGTGGCGCATCTGCCCGCCGCCGGCGAAATGGTCCTGTTTGACCGCAGCTGGTACAACCGCGCCGGCGTCGAACGCGTGATGGGTTTCTGCACTGATGCCGAATACGACGAATTCCTGCGGTCTTGTCCGGAATTCGAGCGCATGCTCGTGCGGTCGGGGATCATCCTGATCAAGTACTGGTTTTCAGTCTCGGACGAAGAGCAGGAGAGGCGTTTCCGGGCGCGGATCGCAGATCCCACCAAGCGCTGGAAGCTGAGCCCCATGGATTTGGAATCGCGCGCCCGCTGGGTGGACTATTCCAAGGCCAAGGACGCCATGTTCGAAGTCTGCGACATCCCGCAGGCGCGCTGGAACGTGGTGAACGCGGACAGCAAGAAGCGGGCGCGCCTGAACTGCATCCACCACCTACTGCGGCAGATTCCCTATCAGGACCTCACTCCCAAACCCATGGAGCTGCCGCCGCGGCAGAAGCGCAAGGGTTACGTGCGCCCGCCGCTCTCGGCCCAAAACTTCGTGCCGGAAGTGTTTTAGCCCGAACGGTTCATCAACTGGCCTGTTGGTTTGCGGATCCCTCCGGCAGTGGCATCTGCGGCATCATGGTTCCACGGCCGTTCCCGGAGCCGTATCCGGGTACAGGAAAAGATTTTCCCGCGGCACGGCTCCGGATATACTCAAAAGCATGGATAAACCGACTCTGATGATTCTGGCGGCCGGCATGGGCAGTCGTTATGGCGGACTCAAGCAGATCGATCCGGTGGGACCGACCGGCGAAATCGTGCTGGATTATTCCATCTTCGACGCCCTGCGCGCGGGCTTTGGGCGCGTGGTTTTCGTGATCCGGCGCGACATCGAACAGACTTTCCGGGAAATGGTCGGCGCGAAATGGGAGAAGCGCATCTCCTGCGCCTACGCCTTTCAGGACCTGGCCGATGTTCCCCCAGGCGGGAGGGTGCCCGCAGGTCGCACAAAACCCTGGGGCACAGCCCATGCCATTCGCGCCGGCCGGCACGAGGTGTCCGGACCGTTTGCCGCCATCAATGCCGATGATTTTTATGGAGCGGCGTCGTTTCGCACGCTGGCGGAGCATTTGACGGCGGGGGCGGGTCCTGCCGGCCATTGCATGGTGGCGTTTCAGCTTGGACAGACATTGTCCGAGCACGGCAGCGTGAGCCGCGGGGTTTGCTTATGCGGGGCGGATCGCCGCCTGACGGGCATTCGGGAATACACCAATATTCGCCGCCGTTCTGACGGTTCGCTGTGGGATGAGCCAGACGGGGCTCTGGCCACGCCGTTGACCGGAACCGAGCCGGTATCCATGAACTGCTGGGGCTTCATGCCATCGGTGTTTGGGGAATTGGAGACCGCATTTGCCGTATTCTTTCGCGGCCCGGGCGGGACATCGCAGAAGCTGGAGTTCACCATTCCGGGCGTGGTGGACGGCCTCATCCGTTCCGGCCGGGGGACGGTCCAGGTGCTGGAAACCCGCGCGCGCTGGTTTGGGGTGACGTACCGTGAAGACCGGGACCGGGTGCGGGCATCGATCCAAGCCCTGGTCGCGGCGGGGGAATATCCGCCGGCGCTGTAGTTCGATCGCCGGAGAAGCCGGGGCTCGTCCGGGAGGGAATTCGTTGTGTCCATCAGGGCAAAAAAGGTCCGTGCCAGGCATTATCGGGGGGGGGTAGCCTGGCACGGATGAATGCAGATGGGGGAGGTATGGGGGGACCCTCGTAATCCCATCTGCTTGCTGCGTGGTTAGCAGCAAGATGTCCAAAATCGATCTGGCAAAGATCCAAAGGGAACCACCATCCCCAACTTGTGCATCAACTATAATCGACCTCGGATGGATGTCAACCCCCCTTTCGTCATTTTCTCAAAATTTACCATTGCCGTTTTCCGTTTGCGGCCCAATGTGTGCCGCCGCCTGTTTCGGCGCAAGGCCGCTGGCGCCGGGGAATGATCATTCTGCTGCCGCCAACTGTTTCTGGAGAGCAACCGGAGCGGTTCGGCGGGCACCATATAGGCCGGGAAGTTGCACACGGATGTCGCGCGGCAAGGGATAGTCGGGGAAGGTGCGACAGCGTTGCTCGGCGACTTGGCGGGCATGATCCAGCCGGTCGGCGGCGAGCCAGGCCCGCACGAGCTGATCCATGATCACTACCTGTACCTCGGCCGATTGGCGCAGGGCGCGTGCCCAGGCCAGTTCGAAATACCGGACCGCTTCCTCCGGGAGGCCGAGTTGCAGATTGATGCTGCCGAGGGTTTCCAAGACGAAGGGATCATGAGGGGCCAGCCGGTGGGCTTTGTTGGCGTGGCGCAACGCGGTCATGACTCCGCCGTTTCCCATGAGCAGAGCATGGGCCAGGTGGGTGAGGACCTCGGGATTGTCCGGGGCGAGGTGCCGGCCGGCCTCAAAAACCCCGATGGCGTCCCGGTAGCGGCGTTGCCGGAACAGGGCGCGACCGCAGGTCATGATGGATTGCAGGTCATTGCTTTGGTACACTGGCGGATCGTGCGCCGGGCCATTCTGCGCCTGGGGCGCGGAGCCAGGCGGGTTCCAGAAATCGCTGAGCAGCATCTGCTGTTCCCGGGGCGGATCGGACCGCCGCACGCCCTTGGTTTTGACCAGGCAGAGGGCTGCGTGCTTGCGCGGTTCGTGGCGGGAGAAGAATTCATCTTCCGGCATGGACCGGATCTGGCCGCGCCCATCCAGCAGTTCCATGCGCCGTTGCGCCTGGTCCCAGGCCAGCGGGATCACCGCCTCCGCGGGGCGCTCAGACGACGGGTCCGGCGACAACCACACCAACAGGGTCCGGTTGCCGGCCAGTTGGTCCTTGAGATAGCGCGGGGTTGCCCGGAGGGCCAGCAACCGGTAGCCATGTCGGAGTGCCGCTTGACGGAGGGCATTCCGATCAAGGCCGTCCCGGGCGTCTGGGGCATCCACGATGTCAGCTACCTGCGCATCGGACAACCGGATGCCATGGGCCTCGAAGAAAGCCGCGATCAGTCTGGCATCTGCGGGGTGATCGGAGTCGAAAACCTGTGGCACCGTTCGTAAAGCCCATCGGTTCGGATCATCGCGGGCGGATGGGCAGGTGGCACAGCCCGTCCCGGTCGCCAGAAGCAGGCCCGCGGTCAACATCCAAGTCCAACCGGTCGCCCAATATGTTCCGACCACATGGCCAACCTGCCTTGTGCTCATATAGATATTTTTGGACATGGGATTTCGGGTATACGGGTAATCCTCTGCGTTCTTAATATAATACTAATACAAATCACTTAATAGTCAAACAAATACCTAATAATTCAAATATTATGCTGTTTGCAAAAACATCGATCTTATTATCTATCCGGAAATTACATACAGATAATTTTCTGGGTGGAGGGCTTGTTCACCAGATATACAGTCGCCAAAATGGCAGCGCGATGCCTGGTCCGGCAAGGGCGGATGGCGGGAAGATGCCTGGCCAGCCGTATACGGTTTTATCGGCGGTTGGGGAGGGGATTTCTCAGAGCGGGGAAAGCGAGCTGGATGTCTTTGGGAAAAGGATGTCCGGGGAAAGAGCGGCGCCGGTGTTCCGCAACCTGCCAGGCGAGATCCCTCCGGTTGGCGGCTAGCCAGGCGCGAACAAGCTGGTCCAGGATGGGAAGTTGAACTTCGGGGGCATGCCCGGCCGCCCGGGCCCAGGCCTGTTCGAAGCAATGGGCAGCAGCCGGAGCGTCTCCCAGATCAAGGTAGAGGCTGCCGAGGGTTTCGAGGTAGATCGGATTGCCCGGAGCCCGTTCGGTGGCCTTTTCGGCATGGGACAAGGCCGCGGCCAGGTTGCCGTGGCCCTGATGCATGGCATAGGCCAGATTGTTCAGGATCCGGGGATTGCCGGGATCCAAAGTAAGGGCGGAATCGAACAAGGGAATGGCTTGCTGCGGGCGGCCTTGACGGACCAAAACGTTCCCGCTGCCGACAAGGCTGTCGATATTCACGCGGTCCCGCAGCGCTTGGTCATGGAGCGCTTCATAGGCGGCCGCGGCCCGGCGATAAAAGCCCCGGTCGAACCAGAAATCGGCCAGCAGAAGTTGCTGCTCCCGGGTAGGCTGGCGGCGAGGCAGTTGGCCCGGCCGCAACAGGCAGAGGGCGGTATGCTCAAGGGATTCACCTCGGCTGAAAAATACATCTTCCGCTATGGTCTGGATGTTCCCGGTGCCGTCCAGCAGTTCAATGGTCCCCGCGCCGCGATCCCAGGCAACGGGCATGCCGGGACGGACATCGGGATGGCGGGAGGAGTTCGCCGGCAGCAGAACCAACAGGGGCGTGTTCCGGCCGAGTTCGGTCCAGAGGGTGGCCGGATCGGCTTGAATCGGCAGCAGCAGGCGGTTGTGCTGCCGGGCGGCCCGGCGGAAGGCGGCGCGGTCAAAGCGGCCGGCCCGGGCGGACGGCGGAACGATTTCTTCCGCCTGTGCCGGCGCGAGCCGGATGCCGTTGGCGGCAAAAAACGCACCGACCAGCGCGCGGTCCGGGCGCGAATCTCCGGCCGGAACCCGGGGGATGGGTCGCAAGGTGCGCCGGCTCTCCTCCGGGCGGGGGCGGCTGGTCGTTGCACAGCCGGCAAGCAGGACGGATGCGAGCAACAGAATGAAGCAGCCGGCCACACCCCGCATGGCGCCCATGCGATTGACGGGGAGCGGAGCCATGGGGCCGGCGCGAGCCTATCGCCGGCGGGTGCGATCGAGGACTTCGAAAACCCCGGGGGAATTTTCCAGGATTTGGATGGCGCGCTGACGGGTGGCTTCGTCCGGAACCGTGCCGTAAAGGGTGGCCAGACCGTCAACAACCGTGACGCTCAGGGTGGCCCGGCCGGTCATGAAGTCGTCGTTGAGGCGGCTGTTGGCGATGGCCGTCACGCCTTCGTTGGAGACAAGTTCGTCGCTGAGGTCCTGGCCTTCCAAGGCGGCGCAGCCGCCCAGCATCAGGGCGGCGGCGGCCAGGAAGGCAAAGGGTATGAATGTCTTCATATGGGGCTCTCCGTCGCCGCGTCAACCGGTCGCACCGGCGATCAATTCCTGATCACTGTAGACCCCGGGCAAGGGAATGTCAACGGCGGCACGGTTGCCAGAGAGTGGGGGGGGCTGATAAGATGCTCAGCAAATGGCCGAAAAGACTTCATACACGATCAAACTGACCCCGGCGCAGATGGACCAGGCGGCGCGGATTCTGCAAGAGGGCAACTACCGGCCGCGGCGGGTGGAACATACAGTGGCGGCGGCCGAAGCGCCCGATTGCCAGATTGCGCTGTACAAAAGCGGCAAATGCCTCGTACAGGGCAAGGGGGCGGCCGACTGGATCACCTTTGTCCTGGAACCGCAGGTGCTGCTGGAAGCGCGGCTGGGCTACGAGGATGTTTTGGATCCCGGCGCAAACGCCCCGCACATGGGGGTGGACGAAAGCGGCAAGGGCGATTTTTTCGGTCCCTTGGTCATCGCCGCAGCCTACGTGGACGAAGCCATCGCGCGCGACCTCAAGGCGATGAACGTGCGCGACAGCAAGAGCATCACCAGCGACAAGGCGGCGCAGGATCTCGCCCGCAAGATCCGGACGCGGCTGGGCGACCGGTTTGCCGTCGTGACCATCGGCCCGGTGGCCTACAACCGGCTGCATGCCACCATGACCAGCGTGAACCGTATCCTGGCCTGGGGGCATGCCCGCGCCATCGAGAACCTGCTGGAAAAAGTGCCGAACTGCCCCCGGGCCCTGAGCGACCAGTTCGGCCCCGCCCGCCAGATCCAGCGCGCGTTGCAGCAGAAGGGCCGCCGCATCAAGCTGGAACAGCGGCCCCGGGCGGAAAGCGATGTCGCCGTCGCGGCTGCTTCCATCCTGGCACGCGCCGCATTTCTGACGGCGCTGGCCAAACTGGGCGAAAACTGCGGTGCCGCGCTGCCCAAGGGCGCTTCGGAGAAGGTCAAGGCCGTTGCCGCCGACCTCGTGAAGAAGCGGGGTCCGGCCGTGCTGCTCGAGACGGCCAAGTGCCATTTCCAGACCACGGACCAGGTGCTGGCGACCCTCGGGACCACCCGCAAGGACGCCGGGTTGCCCCCGGCCCCGGTGCGCAAGGTGTTCGTTCCGCGAAAGCCCTCGTCATGAAACTGGTGCGGTTCGGCACGCCCGGCGGAGAACGGCCGGGCATCTGGCTGGAGGCCACCCGGAAGGAGCCCGCCCGCATCGTGGATGTGCGCGCCATGGCCTATGACATTGAGGATTACGATGCGCGCTTCTGGCGAACCTGCGGCCTGGAACGTTTGCGAGGCCTCCTGCGTGAGAAGCCGCCCAAAACCATGCCGGCCGCGGGCGTGCGTCTGGGGCCGCCCGTGGCCCGGCCGCGTCAAATCGTATGCCTCGGCAAGAATTACCGCGAGCATGCCCGGGAATTCGATGCCCGGATGCCGGAATTCCCGGTCTATTTCTCCAAGGCGCCCGGCGCGCTGTGCGGGGCGGGGGATCCCATCCGGTTGCGGCCGGGCATGGACCGCGTGGATGCCGAAGTCGAATTGGCCGTGGTGATCGGCCGGCGTGCGCGTGACATCCAGGAGGGGGATGCCCTGAGTTGCGTGGCCGGCTACACGGTGTTCAACGACGTGACCGACCGCGACCTGCAGAAGGCGCGCGGACAGTGGTTCCTGGCCAAGAGCGCCGACAGCTTCGCCCCCATGGGCCCATGGCTGGTCACGCGCGAGGAAGTCCGCCGCCCGCATGCCCTGGGCATCCGCCAGCGCGTGAACGGCGAAGTCCTTCAGGATTCGAAAACCTCCCGGATGATCTTTCGCCTCGATATGGTGCTGGCCGACCTCAGCCGCGTGATGACGCTGGAGCCCGGCGACGTGGTGTCCACCGGCACGCCCGGCGGCATCGGGTCCGCCCGCCGCCCGCCGGTGGTCCTGCACGACGGGGACGTGGTCGAATGCGAAATCGACGGCATCGGCCTGTTGCGCAATCCCGTGGCAATGACGTATGGTTGATGTCGATGACCAATGTAAACACAACACCCCGGAGGACAGGATGAACAGGATATGGGCAGGTTTGCTGGCGGCGTGCGTGGCCGGCGCGGTTCAGGCTCAGGAAACGATGGATCTCGGCGCGATGATGCAGGCGCTCGGCGGCATGGCGCAGTCGCAACAGGCCACGAATGCCCCGGCCACGGTCTCGCCCAAGGCCCTGAAAGAGGCCCTGCCGGCCGCCGTGCCCGGTTTCGAACGGGTGGAGGCCGGTTCGGAAAAACAAGGCGCGTTCGGCATGAACACCGTCGTGGCAACCGGCGTTTATGAAAGCGGCGACAAATCCATCCAAATCGAAATCACCGACATCGGCGGAATGGGCGGGCTGGCCGCCATGGCCATGCTTGGCTGGACCAACAGCGAGGTGGACAAGGAAACCCGCAGCGGCTTCGAACGCACGGCCACCTGCCAGGGATTCAAATCCCTTGAAACCTATGACCGGACCGACGGCTCCGGCGAAATCGAAGTATATGTCGGCGGCCGGTTCAGCGTGAAGGTGACCGGCTCAGGCCTGGATTCGTTCGATGAACTGGCGGCCTCCGCCAACGCCCTGGACCTGAAGGCGCTGGCGGAACTCAAGCCGGAATCCGCCCCGTAAGGCCCGGGGTCGCCGGGGCGGCGGCACCGTCCGGTTCCCCGCGCGCCGCCGCCGCCGATCAGAGGCATGGCATGATTGCGCACAGCCTGCGGGCGGGGCCCGCGACGGAGACGGAATGGCTCGGGCCTGTGCCGGTCCGGCAGTGGTTCGCGCATCCGGAACGGCGGCTTGAGGTGGATCTGGGCTGCGGAAAGGGGCGCTTCCTGCTGGCGCACGCGGCCCGACATCCCCAAACCAACTTCCTGGGCATCGACCGCATGCTGCGGCGCATCCGGGCCGTCGACAACCGGGCCCGCCGGCTGGATCTGGACAACATCCGGCTGATGCGCGTCGAAGCCTATTACGCGGTGGCCTACCTGCTGCCCCCGGGCGCGGTCGATACCTACTATATTTTTTTCCCCGATCCCTGGCCCAAGGCGCGGCACGAGGGACACCGGCTTTTCAATGCCCTCTTTCTCGATGCCTTGCACCGGACCCTTGCGCCGGGTGGCGCCATACACGTGGCCACAGACCACCAGCCCTACTTTAGGCAGCTTGTGGATATTTTCGCCCGGGACCCGCGCTTTGTGCCCATCGCCCCCTGGGGGCCGCCGCCGGAGGAACAGACCGATTTTGAACGCTACTATATTTCCCAGGTTCCCATTGGCCGGCTTGGTGTCCGCCGGGCCTGAGGAGTCCGCCGGGGAATTTGCCCCCCGCCCGGAATGAGGGCTTTTCACGATCCGCACCGGGGCGTAGGATACTTTCATGAACAAGCCAGATCTTTGCCTGGTTGGCATTCTCCTGTGCCTGCTCGCGAGCGTGTCCCGGCCGGTGCGCGCGGACGACCTGACGACCCTGGCGGGGGTGACCTACAGCAACATCGTGGTGCAGAGTTTCGACCGCCATGGTCTGTTCATCGAGCACGATGGCGGCAGCGCCCGCGTGCTGTTCAAGGACATCCATCCCGAGCTGCGCGGACACTACAAGTCGCGGTCGCAGCTTCCGGTGGCTACGGACCGGTTGGCCGGCGAACAGGAAGAACCGCCCGGGCCCCAGGACCTGGCGACGCTTTCCGGCGAGATTTACCGGAATGTCGTGGTCAAGGAGGTCGGCCGGGACACGCTGCGCATCGGCCACGACACCGGTCTGGCCACGGTCTATTTTGCGGTGATTCCGCCCGCTTTGCATGAAAAATACCGCAAGGAAATGCCGGTGCAGCCGGATCCGCCGCCGGATGCCGACGATCTGGTGACGACCTACGGCCAGATCTTTCGCAACATCAAAATCACCCGCGTGGAACCCGATGGCCTGACGTTCCATCACGATGGGGGCGTTACCAAGCTGTGGTTTCCCTCCCTGCCGGAGGAACTGCGGCGCGAGCACGGCTACGATCCCGTCGTCGCCTGGAAATATCAGCGGGAAATGGCCGCGGCCAGCCGCCCGCCGCCGGAAGAACAACCCCAGCCGGATGTGTCCGCAGTGCCCGCAAACATCGAAATCCACAGCATCGAAACCAAAAAGCTTCCGGATGATAATTTCTGGGTGAGGTTTTCGGTCCGGAACCTGACCGATGAGGCCCGGGTCATTCGGATTATTCCCTGCGAAAAAAGCATGGCGGCCATCATGAGTGGCAAGACGGTGAACATTCCCGCCGGGGCCGAAAGTGCCATGCAGCAGATCGTGGTGCCGATGATCCAGCCCCGCTACCTCAAGATCAACAGCGGGGCGTACCAGACCAACTGCGTGCTGAACTGGTAGCTTCCTGACGGGGGCCTGAAAAGGGGGGGGCGGCGGCGGCGCACTCAATCGCGGGGCGTGAAGTGCATGGTCACCGGCGTTTGGTAGGGGGGCACGGTGTTGGTGTTGACATGCAGGATTTCGTCGTTGGCCCCGCAGGGCAGCGGCAGGTTGATGATTGCGTAGGGATCCCAGTAGGTCACCACCAGGGACTCTTCCACCAGGGCCTTGAACTCGCCGTCCTTGACGACGGAGCCGGTGAAGATCCACGGCGTTTCGGGCAGGACAGCATTTTCCTCGATGTTCCAGACAAACTCTTCGGCGCGGGCCCGCCGGGTTTCCCCAGCGGCCGTCCACTCCACGAGGATGTCCACGGGCGTGCCCCGGGGCGGGCCCTCGCCCAGGGCGGGCATGGGGGCGCCGCCCTTGAGCCCGGCGAGCAGCAGCGCCGCCTGCAGATCAAGGGGATTGAGGGTCAGAACAAAAACGGATTCATGGACCTTGCCCTGGGGGCCGCAGGCCAGCACTTCAATCGGACCCGCGATCTGGTTGACCCACCCGGTGGCGATCACGGTCCTGGCCGCGGAGTCCAGTTTCACCGAACCCAGGATGGCCGTGGAGCCTTCCCACCGTACGGGGGACGGCTCGGGCTGTGGCTCTTCGCCGACGCGGTAGATGACGGGTTCGGACGCGGCCGGCGGCGGCGCGGCCGCTGCGGGTTCGTCACTGGCGGCGGCCGGAATGGCGATCAGTCCAAGGGCGAGAATGCCAAAACAGCATCGGTGCATGCGATCTCCTGTTGTTGATAGCGAGCGGTGGTTTCCGGATCGGAGGGGTTCTGTGCATCGCATTGGATTGCCCGGCGGGCAGCTTCGGCGGCGCCGGAATAATCGCCGTCGAAATGCCGGAGCAGGGAAAGTAGATGCCAGGCTTCCGGGAATTCGGGTTGCTGGGCAACCGCTCGCTCCGCGCAGGCCAGGCCTTCGCGGGCCAGCGGCCGTCGTAGACCGGGCAGGCGGACAATGGCGGCGGCCAGGCCGGCAGCGATGTCCGCCTCGCCGGGAAAGAGGGCGTTGAGGCGCCGGAAGATCTTGAGCGCGTCCGCCGGGCGGTCCTGGGCGAGCATGAGGTACGCCAATCCGTACAGGGCGGGGCCGTTGGAGGGACAAAGGCGGATCGCTTCGGCATGGAGGCGGGCGGCGGCGCGGGGATCCCGGGTGGTTTCGGCCAGGCGCACAAGTCGGGCGGATTCGGGTGGCAGCTCCATCCTCCGCCAGGCGGACTCGCTGGCGCCGCTCCAGAGCTCCCCGAACAGCAGCAGCCAGGCGGCGATGATCAACACCCGGCGCATCGTCAGTCCTCCAAACGAACGGTGGCGGTGGCCGGTTCGGTGCGCACCCGCGTTACCCCGTTGGGCAGGACGGCGCGGATTGGCAGGGTATCCGGACCCGGACCGGACGCCTCCCCGGCATCCACGAACAACCGCAGATCCCCGGCGGACAGGTTTTTGATCAGTTCCGGCCGGCCCTTGACCGTGAGCGTCGCCACTTCCGGATCCAGCTCCGCCTGTCCGGAGCGGCCCGGCGGCAGCAGCGCCATGATCGGCAGGTCGGGGAACACAAGACTGACGGACCGCTCGACGATGGTCAGGTCCAGCGTGACGGCGGGCGGATCGATGCGCACGTCGGCGAAGTTCTCGCCGGGCACCAGCGGCAGGCGGCGCTTGTTGATGGACCGGATACGGCCATCCAGATCCACCGGCACCGTGCGAATGGATTCGATCTGATCCAGGATCTGGGCGGGCCCGGACAGTTCCACGGTTGCCGGCGTTACCACCATCTTTTCGGTTTCGTAGCCGTCGGGCAGCAGGTTCTGGGTTTCCACAGTGACCGGCACCTGTTTGGTGATCCGGCGGTCCAACCGGAAGGTGATGGTAGCGGGACGGATGAAATCGATGCGGGCGCTGCCGGGCGCATTGATGTGCGCCGCGCTCAGGGTGACTGTGAGCGGCCGGGTGTCCTCGTGGACGCGCGCATCCACCGTGGCTTTGATCATTTCGCGGTTCAGGTAGCGCAGATCGTTGCGGGTTCCCAAAAACGCCACGTCCACGGTTTTGGCGGAACCAGCCACCACGCTCCAGTCAGCCGGCGGCTGGATCGTCAGGGGAATGTCGGTGATGAGCGTGGCGTTGCTGGTCGCCGCGCGGATGGCATACCACACCACCACCGCGGCGCCGAGCGCCAGCAGACGCAGGCCATTGCGGGTGGCGAGAAAATCAAGGATTCGGCGGCGGATTTTCAAATTCACGCTCCATCATGTCATCCGTGCGGGCCAGTCCTTCGGCAGACAGGTCGAGATTGCGCCGGAACCGCTGCCAGCGGCTTTGGGTCTTGGCGCTGCGCAGCAGCACGGAAGAAAGAATGCGACGCAGGCGTTCTTCTTCCAGGCCCCGGATCAGCCGGCCCCGGTAGGCCAGGGAAATTGCCCCGGTCTCCTCCGACACCACGATCACCAGCGCATCGCTTTCCTCCGACAGGCCCACGGCGGCCCGGTGGCGGGTGCCCGTCTTGCCGATGTCCCGGCTCGACAGCGGATAGACGCAGCCCGCGGCACGGATGCGGTCGCCTGCGATGATCACGCCGCCGTCGTGCAATTCCGTCCGGGGATAGAAAATGGTGGCGAGCAGTTCGGCGCTGACCGCGGCATCCAGCCGGACACCGGTCTCCTGCACCGCCCGGGTCCCGATTTCACGTTCAATGGCGATCAGGGCTCCCATCTTGTCGGCCGCCAGGCGGGAAACCGCCTGGAGGATTTCGTCCAGGACCCCGCGTTCGCGTTCGGTGGTGGCGAAGACGTGCTGTTTGCCCAGCTCGGCCAGCGCGCGACGGATTTCCGGCTGGAAGATCACCAGAAAGGCGACGACCAGATAGACCGACATCTGCTGGAGCAGCCAGTTCAGCGTATCGAGGTTGAAAATCCGCGTCACCACCAGCATGGCCACCACGGCGGTGACGAATCCCAGCAGGACCTGAGCGCCGCGGGTGCCGCGGAAGAACAGGATGGCGTAGTAAAACATGACCGACAGGACCAGAATCTCCAGCAGTCCGCCCACCCCCGGGTTGGGAATCTGCTGGAAATAGTCCGTCCAGGCTCTGTTCATGACGGCAATTTGCCACGCAGCGCGCAACGGCGCAAGTGCCAACCTTTCGCCGGCCGGGCCGATGGGGTATGGTATCGGCATGAAGCACGCACTGGTCATCAGCTGGTTGCTGGTTGTCGGGACCACTGGGCCGGGGGCCGGGCCCGCACAAAGGGAGGCCGTTTCCATGGACAAGCTGGTCATGACCGATGCCGAATGGCGTGCCCGGTTGACCCCGGAGCAATACCGCATCACCCGCCAGCAGGGCACCGAACGGGCCTGTTCGGGACCGTTCCACGACCACCACGAATCCGGTACCTATGAATGCGTGTGCTGCGGGCTGCCGCTCTTTTCGTCGGACCACAAGTTCGATTCCGGGACGGGCTGGCCTAGCTTTTTCCAGCCGGTAGCCCGCGAGCACCTCACGATGCGCCCGGACCGCAGCCACGGCCTGGTGCGGACCGAGGTGCTTTGCACGCGGTGTGACGCCCATCTGGGCCACGTGTTCGACGACGGGCCGCGCCCCACCGGTCTGCGCTACTGCATCAATTCCGTCGCCCTGCGCTTCGTGTCCCGGCGGACAGATCCATGAAGCAGCCAAAGGCCAAGGCCCCAGCCTGGGCAACGGGCTTCCCGCCCGTAGAGCCCCGCCGCGCGCGGGTACTGATCCTGGGCACATTGCCAAGTGCGGAATCCATCCGGCAGGGGCAGTACTACGCCCATCCCCGGAATTGCTTCTGGCAGATCATGGGGGATCTGTACGGCGCGGGGCGGTCATGGGCCTATGCCGTTCGGTTGCGTCGGCTGGCCGCCTGCGGAGTCATGCTGTGGGATGTTCTTCATGCGGCGCATCGTCCCGGCAGTCTGGATTCCGACATTCATCCCCGGCGACTCATCCCCAACGACATTCCCGCGTTGCTGCGGCGTCATCCGGGCTTGAAGCGGATCGCGTTCAACGGCAGTTCCGCGGCGGACTTGTTCCGGCGGCATGTGGCACCCCGTTGCAATCGTCTTCTGAATGGCGTTGAACTGGTCCGCCTGCCCTCCACCAGCCCCGCCCATGCCTCCCGCACCTATGCCCGCAAACTCGCCGCCTGGCGCACCGCACTCGCTGGGCCCGAGCTTGCCGCCGCCCGTCCGCCCGACTGACCCGAGTCCGGAATATTTTCCAGCCCTGCCAAAGTAACCAGATGCACGGCATTTGGATAAGAAAAGTATATCAATGTTTATAAATATTCGAATAATTTCAATGTTTATAAACATTGAAACAAACGTTTCGGCAATGAAGTGCAAGAATTCAGCCTGATCGCTGAACGACGAACCGGAGTCGTTTGGTGTACTCGTCTGCGCGTGCTCCCGTCCATTGCCCCCTGCATCGTTGGGGTAGTATTCCCAATCGCGGATGTGCCCCATGGAAACGTTGTGTTCTGGGTCATTGACAGGAAGGGCCGGAGCGGACAACGTGTAGGGCATGAAAGTTCTGGCCGTGGAAATCTCGTCCGACGCCGGCAGCCTGGCGCTTGTTGAGGATGGCGGTGTGGTGGCGTCCGTGCCGATGGATGCCCGTCAGCGTCGCAGCCAAGGGCTTTTCGATGCGGGGGGGGCTTTGCTGTCCGGGGCGGGCTGGGGGTGGGAGGCCCTTGGTGCCTTCGCAGTTGGTCGGGGGCCGGGTTCCTATACAGGTCTGCGGGTGAGCCTCACGGCGGCCTGTGGGTGGGCGCTGCCGCAAAACAAGTCGGTGTGGACGGTCTCCAGCGGCGCCGCGCTGGCGGCGGAGATTCTGGCGGAAAAAACGGAAATGATGTCGGTGGTCGTGTGGGGCGACGCGCGGCGGGGACAAATCTGGGCGGGGCGGTTTGAGCGCGAGCCATTGCATCTCCTCCGTCAGACGGGGGCGTGGCGGCTGCTGCCGGCGGAGTTGCGCGGCCGGGAGTGGCCGGATGCGCACTGGATTGAGCCCGGCCGCGTCCCGCAGGCGGAGTGGGTGGGACGCTTGTTCTTCGCCGGGGGGCCGAGCGAGGAACGGCAGCCGATCTATCTTCATCCCCCGGTGATTGTTCCCCCGCGCTTCGATGCCGAGGGCCGGCCGCGCATTCTCGGCTCTTGAAGTGGCGGCGGGGATCGGGATACAGTACGTTTTTTTAAAGGAAAGGACCGACGATGCAGCGCATCATGTTGAAATCGAAAATCCACCGGGCGACGGTGACGGGGCTCGAACTCGACTACGAGGGGAGCATCGCCATCGACGAGAACCTGATGGAGGCGGCGGACATGCTGGCCGGCGAGCAGGTGCAGGTCCTGAATCTGAACAACGGCGAGCGCTTCATCACCTACGTGATCCGCGGCAAGCGGGGCACGGGACAGATGATGCTCAACGGGCCCGCGGCGCGGCTGGCGGTGCTGGGCGACACCATCATCGTGCTGGCCTACGCGCCGATGGAAGATGCGGAGGCCCGGAAGTTCAAGGCGACGGTGGTGAAGGTGGATGCGCGCAACCGCATCGCCAAGATTCTGAAGAAATAGGAGCGCGCCGATGGGCCTGTTGATCCGCGGGGGCGAAGTGGTCACGGCCGCGGGCCGCCGGGCGGCGGATGTCTGGTGCGCGGGGGAGTCGATTACCCGCGTGGCGCCGGAGATCGCCCCGCCGCCGGGCGCGACGGTGATCGAAGCGGCCGGCAAACTGGTGTTCCCGGGCTTCATTGATCCGCACGTCCACGCCTACATGCCGCTGAAGAATGTGACGGTGAAATCCGACTATGATTCCTGCACGCGCGCGGCGCTGTTGGGCGGCACGACCTGCGTGATGGATTTCGCCGGTTCGGGCCTGGAGCCCGATCCCGACGCGGCCTGGGCGGCCTGGGACCAACAGGCCGCCGGCCAGGCGCACTGCGACTACGCCTGGCATCTGACCCTGACCCGGTTCGATGAAACCACGCGCCGGCAACTGGAGGCCTACGTGGCCAGGGGCCTGCGGTCGGTCAAGATCTATCTAGCCTACAAGCCCACCCTGGCGATGTCCGACACGGACTTGTACCGGGTGCTGGAGTTCGCGGCGGCCCGCGACCTGATCGTGATGGCGCACTGCGAAAACGCCGAACTGGTGTCGGCGCTGCAGCAGAAACTGCTGGCGGCGGGCCGAACGGGGCCCGAATGGCACGGTCCGAGCCGGCCGCCCCTGGTCGAAGCCGAAGGCGTCTGCCGGTTCCTGACGTTTGCGGCCGCCACCGGCGCAAAGGCCTACATCGTGCACGTCAGCAGCGCCGCGGCCCTCACCATGGCCGACGGCTTCCGCGACCGGATTTCCGAGCTGTTCCTCGAAACGATGACCCATTACCTCGTGCTGGACAAGACCTGCGCGGAGCGGCCAAATTTCGAGGGCGCCAAATGGGTGCTCTCGCCGCCCTTGCGCGAGAAGTCCGACCAGGCGGCGCTGTGGGCCGCGCTGGCGGACGGGCGCATCGACACCCTGGGCACGGATCACTGCCCGTTCGACTTTAAGGGCCAGAAAGAGCTCGGGCGCGGCGATTTCACCAAGATTCCCAACGGCATCGGCGGGGTGGAGGAGCGCGTGGCGCTGGCCTACACGGCGGGGGTGGTCGGCGGGAAGATATCTCTCGAACGCCTCGTGGCGGCGGCGGCGGAAAATCCCGCGAAGATTTTCGGCCTGTGGCCGCGCAAGGGGACGATTGCCCCCGGGGCGGATGCCGACCTGGTGGTGTGGGATCCCGCCGCGCGGCGCACCCTCTCCCGGCAAACCCAGAGCATCGCCACGGACTACAATCCCTACGAAGGAATCGATGTCCACGGCGCGCCCGAAGTCGTCACCGTGCGCGGTGAAATCATGGTGCGCCACGGGCAGTTCGTCGGGTCGCCGGGGAAGGGCCGGCTGCTGTTGTGAGCGCGCCGGCGGGGCGGGGCGGAAGCGGTTTTCCACACTGTGGAAACTTTTTTTCCATTGTGTGGAAAAACCGCGAAAATTTTTTCCATTGTGTGGAAAAAAAGGGGTGTTTTTTTCCACGGTGTGGAAAACTTTTTTTCGTCATTCTTTTTCCATTGCTGGTGGCGGACGGAGCGCAAGGGGCAGTGGAGCCGCGGGTGGTGGAGAGCGACTGGGGGCCGGTGGCCTCGTGGCTGGCGGACAGCGACGGCAATGCGCGCTTCCGGGCGGTCGGTCCGTTCTGGGAACGGGCCGAGGGGACGAACGGGCTGAGCCTGCGGGCGTCGCCGCGGCCGCTGTGGACGCGGGCGCGGAATCCGGCGGCGGACCGGGAGTCGTGGGATGTTCTGTGGCCGCTGGCGGCGGGCAGCACGTTCGGAAAACAGAAGTCGTGGCGGGTGCTGATTTCGTGGTTCCTGGACCAGGACCGGACGGATCCGGAATCGCAGTACCGTTTCTGGCTGCTGCCGATCTGGTTCCACGGGCGCGACGAGCAGGGCGCGTCCTACGCGGCGCTGTTTCCGCTGGGCGGGGAAGTCCGCAACATCCTGGTCCAGGACCGCATTCGCTTTTTTCTCTGGCCGCTGTGGGCGCAGAGCCGGATCCATGATGTGCAGACCACGGACGTGCTCTGGCCGATCTGGTCGCGGACGACAACGCCCGACCGGCACCTGGAAAAATTCCGCGTGTTTCCGTTCTACGTCTGGGCGAAAAACGTTCGCCAGTACGAGAAGCATGCGGTGCTGTGGCCGCTCTGGACCCACGCGCGCTACACGCACCCGAAGGCCAACGGCACCGCCTGGGTGCTGTTCCCGCTGGTCGGGCGCGTCAACCTGGAAAACCAGAAGGGCTGGATGTTCCTGCCGCCGTTCATCCAGCAGATCCGCAGCGAAAAGATGACGCGCACGTATTGCCCGTGGCCGTTTTTTCAGCGCGAGACGGGCTTCCGCGAACGGCTGGTGATCTGGCCGCTCTACGGCCGTCGGCAAGACGGCGCGCTGGAACGGCGCTTCTGGCTCTGGCCGCTGATCGTCAACGAGAAGAACGAGTGGGGCTTCCGGAAACAAAACCGCTGGAGCCTGATTCCGTTCTACCACAACGTGACGCAGTCGGAGAATCCCCGCCCCGCGGGCCGCCGGCGGCCGCCGGCGCAGGAGAGCGAGCCGGCGACCCCCGCGCGCGTGACAGCGAACCGCACGAAGCTGTGGCCGCTGTATTCGCGGAATTACGATCTGGAAAAAGACGCCTATCGCCTGCGCCTGCTGGATCTGTGGCCGGCGGGCCATCCGCCGCCGGTGGAGCGCAGCTGGGCCCCGCTGTGGACCGTGCTGGATTATCGCGTCAACGGGGCGGACAGCGATCTGGACGTGCTGTGGGGCCTGTATCGCGACACCCGGCGCGGCGGCGCGCGCGCGTTTTCGCTCTTCCCGCTGTGGGGTCACGAGCGGACTGCGGACGACGGCGCGCGGCGCTGGTCGGTGCTGAAAGGCTTGCTGGCCTACGACCGAACGGCTACAAATCGTCAGGTGCGCCTGCTGTGGCTGGGGCGGATTCGCCTGCAGCCGGCGGCGCCGGCCCCGCCATGATCACCCGTGAACAGCAATACTACGATCCCCCGGTGAACGCCGTCGCCGCCCTGGGCCGCGGGGTGATCGCCGCCTGTCAGGGCACGGGGCAGGCGCTGCTGATGCTGCTGGGGGCCCTGGCCTACGTGCCGCAGGCGTTCACGCCGCGCAACCGCGCCAATGTCGTGACGCAGCTTTACACCATGGGGATCAAGAGCCTGGGGGTGGTCACGGTGGTGGGGCTTTTCACCGGCATGATCCTCGCGGTGCAGATGGGCCTCGGGCTGGAACTGGTCAAGCAGGAGCGGTACGTCAGCACCCTGGTGTGCAACGGCATTTTGCGGGAAATGAGCCCGTTCATGACGGGGCTGATCCTGGCCGCCAGCGTGGGTTCGGCCATCGCCGCGCAACTGGGCACGATGACGGTTTCCGAGGAAATCGCCGCGCTGGACGTGATGGGGGTTTCGCCGCTGCGCTACCTGATGATGCCGCGGCTGGTGGGCCTGGTGGTGATGGCACCCCTGCTGACGATCTACATGGACGTGCTCGGGCTGCTGGGCGGCGCGATCGTGGCTGCCACGATGCTGGGCGTGGCGCCCGAAACCTACTACGACGGGCTGTTCGAATTCACCTACAACAAGGATTTCTACGTCGGGCTGGTCAAGGCCGTGGTGTTTGCGCTGATCATCGTTTCGGTGTCGTGCTACCAGGGATTCCGCACGCAGGAGGGGGCCGTGGGCGTCGGCCGCGCCACCCGCCGCAGCGTGATCGTCTCCTTCCTGCTGATCCTGACGCTGGGCTATTTCGTGACGAGGCTGTGGTACTCATGATCCGCTTCGAGCACGTGACCAAGCGGTTCGGCGACAAGCTCGTCCTGGACGACGTGTCCTGCGAGATCCAGGCCGGCGAGACGTTTGTGATCGTGGGCCTCTCCGGCGCCGGCAAGAGCGTGAGCATCCGGCACATGGTGCGGCTGCTGACGCCGGAACAGGGCCGGGTGTGGGTTGGGGACGATTGCATCAGTGAGGCGACGGGCCGCCCGCTGGAACGCATCCTGGCGCGGTTCGGGGTCCTGTTCCAGGGGGCGGCGCTGCTGCAGTGGCTGAACGTGGAGGACAACGTCTGCCTGCCGTTGCGGCAGAAGACGCGCCTGCCGGACGCCGAAATCCGCCAGCGCGCCGCCGACATGCTCCGGCTGGTCGGACTGGAGGGCGTGGGCGATCGCATGCCCGCCGACATCTCCGGGGGCATGCGCAAGCGGGTCGGGCTGGCCCGGGCCATCGTGACCCAGCCGGAAATCATCCTCTACGACGAACCCACCTCCGGCCTGGATCCGATGATCTCCCGGCAGATCGATCTGCTGATTGACGACCTCCGGCGGCGGCTGGGCGTGACCAGCGTGGTGGTGACGCATGACCTCTACAGCGCACTGCAGATCGGCAGCCGCGTGGCCATGCTCCACGAGGGGCGGTTCGTGGTGTGCGCCCCGCCGGAAGAATTCATTGCATCGCCGCATCCGGTCGTGCGAAACTTCCTCCGGGCGCAGGGCATCGTCACCCTGCAGGATGTCCATCAGGCTTTTGCCAAATGAAGAACAAAAAACAAATCATCACGGAAGTTGCCGTCGGCATTTTCTCCTTTGCGATGATTCTCGTGCTGCTGGCGCTGACCACCGTACTGAGTGAAGAAAAGCTGTTCCGGACCTATTACCCGCTGGAGGTCGTTTTCGATTCTGTGAAGGATCTGGCGGTCGGGCATGCGGTCATGGTGCGCGGCGTGCCGGTCGGCAAGATCCAGGAGATCGGGCTGCAGGATCACCAGGTGCGGGTCAAGGCCCGGCTCGACCAGCCGCTGGTACTGCACGAAGGCTACCGCATCCAAATCCAGGGCGGCTCGCTCATCGGCGGCAACGTACTCAACATCTACGAAGGCGATCCCGCGGCGCCCCGCCTGCCGCCGGACGCGCAGCTCCGGGGCACGGAAACCCCGGATTTGATGTCCACGGCCGCGAAGACCGTCCAGCGGATCCAGCAGACCCTGAGCGACGACGCCCTGGAAGACATCCAGGTCACCCTGGCGCAAATCCGCAAGGTCGTCACGCGTCTCGGCGAAGGCGAAGGCACGCTGGGCCGGCTGATGACGGATGACGCGATTTATGGCGACGTCCAGCAGATCACGGCGAACCTGAAGGGCATCAGCGAGCGGCTGGCCCGGGGGGACGGCACGCTGGGCCGGCTGCTGGCCGAAGACAACCAGGCCTACGAAGATCTCACCGCCACCCTGGCGGCGTTCCGCCAGATGACCGAAGCGGTCGCAAACGGCGAAGGCACGCTGGGCAAGCTGGTGGCGGACGAGGAACTCTATCTGCATTTCAAGGCCTTGCTGCGCGAAGGCCGGGCGGCGGTGGACGACATGCGGGAGACTTCGCCCATCACCACCTTCACCAGCGTGTTTTTCGGGATTTTCTAGGGACGGGACCGGAGCGGAGGCATGCCATGAAACGGAAGGGATGGAGCGGAACGGCCTTGGTACTGGTGGCGGCATTGGTGTGGGCCGGACTGCCGGCGGCACCGGCCCGCGCGGAGATGGGCGCCGATTCGACGGGAGCGGCGGTGACGGTGGGCCTGCTGGCGGCCGTGGTGGTCGTGTATGCGCTGGTCTCGCTGCGCGCCGATGTGGAGCGTTACTCGCAGGCGGATACCGAGGCGGCCATTGCCCGGGCCGTCCGGGCGGCGGAAGAGTCGCCCATTGTCCTGCAAGCCGTGACCGCGCCGCTGGGCATGGAATCATCGGGGGCGGGAAATCCGGCGCAGGTTGCCGGCGCGTCCATCGGCTGGCGCGTCAGCTTCTGATTCGCCGGGGCCTTCAGCGGCGGCCGTTTTGGCTGCGACCGGCCGCCCGGGCGCTTTGCGCCACCTTCCGCCAATCCGGATCGGGCATGTCCTCGGCCGCCAGCACGATGCGGCACAAGGCTTCAAGGGCCAGGGCGGTGCTGAACGGCGCGGAAACCCAGTTGATGCGATGGCCCCGGCCGCTGCGCCCTCCGAACGCATAGCCTTCCGGCCAGTTGCCCCGGCGCGGATCCTGTTTCTGCAGCACGAACCGGGCAGCACCGGGCACGAGATCCAGGTGTTGTTGCGCATCGATCAGGATCAGAATTCCGCAAGTCGTGTCCAAGGCCGGCTGGCCGAAGTTCCAATGGACCGTGCCGTCCTTCCGGACGCGGGCGCGTTGCCGGAGCATGTCGGCAATATGCCGCACGGCCGGTTCCAGGCCGGGCACCGGCCCGGCGCGGAACGCCCGCGCGATGCAGCGATAGGCCATCATCGGGTTGGGATAGTACACCTCGATGGTGTCCCGCGCGGTGCCATCCAGGAAGGCCGGGACCGCCTGGCAGATCAACGCCTGTGCTGCGGCCGCCCCCGGTGCATCCCGTCGCCCGCAGCGGGCCAGCAGGTAAAGGACATTGGCGTTGACCGCCAGATCCACGTCGTTGACGGGGGCGCCGAACCAGGTCAGGAAAGCGCCGCTGGCTTCGGGCAGCCAGTCCGGCCTTGAGAAGAGTTCTTCCCGTCCGGTGTCCCGCCAGTCGGCCAGCAGGGAAAACGGTGGGCGCGGCTCCGCGCCGCCATCGAACCGATGCGCGTTCAGGAGCGCCAGATGAATCATCGCGGTGTCGTCGGCATCCGGATGGATGCCGTATGCGGGCGGCATTTGGGGGACGTTGAGGGCCACCAGCGGACCTTGCATGGCCGGACCGTGCATGAAGAGCCAGAACATCGGTTTGGCCAGCCAGTCGCCGCGCAGCCGCTCGAGCCATGGCTTGCGCCAAGCGGCGCATTCCTCCGCCCGCAACCAGAATCCATAGGCCCCGGCCAGGGGCGATCCCGGCGGGACTTCGAACCGCCGCATGAACTCCACCGCGGCCTGCCGCAGCGCGCGCGCGCGGTCGATCGATTGCCCCGGCAGGCCCAGGGCTGCCTGCGTTTCTTCATGAATCAGCGCGAGGGAGTGATGAATGCAGGCCGGCAGGAAGGGGCTGACATCGCGCGCGCGGATGCGCGCCGGAAAATTGATCAGGACATGTTGAGGCCAGTTGCCGGGGAAATCCGCCCCGCCCGCCAGGGGGCGGAGCACCTCTTTCACCTGTGTTTCATCCAGGTAGGACAGGGCACGCGCGATGGGGGAAAGTCCGGGGTCCGATGGCGGACATTGGACCGGGCCGTAATAAAAATGCAATCCGCAGCCCGGGACCAGCGCCAGGAGCATGCCGGCGAAGACCCGGCGGGCCGTTTTGCGCGGCCATCCCGGTTTTGTTTCGGCCCGGGCGCTCATGCCGGTCTTCAGGTCGTTCGCGCCAATTGGGTGCCCCAGGCCCGTGCGCGCTCGAGTTCGCCGGTCTTGAGGGGACCGAACATGCCGGTGACGCGGAAGCGCTGGCCGCGGGCGGCGGGCGGATAGCCGGCGCGCTTCAATTCCCGAAGAATGGCGCCGGTGGCGCCGCCGGGCGAGAACCACATGCGCGTTTCAAAGGCCGCGCCGCAGCCTGTTCCGCGGGGCAGGGCAGCCAGCCATGTGCGCAGCGCGGGGTGCGACAGGTCCGGCGGCGCGGGAAACGAGCCCGCGCGCTTGCGAATGGTGTCGCGAATCCGGTCCGTGGGAAGCTGGAAGGCGAAGAGCGGCGAGCCCGCCACGATCAGATCAACCCCGACGAGCGCTTCGGCGGTGGCCTCCGCCGTGGACAGCGCCCGGGCATCCGGGCCGATGCCCGCGGCGATGGCTCGCGCAATCGTCGCCGTATTGCCCCACAACGACTCGTACACGACAACGGCCTTCATGGGGGGCCTCCGTTCCGGTGTTTTTGCTTGTTTGTCCGTCCGGCCAGCATGGGTTCGACGACCGGATCAAAATCCTGGCGGCAGTAGTCTTGCAGGGTGGCATGGATCTCGGGCCAGCGCCGGACGGCGGCCAGCGCGGCGCGCCGGAGTTCGCGGCAATGGCGGGCCGGCGCGGCGGCCTTGGGGGGAGCCGGGTTCGCCGCGGTGTTTTTGCGGCGGGCCCGATCGGTGCCCAGCGTCTTGCCGGCGGCGGTTTCGGCACCGGAGGCGTCCAGGATATCATCCGCCAACTGGTAGGCGGTTCCGAGGGCGTAGCCGGCCTTCAGCAGCGCGCGATGCAGGGATTTATCCCCGCCGGCGGCGGCGCTGGCGGCAAAGGCGAACAGCGAGCCGGTCTTGCGCCGGTTGACGTCCAGGATTTGCGCCCAGGCCGTCCGGCCGCCGCGCGAGAGGAGTTCCTGTTCCGCTTCGGCATCGCAGAGCGTGCCGGTGTGGCGGATGAGTTCGGCCAGGAGCCGGGTTTCCTCCGCGCGCACGAGCAGGTCCAGCGCCTTGAACAGCATGAGATCGCCCGCGAGGATGGCGCCGGCGATGCCGCGCTGCTTCCAGAAGGCGGGCAGATGCCGGCGGATGATGCCGCCATCAATCACGTCGTCGTGCAGGAGGCTGGCGGCATGGATCATTTCCACGGCCGCGGCGGCGGACAACCACGCCGGGCGGGGAATTTTCCGGACGGCCGCAATCCGCAGCAGGAGCCGGGCGCGCAGCATCTTGCCGGAGCCGGTCAGTGCACGGCTATGGTCCGCCAGCCGGCCGAGCACGGTTTCCGACAACACTTCGGCCATCAGGCGCCGGACCTGGTCCAGGCAGGTATCCAGATTCTCCATGGGCAGGGATGTGCGCACTTCAGAAACATCCTATACGGCAGATGGCTTGTCAAAGGCAAGCGCGGGCGGATTCGCGGATCCGCGACGGGATCAGCCGGGCGGGTTTCCCGGAAAGGCCGCTGCGCACGACCGCCGCTTCCCGTTGCCACGAGCCGGCGCGAAACAGATGGAAAATCGCCTTGCGAGAAAACGGTTGAAAATGAACAATACTCCTGTGAACAACATCGGTGCCGTGCGATGAACGAGGTGACGCTCCTCCATGACCTGGCGATTGTGATGATCGCGGCGGGCATCGCGGCCTTTTTGGCCCACATGTTCGACCAGTCGAAAGTGCTGGGCTATATTCTGGCGGGCATCGCGATCGGTCCCCACACTCCCCCGTTTTCGTTTGTGCAAAGCGAGACGACGATCCAGACCCTGGCCGATCTGGGTATCCTGTTTCTGATGTTTTCCCTGGGACTGGAATTCCATCTGCGCCGCTTGCGGGCGGTCGGACGCAAGGCGCTGATCATCGCTGTGCTGGATGTGGTCCTGATGCTCTATCTGGGCTATCACGTCGGGATCTGGCTGGGCTGGGGCGCGCTCGAAAGCCTTTTCCTGGGCGCCGTGATCTGCGACTCCTCCACCACGGTGCTGGCCAAGCTGTTGCGGGACCTTCACAAGTCGCAGGAGTCTTTTGCCCACATCGTTTATGCCACCACCTTGGTGGAGGACCTGCTGGCGATCGGGCTGATCGCGATCCTTACGGGCGTTATTTCGACCGGCAGTCTCCAGGCCGGTCCGGTGTTGGGCCGGATGGGGGTTCTTGGCATCTTCCTCGTCACGGTCATCATCACCGGCCTGCTGTTGGTGCCGCGGCTTCTGACGCGGGTGGTCCGCTATCGCAATGACGAATTACTTGTCATCGTCGTGCTGGCGCTGGCGTTCGGCGTTTCTCTGCTCGCCGTCGAGCTCCATCTCAGTCTGGCTCTCGGCGCGTTCCTGATTGGCGCGATCACGGCCGAATCCGGGATGATCGGGCGCGTGGAGATGCTGGTGGCGCCGCTGCGGCACATGTTCACGGCGGTGTTTTTTGTGGCCATCGGCCTGTTGGTCCAGCCGATGCTGCTGGTGCAGCACGCGGGACCGATCATTGGCGTCGCCGCCATTATCATCGTGGGGAAATGGATCAACTGCACCCTGGGTTGTTTCTTGACGGGCGGCAGCCTGGGCACCTCGTTCCGCGTCGGCATCGCCATGGGGCAGGTCGCGGAGTTCGCCTTGATCATCGCGGCCTTGGGACTTGCGATGCATGCCACGCGACCGGAAGTGTATCAGGTGGCGGTGGGCGCGACTGTTCTCTCGGTGGTGGTGAACCCGTATTTGATCCGGTGCTCGGACTGGCTGGCGGCCCGTGCCCGCCTCCTCGTGCCCACGCGCGTGGTCCAGACGCTCGGGGTGTATACGCACTGGCTCCACCAGATGGGGGAAGAGAATCGCGACAACCCGATTCGCCGGGCGGTTCGCCGTTCGCTCTGGACGGTTGCCATCAACAACGCCTTCATCGCGGGGTTGTTCCTGTCCGCAGGAGTGGTTGCCAGGCAGGAGGGTGTATTGGCACGGCTGCCGTTCGGGCCGGACGGTCAGCGCGGATTGATTTGGCTGGCCACCCTCCTGCTGGGGCTTCCGTTTTACGTGGCCAGCTTCCGCAAGATCCAGGCGCTGGGAATGATGCTGGCCGAGGTGACGCTGCCGTCCACCAACCGCACCTTGTGGGCGCGTCAGCTGCGGGCGTTCGTTGGCGCGTTGACTCTGTTCCTCGGCGTGGCGGGCATGGGCCTGCTCACCTTCCTGCTGGGGTCCGCCTTCCTGCCTTCCCCGCGTGTCATGGTTGTCCTTGTCGCGGTAGTGGCTCTGGTCACGGGTCTGAGCTGGAAAATGCTGGTGCGCGTATATGCGCGGGCCCAGGGGGAAGTGGGCGATCTGTTTGCCCGGCAGGCGCCCAGCGCGCTATCGCCGTCGATGCCCGCCACGATCGGCGCCCTGCTCGATCGGGATGTCACCGCGGTCCTGGTGCCCTACAACTCCCCCGTGGTGGGAATGTCCATCCCTCAACTGCAATTGCGCACAGCGACGGGGGCGACCGTCGTCAGCATCGAGCGCGGCTCGGACATCTTGTTGAATCCCGATGGAAGCTGGCCATTGCAGGTGGGCGACCGGGTGCTATTGATGGGGGATGTCAGCCAGATCGCCGCCGTGCGGCGCATTTTCAGCGCCTGAGGGCAGGTGAAGAAAGAGGCGGGGCCGAACGCGTCCACGGCCCGCGCCTGGCGCATCAAACGGTCCCGCGCATGGGATCCTGCCAGGGAAACCCGCCGTCGCAACCAACCGGAATACGCCCGTGGTCCCTTCTCCGGACATAAGAAATTGCGCCTGCCGGGCGCGGGGCTGTAATCCCCTGCGGTGGGAGGTCGCCCCGCCCGAAAGAGGACGCATGAGCACACGAATCGCAACGATCCTGGCGCTGGCATGCATGGCGGCGGGGCGGCCTGGGCACCAAACGTGCAAATCCAGTCCATGGATCCCCGCGGGGAAATGACCTTCGGCGAAGTGAGCAATGCCACGGTCTACCGGGTAAAGTGGACGACCAACCTGATGACAATGGGGTGGAGCACCTCGGCGCCGCCCGGCATCGCCGCGATTCCCCCCACCGGGTTCGGAGGCCGGAGCAAATCGGTCGATGTGGCGCGGGCGGTGTCTTCTATCACGTCTAAACGGCCGTGACCAACGGCCCAACGGATCTCTATATGGTTATTGTTCTTTCGGATGGCACCGGGGCGACGAGTTACGCGGTTGGCTACCTGTCGAACTCGTTCATGGGCAGATTGCGCGCGAAGACGGGGCTGGCGGCCCTGGATCGCCCACCGAGGCGCAGTGGGAATATGCGTGCCGGGCGGGGACGGTGACGCCGCTGAACTTCGGGGCAAAGCCTGACCTCGACCCCTTCTGGCCCCACGCTGGAGGTGTTGGGGCGGTACCAGTACAAACGGTGGGGGAACAGAAACCGGAAGGGGCGTGGACACCAGCCAAGGTATTGCCAAAGCTTGGACATATCAGACGAACTCCTGGGGGTTGTGCCTCATGCACGGGAACGTGAATGAGTGGTGCCTGGCTGGTAGGGCATATTCCGTATCTGCTTGCAGATGTGCCCGCGGGGAGCAGGGGGCGTATTTGGACATTTTGTCGCAGGCGGGCTGGGAATTTTTGTCGCCCTTGGCGCTGGCTCTGACGGTCGCGCCGTCAGAATGTGGCAAAAAGCTGGCGGAAGACCGGGAAATGCAACAGATTTCAGGCCGATCCGGCGCAGCTGGCATGCAGTCTGCTCCGGATGAGTCTCATCGCCGCAGAGGGCCCGTCGGTCTCCGGCCAACAACAAGGAAGCAACAATGATCAAGGTGGAGCATCTGGTCAAAAAATTCGGCTTGCGGACGGCCGTGAACGACGTGTCGTTCCGCGTGGAAAAAGGCACGGTGCTGGGGTTTCTGGGACCCAATGGCGCCGGGAAGACGACGACGATCCGGATGATCGCGGGGTACCTGCCGCCGACGTCGGGTGCGGTGGAAGTCAACGGCATCGACGTGGTTGCCGATCCGGTCGCAGCCCAGAAACAGATCGGCTACATGCCGGAAAACACACCGCTCTACGACGAGATGACCGTCGAGGCCTTCCTGAATTTTCTGGCCGAAATTCGCGGCTTTGCAGGCGCCGACCGCCGCCGCCAGGCGGATGCCATCATCGACAAGTGCATGCTCTCCTCCGTCCGCCACCAGCCCATCGAAACGCTGTCGAAGGGCTATCGACGGCGGACGTGCCTGGCCCAGACCTTGATCCATGATCCGGCCGTGCTCTTGCTCGATGAACCCACCGAAGGACTCGATCCCAACCAGAAGCAGGTCGTGCGCGAGATGATCGAACGCATGGCGCAGAACAAGATCATCGTGCTGTCCACGCATGTGCTCGAAGAAGTCGAGGCCATTTGCTCGCGCGTCATGATCATCAGCGAGGGCCGTTTGCAGGTAGACAGCCGGCCGGGCGATCTGAAGAAGCGCGCGGGCGGCTACAATACGCTGACCATCGAGGTGGTGGCCCCCGCCGCGGAAGCGTTGCAGGCCTTCGCCGAGATTCCGGACGTCGCCGAAGTGGTGTCCCTTTCCAGCGGGAGCGAAAAACAGGTTCTCCGCCTGGTGCCCAAAGACCGGCAGTCGCTGGCGGTCCGCGCAATCGAAGTCGCCTCCGCCCGGCGCTGGCTGGTCACCGAACTGCGGTCCGATCCAGGGCGGCTCGATGACGTCTTCCGCCAGATCACCATCACCGACGACGTCGGCCGGAAAACCGCATAGCCCCCAGCGAAAGGAGCAGACCCCATGGACATGCTTTCCCACGGCCGGGCGATCGCCAAGCGCGAATGGAGCGCCTACTTCAATTCGCCCGTCGCCTATATCTTCATCGTCATCTTCCTGGTCCTGGCCGGATTCTTCACGTTCTCGGTGAGCGGCTTCTACGAGGTCGGGCAGGCGGACTTGCGCAGCTTCTTTTTCTGGCATCCGTGGCTGTACCTGATTCTGGTGCCGGCCGTGGCGATGCGCCTGTGGGCGGAGGAGCGCCGGCAGGGCACGATCGAGCTGCTCTTCACCACGTCCGTCACCCCCGCCCAGGCCATCGCCGGCAAAATGGCCGCCGCGTGGGCGTTTCTGGGCCTGGCGCTGCTGCTGACGTTTCCGATTCCGCTGACGGCCGGATGGCTGGGTCGGCCGGACTGGGGCGTGATTGTTTCCGGCTATGTAGCCAGTTTCCTGCTGGCCGGCGCCTATCTGGCCGTGGGTATGTTCACCTCCGCCCTGACGCGCAACCAGGTCATCAGCTTCATCCTCGCAGTGGTGCTGGGATTGTTCCTGATCCTGGCGGGGTTCCAGCCGGTGACGGACTTGCTCTCCCAGTGGGCCCCGGGCTGGCTGGTGGACGGCGTGGCCGCCTTCAGCTTCATGCCGCACTACGAAGCCATGCAGCGGGGCGTGCTGGACGCGCGCGACTTCGTCTATTTCGCCAGCGTGACGGGATTCATGCTGTTCCTGACCCACCTGGTGCTGGGCAACCGCACGGGACGTTGAACCGGAAGTTTTCATCGATTTGAACCAGAGGTGATCCGCATGAAGAAAACGACTTCGAAACTGTTCACCGGGGTGGCCGGCGCGCTGGTGGTGCTGGGCATCCTGATCGTCGTCAATGCCCTTTTCGCCGGCATCCGCCTGCGCAAGGACCTGACCGCCGAGCGGCTCTACACGCTGGCACCGGGCACGGTCGACATGCTCCGGGCCGCCCCGCGGCCCGTCACGCTGAAGTTCTTTTTCTCGAAGGGCAATCCCAACGTGCCCATCGGATTGAAAAACTACGTGCAGCGCACGCTGGATTTCCTGCAGGAGGTCGCCGACCGCAGCAACGGACGCGTCGTGCTCGAGACGCACGATCCCCAGCCGGATTCCGACGCCGAGGAATGGGCTCAGCGCTATGGCCTGGTGCCGCAGGCAACCGGCGGCCTCGGCCTGCAGCCGGACCTGTACCTGGGGCTGGTCGCCGTGGCGGGCTCCCGCGAAGCCGCGATCCCGTTCCTGGATCCCACCGCAGAGCCCCAGATGGAATATCTCGTCGCGCGCCTGGTGCAGGAAGTCACCCGCGACCGTCGGCCCCGCCTCGGCATCATGAGCGGCCTGCCGGTCGTGGCCCCCCCCGCCTCCCCGTTCATGCCGGTTGCGCCCGGCATGCAGGACTGGCTGTTCGTCAGCGAACTGAAGAAGCAGTATGAAATCGTTTCCGTCCCCCTGGATGCCACGGAGATTCCAGCCGACCTGGATGCGCTCTTGCTGATCCATCCGCAGGATATCCGCGAGCAGTCGTTGTTCGCGCTGGACCAGTACGTGCTCAAGGGCGGGCGGCTGGTGGCCTTCGTGGATCCCATGTGCATCGGCGAAGAGTCGCCGGACGACCCCATGGCCATGCCTCAATTGTCCTCGGACATCAATCGCCTGGCCAACGCATGGGGCGTCACCGTGGATGTTGCGCGCGTCGTGGCGGATCTGGACGCGGCCACGCCGGTCAATCTGGGCGACGGCCGGGCGGAACGCCTGCCGGCCTGGCTCTCGCTGCGCGGCGGCCTCAACCTCGATCGCCAGGACATCGTCACCGCGGCACTGGAAAGCCTGATGCTGCCATTCGCCGGGACGATCACGGGCACGCCGGCGGATGGATTGACCATGAGTTCCCTCGTGGTGGCCTCGGACGGCGCGGTGACGCTGGACAGTTGCCAGGCCCGGAATCCGGCCGCTCTCAACACCCGCGGCGGCTTGCCCGCTGCCGGTGCCGCGCTGGCCGTACGGCTGGCGGGCCGCTTCCCGACCGCGTTTCCCGACGGACCGCCCGCGGCCGCCGACGAGACCAACGAGGTGGCCGCAGCCACGAACGCCTGGCTCCAGGCGGCCGAACAGGAGGCGGCCGTGATCCTCGTGGCCGACGCCGATCTGCTCGTCAATGACTACTCCGCGCGGCGCGTCAATTTCTTCGGCCAGACCCTGTACCAGCCCTTCAACGACAACCTGAATTTCGTGCTGAACCTGGCCGAACAGTTGACGGGCAACCCGGCCTTGATCGGCCTGCGCAGCCGCGGGCGGTTTGACCGGCCCTTCGAGCGGGTCCTGGCGCTCGAGCGCACCGCCCAGGAACGCTGGCAGGAGGAAGAGGAAAAGCTGCAGCAGAAGCTGATGCAAACCCAGCAGCGGCTCAATGAATTGCAGTCGGCCAAAAGCGCCGACCAGCAGTTGGTGTTGAGCGCCGCGCAGAAGCAGGAACTCGACCGATTCCGGCAGGAACGCTTCGAAACCCAGCGGCAGCTCAAGGAGGTGCGGAAAAACCTGCGCCGGAGCATCGAGCGGCTGGGGCTCTCGCTCAAGGTTCTCAACATGGCCGCGGTGCCCGTGCTGGTCGCCGCATTCGGCCTCGGATATGGATGGCGCCGCCGGCGGCGGGCTGTGGCTTGATCAGAAGGGAGTGGAATCATGTCCAAAAAGACCTTGCTGGGCTTGGCAATTGTATTGGCGGTGCTGATGGCCGCCCTCTGGGGGGCCGGGCGGCGTTCCGCCGCGCCCGCCGGCGCAGAGGAGGCCGCGGCCGGAACGTTGCTCACAGATGTGGAGATGAACAGCGTCCGCGCGATCACCATCACCGATGGCACGGCGACCACCCGCCTGGTCCGGGCGGAAGGCATCTGGATCGTGGAGGGCCTCGACGGCTATCCGGCCGATTTCGATCGGCTCCAGCGGTTGATCCGCGAAATCGATGAGGCCAGGAATCCGCAAGTGGCCGACCCGGGTGCGGACAAGCTGGCTGAATTCGGGTTGACCGGCGATTCCGATCCCGCGCCCCGGCAGCTTGTCCTGGAACATGCGGGCGGAACGACCATTTTACATCTGGGCCGGTTGCGCGAACCGCAGAGGAGCGAGAACCAAATGTGGGGGCCGCCCCCCGGCCGCTATGTGCGGGTGGATGAGGGCCCCGTTCTCCTGATCAAGGAAGACCTGGGCCTGGTTCAGGCCGATTCGGGCCAGTGGTGGGATCGCCGGCTGCTGGAACTGGAACCCGACGCCATCCGGAAGATGAAGATCGAACGAGCCGACGGGTCCTACGGCGTCGAACGAACCGGAGAGGGGACCTTCGCGCTGGCGGTCGATTCCGGCGAGGGCGAAGTGGATGCCGCCGCCGCCAACCGCCTCTTCGGGTCCCTGCGCAATCTGCGGGCTGACCGCCAGCTGGCCAGCGGCGAGGAGGAGGCCGACGCCTTCGCCGATGTCCTGGTTTGCCGCGCCGAGACGGATGCCGCCGCCTACCGGCTGGAAATCGGAGCCGTCGATACCAACAATGCCGCCAGCCGGTTCGTGAAAATCGACGTCACGCCGGTCCCGGAAGCGACGCCGGAACAAGAGGCCCTGGCCGCCCAGGCAGCCAGAAAATTCAATGGCCGGATTTTCCTGATTCCCACATATCAAGTGGAATCCATGACCCTGCAACGGGCGGCCGTGATCCGTCCACCCGATCCGGAATCCGGTCCCGAGTCCGAATCCAAAGTGGAATCTGAACCGGATTCCGAATCGGACCCCGAGCCCGATTCGGACACAGGCTCCGAACCGGAATCCGAACCGGCGATAGAGCCGCCGCCCATTCCCGAAGCGGCCCAGGAACCAAACTGAATGCACCCGCGCCTGGTGTTTCTGGTCTGACGGTATGGGCCCGGGGCGCCGGATTAATCGCCTGAAGACTTGCCCGCGTTTGCCGCAGTGGCCGTTCGGGTGGGCGCTGGCCCTGCGGGGCAAGCCCGCGTCAGCGGCCGCACATTTGGGCGCGGAGTCTACGGCTGCACAGACTGGCTGCTCCTTGCCGCCTGCCAGGCCACGCCCCACACCCAGCGCCATAGGCCCACCGGCTTGCCGGTGAGCTTGCTTTTCGCGCCGGTGCCCCAATCCAGCAGTTCCATTCGGGTATCGGGTGAATCCAGTTTTACCACGCACAGCGGTGGCGCCTCCCGGCTGATGGTGGCCGTGGCCGGCCGCCCCTGCGGATCAATCGCTTCCACGGTTGTGACCTTCAACGGGCGGCCCCGCCATGTCAGGGCCGATTCCTTCGGTTCTCCAGCCAGGTTGTATTTCTGGAACCGGCCCACCTGCTTCTGGGGTTGTTTCGGATAAGCTCTCAGGTACTTCCGCGGCACCTCAAATGGCCGGTATCCCGTGATCTGCACATAGGCCTTGTGCGCGTCGCCGGGGCCCGCGCCGGTATCCGGTACCAGCAGGCGCGTCACCACCGCGGAGTGTCCGTTCGTATAGACTTCGACCTCAATCCAGAAGGCCTGACCCTTGCACTGGGGAACTTTTTCCAGTACCGCAAAGTACATCTGAGAGCCAGCCGGTACCTCTTTGCCTGTCAGTCGGTACCTGCCCCAGACTCCGGGGATGAACTGGAATTCGTTTCCGAACATGGGCACCGGTTGTTGCCCCTGCAACGGATCTTCGGCGCTCCGGGCCACCGGCGCCAAAAGCCCAAGTCCGATGACCACCGTCCACAGCCAGTACGCCCATGATTTCCTTGATGATCTATACATGCCGCCCTCCTGATGGTTGAGGACAATGTCCATATTCAAATCCAACTGATCGCTCAATCCGTTTTTCGCAGGGCGGGTTGGGGGGGCGCATCCCCGTTTCATTGATCGCCCGGAATCGAACCGCCTTCTCCCATGGGCGGCTATTGAGGAGTGCGGAGACAAGGTGCATGGCGGCGTGGCGCTCGCCGAGTCTCGCTTCCCGCCGCACTCCAAATTTGGCCGATCGTTGTCAATGAAACAGGGATGCGCCCGGGCGGGGGGCGCAAGCGCACCAGCGATTGGGCACACGTCTGGAGTGGACTTTGCTTCCCAAAGAGGGCTGTTCTGGAGGGGCAGGGCCCGCCCGGTTTCTGGCATACTCGCCGATTCCCAGGCGGGCAACCCGGCGGTGGCTCCTCCAGGTCCGGAACCCCACCGTATCGCCGATGCGCCCTGGCCGAATCCTGCCACCGTTCTTGCTCCTGGAGGAAACTATGTTTAATTAAACATGTCCATATTAAGCTATACATTCTAGAAAATAAGCGGATTCAATCATCTCATGTTTAATTAATAATAGTCTTTCTGGTCGGGACATCGGTTATTGCTGGCAGAAGCAATTGGGCTGTATCCGGGCCCGCATGTCGGGGGGCGGCGGGACACGGAAGCAGGCATTGGCGATCCGGCGCCGAAATCCAGCCGGCGGGTGAATGGCGAACAACCGGCGTGCATGAAGCAGGTTTCCGCAAGCGGCGGTTCCATTCGTCAGGGGGCCGCATCAGCCCTTGGCTTCAAGCGCGATTTCCTGCGGGGTCTTGGGATGGTACCGCTGTTCGTGGCGGTCGGCGCGCTGCTTCACCAGAATCCGCAGCGCCAGATTGCCGCCCAGGGCCAGGATCAGGCCCGCGGTACCGGTCCGCAGCAGGACCCAGGCCACGGTACCCGCTGCCACCAACGCCAGAAATCCGCCCACGAACCAACTGAATACCACCCAGAGAGCGCGCCCGATCTTCAAATCGGCGTCGCCGCGTGACATGGTGCGATCGCCCATGCCGGTGGCCACCACCGCCGCGAAGGTCACGTACGTCGTGGAAACCGGAAAGCCATTGCTGGAGGCAAACGCAATGACGCTGGCGCTGACCGACATGATGACCGCCGCGCGCAGCGGGTCGAAGTGCACGCGCTTGCCGGTCTCAGTGCGTTGGGGGGGCGGGGCGAGGTCGGGGCCGGCGGAGCGGAACCGCAGGAGCCGGCGGGCGATGGCTCGGCACCAGCCCGGCGCATAGAGGGCGATATGGTCGAATTGGCTGCCCGTGTTCACGGCTGCGCGGGTGACGCGCTGGGCGGCCGGGGTCAGCATGCCCGCCACCAGCATCGCGCCGCAGACCGCCAGCAGCCAGATCGGGAGGGACATTTTCGAGGCCTCCGCGGTGCCGATGTCGGCGTGCCGCCACAGCCAGAAGGCCGACAGCCCAGGCGAAGCTCCGTTGGCCAGGTCGTTTTGTCCGAATGCAAAGGCCAGGCACAGCATCCCGAGGATCGCCAGAATGCCGAACAGCCGTTGGGTGAGCCGTTCCTGGAAGATCGTCACCAACATGTGGACCAGCAGGGTCATTGCGCCCCAGGCGACCAGCAGGAAGCCGCCCATGCCGAGGCGCTCGACGAAATGTTCGCGGAAGGTGACAATACACGGCACGGCTTTCATGCCTTTCAGGATCATGAACCACGACAGCCAGGTCAGCATGAGGCCGGCGATCCATGGGCCGTGCAGCAGCACCCGCAGATGGTCGGTGTGCTCGTCATGGATGGCCGCGCGGAACACCCGTTGGACGAGGAAGCCCGCGATGCCCGTCAGCAGCACGGAAACCAAAATGGCGTTGAGGACGGAACCGACCTTGTCCCAGTGGACAAGACCCAGCGAGAGCGAGACGCCGATGGCCGCGCCGACGAGTTCGAAGATGAGCGAGGCGGTGGTGCTGACGGGCATGCCGTAGGCGGAGTAGGCGTGGAGCAGGGCCGTGTCCACGATATAGACCGACACGTAGACCACCATGGCCTGGTGAAGCTGGAGGTGGCCGGGTTCGAAGATGCCCGTGCGAGCGGTTTCTATGACGGGGGAGGAGAACATCGCGCCGGCCAGGACGGCGAGACCCGCCAGCCAAACGGCGGCCCGGTGCGTCATCACGCGCGCGCCAAAGACGCCGTTGATCAGGTTGGCCGCATCGTTCTTGCCGACCTCGAGGCAGTCCCACGCAAGCATTCCAACGGCCACGATCATCAACACGGTGGAGAAATCCGGCATATCCACTCCTTGTTCGGTTTCAGGGGCTGGGGTGTGGTTTGCCTGCGCACCCTAGCGGGCCCGGGACGGGATGACAAGGAAATAAGTAAATCGTTTTACTCGCTGTTGGCCATCCCATTGCCCCGTAGTGAATTGACCCAATCCAATTTGTAATCCCCGGCGCCAATCCCATGTCCGGCGCTTTCTTCTATACGCCGTCATCCCCGGGCTCCTATACTCCGGAACATGAAACCGGAAGCCTGCCTCGTGTTGACCACGTTTCCCGACACCCGAACCGCCCGGCGGATCCTGGACCAATTGCTGACGGAGCGGCTCGCGGCCTGCGTGCAGCGCCTGCCGGTCCGGAGTTCCTTCCACTGGAAAGGGAAATTGACCCGCGCCGCCGAAGTCCTCGCGGTCATCAAAACCCG
>JAAZBB010000014.1 GCA_012514035.1 Lentisphaerota bacterium | reverse complement strand
GGCACTGTGGCGCCGGCCGGGAAATATGTCATCATCTACAGCGCCTCCAACTTCGCCGCAGCTTATCCCGGGGTGACCCCGGACCAGACGGCCGGCTCGGTTGTGACCGGTAACGGGGACGACGGCTACTTCCTCTATAGCGGCGGCGATAATACCGCCGGCATCTTGGAGGACGTCTATGGCGTGCTCAACGAGGACGGCACCGGCATGACTTGGGAATACACGGATGGCCGGGCGGTTCGCAATACAGGCATCACAGTTGGCAATCCGACCTGGACAGCCGGCGAATGGACCATCACACGGCCGGAAATAGCCGCCAATATGACCCCGAGCGTGCATCCGGACGGGCCGGCGGTGCTGAGCGTGTCGTTCGACAAGGCCGAAGGGTTCCAGATCGCTGAAGGTGCCGGGGCCGCGATCACGGCCAACGCCGTTAATGGCACCGCGCCTTACACCTATGCGTGGACATCGTCAATGCAGCCGGCCGACTATGCGGCCGTTGACAACGTCTTCACCATTAACGCCGCGGCCCCCACGGGTACCTATTGGGCGCAGGTGGTGGCCACGGACAATGCAGCGGCCAGCGTCACCAACACCATCAATTTCAGCATCGTGGTGGTGTCGGATACCGCCACGCTGCCGATCAACGAAAGCTATACCGCGACGTTTGACTGGACCACGCTGCCCGGTTGGACCGGCGTTGGCATGACTACCTATTCCGACGGCGATATGTCGTTCAATGCGAACGGCGACATGCTGACCGTGAAATTTGACGCCGCCCCGGACGAGCTGTCGTTCTCCCTGCAAGGACGCGACACCACCGCCGGAACCGCGCCAATGAATTTCGTGGCGGAAGAGTCGGCAGACGGCACGACCTGGACCCCCGTGGAGACGATCGATGAGAGCGTGGTTTCGACCTCCCAGACAACCTTCGGGCCCTATGCCCTGTTGGCGGCCTCCCGGTATGTCCGCTGGAACTACGTCAATAAATATGCCTTCAATCTGGGCTTGAACAACGTGGTTATCACGTCCAGCGGCGCCCCGGTCCCGACCGTCGTCATCAGCGGCGATCTGAGCGTGACCGTGAATGAGGAGATGAGCCTGACCATCACCCTGCAGAACGGCACCGCGACCGAATGGTGGATCGACCTGACGGATCCGGATGCGATCGCGGACAACAGCTACGGCTGGGTTCCCGCGACCGGCGCGTTCACGTTGACGCCGACCAAGGTCGGCAACTACACGCTGACGGCCACGGCGGTGGATGGGGACTTGAATCCCATCGACAGCGACACCGTCACCATCGAGGTGTCGCCAGCGTCGGGAAATCCGCCCATCGTGTCCATCACCTTCATCGCAGGTACGGGTTTCAGCTTCCAAGTGCCGGAGGGCTATACCCTCTACAGCGTGGAAGGCGCCAGCGCGTTGTCTGGCGACACCTGGGCGTGGACGACGCTGTCGTCGCCCACCGACTACACGGTCAGTGGTTCGACGATTACGATCCTGCGCGCCCCGGCGGATAAGCGCATGATCCGCATCTGGGTCACCCCGGCGCCCTAAACGGCGCGAAGCGTTGCGCCACCGCCGGTCCCGTTCGCGGGACCGGCGGTTTTATTTTGGAGTGCGGGGACAACGACCAACGGGAGGCGGCCCCGCTTTGGCTGCTGGGCTGTTGGCTGTTGGTTCGGCTGCCAAAAACTCCAAAGCGGCGTGGCGCTCGCGGAGCCTCGCTTCCCGCCGCCCTCCGAATGACGCCCGAATGACGCCCGGCCGTTTGTCTGGACTTTGAGACAGGCCGGGACTACGCTGTTATCGGCAGAGAAGGTTTCGACACATGTGTTCCAGACAGATGGAGATGACAATCCATGGATTGCGCGGCCACACCGGCCGGGTGTTGCTGATCCTTGGGTTTTCGTGCGTCGCGCTGTCAGGAGCCGGTTCGGGCCGCGCGGAAAACATGGCGATCGCCTGGCAAAATGGCGTGCCATCGCTGGCATCGGAAGATTGGCCGGGTTATCGCCTCGTTCTGGAGCAATCCGATTCGCTCGCCAACTGGGAGGAAACGGCCCGCGTTCGCAGCCGCCTTCGGCCCTACGTGGATGTGGCGGCCAGCCATCACGCCGCGCGGTTCTACCGGCTGGCGGCGACAGCCCTGCAGTCCTCGGACGACTGGTCCAACCAATTGATTCCGTCCGGCGGCGAATTGTTCACGCCGGGCTTCGGGAGCGGCCTTGCGGCGATCCGGTTCGCCAAATTCTCGATCTTGCTGGACCAGCCTGACCGCATCTATTTCCAGGATTCGGCCAAATGGCCGTACCATTATCATTTCGCCGTGGCCCGGCTGCCGGGTTATGCCGAGATGAGCGTCCTGGAATACGATGCCCAGGCGCTGTTCCCCGGTGTCAACCAGCACATGGCCATCGGCACGGTGATGCGCGCCCCCGATCCCCAGGTGCGCGAGGTGGGCATCGAGATCGTCGGCGCGGAGCCGTTCCCGATCGAACAGGTCGCGGATTGGATCGAAGCTGTGCAGCGACGCCTGGTACTTGAGGATGGCTGGCGGACCTTCTACATTCCTTCGGCCGAGCAGCGCGCCGCTGCCGAGGCGGGAGCCACGTTTCTGGCCGCGCGCGGCATCGCGCTGGATTCGCTGTCGCGCTGGGTCAGCGGGAATGCCGGTTATTCCCCGGGCTGGGCCTTTGGCAAGCTGGTCTTTGTGCCGGGCGCGGAAGTGAGTGACGCGCTGGGTGCCGGGCGCTTGAACCTGATGGACATCCTTGTGACGGATTATGTTCCGGCAGAATTGCCGGTGCTGGCCGGCTATCTGGCCCTCGAACCGGCCACGCCTAATTCCCATCTCGCGCTGCTGGCGCGCTCCTTGGCGTTGCCCTTTGCCTACGCCAGTGGCGCCGGCCTGCAAGCGGAAATCGCCAGCCTGTACGGCAAAGAGGTGCTCCTTGTCGTCGAGGAAACCAATGGGGAATGCCGGATCACGCTGACCGACACGACCGGCCTGCTTACCCCAGAGCGCCGGCAGGAAATTCTGGACAGCAAGAAGGGCGGGACACTCGACATTACCCCCAAAGCCGCTGCCGGCACGAACAGCCTGCCTGTCGATCCGCTGACTCCCGCCAGCATTTGTTATGTCGGAGGGAAGGCCGCCAACTTCGGCTTTCTGCGCCGGAGCCTGCCCGACGACACGCCCACGCCGGTGATCGCCTTCACGTTCGATCTCTGGGACGCCTATCTCGCGCAAACCCTGCCCGGCGGCAAGACCCTCGGCGCGGAAATCGATTCGCGGCTGGGGAGCTACACCTATCCGCCCGACGTCAACTCCCTGCGCACCAACCTGGCCGCCATCCAAATTCTTTTCACCGACGTGGCGGATTTCGACGCCGGCCAACGCGCCGACATTCTGGCCGCCCTGCAGGCGGCGGGCTTCGGTGGGCGCAAGATCCGCTTCCGCAGCTCGACCAATGTGGAGGATGCCGAGAGCTTCAGCGGGGCAGGGCTCTATGACAGCTACAGCGGATGCCTTGAGGACGATCTAGACGGCGACAATTCGGGGCCCAGCCTGTGCGATCCTGCCGAGCCCAAGGAGCGCGGAGTCTTCCGGGCGATACGCAAGGTCTATGCCGGTTTTTTCAATGAAAACGCGTTTCTCGAACGCCTCCGCCATGGCGTCGACGAATCGATCGTAGGCATGGCGATTCTCGTGCACTACTCGGCGCCGGATCCCGATGAAATGGCTAACGGCGTCGCCCTGCTGGCGATTGACAAAACCGGCGGGGTGCGTCGGGCCAGCGCGAAAATCGTGACGCAACTCGGGGCGGAGTCGGTGACCAATCCGGATCCTTCCAAGCGGCCGGAAACGGTTACGACGGCCTACACGGGCACCAATACCGCCGAAGCTGTCCTCACGCTGGTCGAGACCTCGTCGCTCACGACCAACGGCGCGCCGGTCATGCCGTGGGAGGACGACTACCGGATCCTGCTTGACCAGCTCGACACGGTCACGCACGCCTACGAGGACTACTATCCCGCCAAGTCAGTCTTTGAGCTGGATTTCGAATTCAAGCGTTTGGTGCCCGGCGACGTCGGGCTGAAGCAAATCCGCGCCGTGCCCCATCCGGTGCCGGTGCCGCCACCGGAGATCCCCTGACATGACGATTCCCCGCCAAGCTTGGCTTCTGGGTGTTGCGCTCTTGGCATGGCATGTTCCATGTGCCGATGCCCAGCCGAAGAATATCACGGATTTCGCCACGGAGACCGGCCAGGTCGCTCTGGCATGGGAACCCACCTGGCCGCCCTATCTCGTGCAATCGTCCTCCAATCTGGCCAGTTGGTGCGATCAGGGGGAGTTGATCACCAACAGCCCGGCATGCACACAGGCGGCCGCGCAGGCGGAGGCCTGCTACCGCGTGCGGCATCTGAATCCGACCAATGAACTGGGCGCTTTCTTCGGATTGATCCAAACCCAGCAGGGCGAGGGCGGGGAGCCTTTGGGCCGGCACCGACTCAAATCCCGCTGGTGGCTCTACAAGCCGCAGGGAGCGCTCTCCAATTCCCCTGCCGCGTTCTTCCGCCAACTGATCGTGTTCTACCAGCACATCGGAGGTGATGGCGTGGAGACCTTCGCCGGGCGGTTCGACACGCTGGGCGCCGTGGCCACGCCGGGCGATGCGGACCTGCTGACCGTGTCCTGGACGAACGGAACGGAGAAGGATCAACGGAGCTTCACGTTGACCCTCAATTTTCCCTACAACGTCAATACCGACCGGGCGGTGCAACCGCTGCCCAGCGATCCCGACTGGCACTTGCAATGCATCTACGCCACACCCCAACCGGAACTTGACATTTATGCCTTGACCATGGAAACCACGACCACCGATCAGGTGTACCTGGTCCAACTGGCGGACGCCGACACCAACAGCTACATCTCCCCATTGCGGAACTATTCCGTTGTGGACGGCGGAATAACGGTGACCCATTCCTACATGGATGGCCTGGCGCTGTGGCAAGGCTCCCCGCCTGTGATCTTCATGACCCACATTCTCGACCGTTGGATGGCTCCGACCGTTGTTTCCGGCGGCGGCTTGCCGGACTTCAGCACGGATAGCTATTTCTCCCGTACGCTGTTGCCCGGCCACCACAATTTCGTGGAAAGCGTATTAATCGAACCGGCGCTCGATCCGGCCTTGAACGAGGATGTCCGGAATGCCCTGTACGACGCCAATGTCCGCTACATCCATACCCAACATGCATTTTACGGAGGCATGGGGGGCGACAACATCCTTCTGATCGGCTTCGATGGCTGGATCAGCCTGCCGTGACGGCCGGCACGAGCCTAGACGCTGAACTTGTCGTAGAAAATCCGGTCGGGCGTCATGCCGCGCGCGAAGAGGACGGCCATGGCGGCATCGATCATGCCGGGAGAACCGCAGAGATAGGCCTCTTGGCCCGTCAGGTCGGGCAGATGCCGCGCCACGGCATCGGTCACCATGCCGCGCTCGCCCGGCCACGGAGAGTCCGCCGGTTCGTGGGACAGCACGGGAATGAACCGGAACCACGGCGCCTGCCGCTCGAAATCCGCCCACTCGTCGAGCAGGAACAAATCCTGGCGGGTGCGGGCGCCGAAGAAGAATTTCGCGGGGCGCCGGATGTTCTTTTTGAGCATGTCGTGAAAAATGGCACGAAGCGGGGCCATGCCGGAACTGCCGGCAATGGCAATCAACGGGGTCGCCGTCTCCGATAGATGGAAATTCCCAAAGGGTCCGCGGAAGGCAATGGCTTGGCCGGGCTCGAGGTTCCGGTGGATCCAAGTGGAGGCCAGGCCGTTGGGCACGTGGCGAACCATGAATTCAATGTGGCCGGAATCGGAGGGTTCGGTGGCCATGGAATAGGCGCGCAGCACGGGTTTCGCGGGGGGCGGGGCGACGGCCGCCTCGAACTGGACATACTGGCCGGCGCGGAAGGAAAATGGCGGTTTGGCATCCACGGCGATGCGCAGATGGGCCACGTCGGGGGTCACGAGGATTTTGTCGACGAGTGTACCGGTGTGCCGGCGGACAGCGAGGATTTCGGGCGGGATGGCAATGGCCACGTCGCCGCAGAGGCGGGCTTGGCAGGCGAGGCGCAGCCCTTTGGCGCGGTCCGAGCCGAGGATCTTGTTTCCCTCCGCCTCCGTGGGGGGAGTCAAATCGCCGGAGGTGATTTGAACGGCGCAACGGCCGCAGAAGCCACGCCCGCCGCAGGCGGAGGGCAACAATATGCCGTGGGCGGAACAGGCTTCGAGAATCGAAGCGCCGGCGGCGACTTCCAACGGTGCGCCCGCATTGATCACGAGGGCGGGCATGCTACAAATGGAAATCACCGGCGGCTTCCGGCTGGTAGGGGATATCCAGGATCCGGATTTGGCGGGGGCCGCCGGGGGTTTGCCAGGTGATCGTGTCGCCCTTGGCATAGCCGAGAATGGCGGTGCCGATGGGCGAGACGACGGAGAGGCGATTCTGCGCCACATCGGCCTGTTCGGGGAAAACGAGGGTGTATTCCGAGGTTTCGCCGCTGGCGACATCTTTGACCACTACGCGGGAGTTCATGGTGACGACGTGGGGCGGGACGGATTTGGGATCGACGGTTTCGGCGTTGGCCAGCTCGCGGGCGAGTTCCTTGAGGAACGTCTTGTCCCGGTTCTCGGCGGCCAAGGCGGATTCCAGCATGTTGTTTAAGCGCTGGCGATCGGTGGCGGTGATGTAAATTTTACGGGTGCTCATGGCAGGCTCCTTTCGGGAGGGGTTTCAGAGAATCTTGAATTTCGGGAGGTCCTGGATATCGATCATGCCGGCCAGGGTGCCGTCGGCATGGAGAACGACCAAGTCGTCGAACCGGTGCTGCTGGAAGACGGCGAGGGCATCGGCCGCCAGCCGGCCGGTGCGCACGAAACAGGGATTGCGGGTCATGAGATCGGCGACGGGCCGGGTCTGGACATCGCTGGCGCCGCCGGCGAGGTAGCGGCGCAGGTCGCCATCGGTGAGGAGGCCGAGGACCTGGCGGGATTCGTCCACGACGACGACGACCCCGGCCTGGGCCTTGGTCATGGCGATGACGGCATCGCGGACGGTCGCGGTTCGGAGGACGGCGGCGATCCGGTCGCCGGTCCGCATGATGTCGTCGACCTTGAGCAGCAGCGCGCGGCCGATGGCGCCGCCGGGATGGAAGCCGGCGTATTCCTCGCGGGTGAGGCCGCGAGCCTCGAGGAGTGCGATGGCGAGCGCATCGCCAATGGCCAGCGCCACGGTGGTGGAAGCGGTCGGGACGAGGTTGAAGGGGCAGGCCTCGCGCGCGACGGAGGCATCGAGCACGACATCGGAATGCCGGGCCAGGGTTGACTCCCGGTTTCCGGTGAGGGCCAGGATGCGCACTTCGGTGCGTTTGATGATGGGCAGGAGATTGACCAGCTCGTCGGATTCGCCGGAGTAGGAGAGGGCCAGGACGGCGTCGCCGGGCCGTAGCAGGCCGAGGTCGCCGTGCATGGCCTCGGAGGGGTGCAGGACATTGGCGGGGGCGCCGGTGCTGGTGAGAGTGGCGGCGATCTTCTGGCCGATGTGGAAGGATTTGCCGACGCCGGTCACGATGATCTTGCCGCCGCCGGCCAGGGTGTGCTCCAGCAGCTTCACGGCGGCGTCAAAGGCGCCGTCGAGCCGTTCGCGGGTACGTTGCAGCGCAGCGATCTCGACGTCAAAGACCGCCTGGGCTTTCTGCAGATGGGAAGCCGATGCCTTCATTTGTTTCAAGAATAGCGGACCGATGCAGCAGGGGCAAGGAAGGAAGCGGATTCGGATGTCCAATGGGGAAGGGGGGGGGCGGGTCAGTCGTCGATGCCGACGCGAAGGCGGAAGGATTTTTTTGGGGGGAGGGGGTAGAAGTTGGGGAGGCCGATCCATTCGGCGCGGTTGGAGGAGAGGGGAAGGGATTGCCAGGCGAGGTTGGTTTCGGTGGGCCAGGCGGGGTCGAGGAGGTTGGTGGAGGATTCGACGCGGAACCAGACGGCGGTGTCGATATCGGTGCGCCAGGGGATGGTGAGGAGGGGGGAGCCGTTGGATGAGGCGATGGAGAGGGGCGGTCGGTCGGGAGAGGAGGGGGGGATGCCGGTGGCGTAGGCGACGAGGTTGGGGATGCCGTTGCTGAAGGGGTCGTCGTCGTAGGCGCGCTGGGCGGCGGGGATGCCGAGGGCGTCGGCCCACGCGGCGTAGGGCTGGAAGAGGGTGAAGGGGAGGGAGGCGACGG
>JAAZBB010000013.1 GCA_012514035.1 Lentisphaerota bacterium | reverse complement strand
CCCTCGGGCAGCTCGGGGCGCAGCTCCCGGATTTTGATTCCGTGGTGTTCGTAGGTCTTTACCTTGGGTCTTTTGCTTTTCATCGTGCGCCCTTTCGCGGATGGTTGTTTATCCATGCACAAGATAGCACTTTGTCAAAGCGTGTCAAGAGGATGAAAATCTCTAGGAAAACGGCTATATTCCGCCTTACTTGCCAAGGTGGCTGTCGTGGGTTCAAATCCCATCGCTCGCTCCATTTTTTTGCTCTTTTCCGGTTTTGCAGCACCGGCTATGGCGGGGGGGCGGGGAGCGTGGGCAGGATGCGTTCGAGATTGGCATCGAGGTGGAAAACCGCGAAACCGGCCGTTTGACGGGTGCGGACGGCCTGGATCTGTTCGGCGGCGGCAAGGGCATCGAGTTGGGTGGTGTCGGCGGAAAGGCCGATGCCGGGCAGGATTTTCCCGGGCGCGGGAGCGGCGGCGAGGCAGCGTTCGAGCCGGTCGGCGAATCGGGACGCGGTTGGTTCATAAAGCATGGGGGCGACGAAATCGAGATGGCCGGAGCGGAGCCAGGCGGGCCAGTTCTGGCCGTGATGATCGATTGCTTCGGGCAACGGAAAAACGGCGGCGGAGCAGCGGATGGCCGGGTCCACCGCCCGGACGGCGGCGGTGGCTTCCGCGACGAAGGTGGTCATTTCGTCGTGGCGGAATTGATCGAATTCGGCGGCGAGCGGCGCGCCGGGAAGGACCTCGGCGGGCCAGGAGGTTACCGCGCGACCGATCCGGTCTTCAAAGGCTGCGCGGGTTGCAGGGCAGTAGCAGCCATCGCGAGCGGGGTAGCGGGCGTAGTCCAGATGGATGCCGGCGACGCCGCGGCGGGCGAGATCGGCATACAACGCGACCAGGAGTTGGCGGTTTTCCGTTCGCGAAGGGCACAGCCAGGGCAACTCGTTGCCTTGGCTGTCCTGCATCAGGCGGCGGCGGGTGGGGAAGGCGGCCGTGCGCCTGGCCGGCAGGTCGTGCAAACTCCAGGCGATGCACCAGGCATGCAGTTGAATGCCGGCGGCGCGGGCGGCGGCGAGGGCTTGGGTGAGCGGTTTGTCGCGGGCGCCGTCCAGGAGATGGCCGCCGGTGGCCATGTGTTCGAAGACGGCGTGAATGCCGTGATCCGCGAGCCGGCGGAATGTTTCGGGGCGGGAATGGGCCGGGATGGGGTGGGCCCAGACGGCGCGGAATTCGTTGGAGGGGGCCGGCTGCTGCCGGAGGATTTCGGCGGCTTGGGTGTTGCGCTGATCCAGTTCGGCGCGATGGCGGTCGCGATCGCGGGCATAGGCGTGGTTGGCGCGGGCCAGCGCAGCGAGAAACCACTGCACGGCCGATGGCGAAGCAAACGGCGGCACATGCGAGAACCAGATGCCCGACGAGGAGACGACCGAAGCGGGGAGCCGATCGCCGGACGGGTGGTCGGGCTCGAGCCACACGCCGAGCTCGATGGCGGACTTGGCCTTGGCGCGGGCGGGCAGCAGATGCTGTGTACGGTGGGCCATGGCTGCGGGCAAGCCCGGAACAACTTGTTCATCGAAGGCCACGGTAGTCCAGGCGGCAGGCGCCGTGACATAGGCGGGCGCCTGGAAGCCCAGGAGGTGAGCGAGATCGGCATTGGCGTTGTAGAAAACGGCCAGAATGCCTTTGCGCCGCTTGACGAAGCGTTCGAGGGCGCGGATTTGGCCGGAAGACAGCCGTGGATTGTAGGGCAGGACGAGCAGGCGGAAGGGGCGAAGGTCGAGGGTTTCAAGGTCGTCCGAGACGAGTCCGGCGGGAAGACCGGCCCGATCGAGGAGTTCCAGGGCGCGGCCGGCGCATTGTTCGGCCAGGGCTGCTTCGCCGGGGGCGGTGCCGGAATCGGAACCTTGAACGACGGCGATGGAGAAGGTGCGGGTTCGGATGCCGAAGAGCCCGAGCCGGGCATCTCGGTTCGCGCCCTTCCAGGCGGAAAGGCGGAGGGTGGCGGGCCGGTGACCGTTCGGCGGCCAGGGATCCTCATCGAAATCCGAGCGGCGGAAGAGGAGGGTTTGGCGGCCCGGGCCGGCAATGGTTTTCTGGGCGGAGGCCCACTGGCCGCCGGCTTGGATGTGGAGCGACAGGGCGCGGATGGCCGCCGGTTCGTCGCAAGTCACTTCGATTTCGATCGCGGCGGCTGGCGGCAGGGAGCGCACCGGGGCATCCCAATATACCCGGTCCGGCCCGGTGGAAAAAGGCACCGAAAACATGACGCCGCCATCCGGCACGGCGTGGGGCGGCAGGGACGATTCGCCGGCGACGAAGACGTCGGGATGGAGATCAACGACGGGGCGGGCGGCGCCGGCGGCCGGGAGGATCAGCCCAAGAACCGCCAGGCTGGGGACGAGTAGCCGGAGCCCCGCCACGGGCTTACTCCCAAACGTAGCCGGATTTGTCGTCGGAATTTGGAGTGCTGGCAGAGGATGAACTGAATTGATGGAACACGGGCGCGTCCAGGTGGGAATCGGCATGGAGGTCCGCTGGTGGGGGCGGGGCGAGAGTGGCCGGCGCGGGCTCCTCCGTCAAATGGTCTTCAGCGGTGTAAGGATTGGCAACCTGCCAGGGTTTGGCGTCGGCGGGATACTTGTGGGTGCGGGCGTTTTTGACGCCGGTATAGCGGAGGTAGGCCATCGCCAGGAAGAATACAGCCAGCAGGATGGCGATGATGGAGACCGGGCCGAAAAAGGATTCGGGATTCATGGGGCATACTCCGAGGGGCAAAGCGGGGAGAGGCTGGTATCGCGGGCGGCTTGTTCGACGAGGGCGGCGGAGACCTGGGTGGCCTTGGCGGCGAAACCGAGCATGAGGGCGGCATCGCACAGCAGATTGATGCGCCGGGGGAGGCCGCCGGAATAACACCAGATGGCTTCGAGGGCGGGGCGGTCGAAGGACCAAATGTCGCCGCCGACGGCGCGCATGTGGTGCTGGACATAGGCAGTGGTTTGGGCATCGGAGAGCGGATCGAGGCGGAAGAAGATTTGGAGGAGCTGGGCGAAGGCGGGATCGGCCTGGATGGCGGGCAGCAGCTCGGGGGTGCCGGCGAGAATCAAGGTGAACAGCGGTTCTTCGGCCTGAGTGATGCGGTTGGGAATGCGCAGATTGACGAGATAGCGCAGGAAATGGATCCCGGGCCCGGCGACGAGATACTGGGCGTCGTCGATGAGCAGCACCGTGCGGAGAGGGCTGTCGGTTCGCATCTCCGCCAGGGACTGGAACTGCATCAGGGCTTCGGGCAGGGTGCGCGCGGTGGCATCGAGTTTCAGGGTGGCGAGAATATGCCGGGTCAGGGGCAAGTGCCCGTCGGGGACGGAGTCCAGGCGCAGGATTGGCAGGTGGTAGCGGGCTTTGATGGTGGCGGCGACGTTGCTGAGGACGGTGGTTTTTCCGACGCCGCCGGGGCCGGTGAGCGCGCCGGCCAAACGTCCGCTTTCGGCGATGAAGGCCAGCCGGGCAATCGCTTCCTCATGCTGGTCGCCGGCAAAGAGATAGCGCCGGTCGATGGCGTTGAGGAAGGGATTTCCTTTCAGATTCCAATAAGCGGTGTACATGGGGACATTCCTAGGTCCGGAAGGCGGCGGAATACTTGATCGATTTCTGCATTATGGGCGGGAGGGAAGGGGGCGGGGGCAGCGGGCGCGCGAGGTCGGGCACCGCCTGGGGGACGGCCAAGGGCACAATGCCGCGGCCGGGCTCGATGGCAATCGGCATCTGGGGCGGCAGGACCGACTGGCCCAAATAGCGATTGACCAGCAAATGGCGGCGATTGTCGGAGTCCACTTCGAGGGTGAAGACGACCGGAACCTGTTTTTCCATGCGGTTTTTCAAGGCGAAGGCGAGGGGGGAAACCGGCCGGGGCATGGTCAGGAAGGCGGTTACTTCCATCCGCTCCAGGGCATGGAGGAACGAATAGACGTGCTTGGCCAGGCGCTCTTCCTGACGAATCGCGATCCAGGGCAGGACGGTGTCGATCACCACGCGGCGGATGCCGTTGGCCACCACGATCTCCTCGAATTCCATGAAACTGCCGGGAGGCAGGACGTGGCGGTTTTCCAGTTCGGGCTCGGGACCGAACTGGGCATATTCGAGCAGGATGATTTGGCCGCTGTCCACGGCTGTGGAGAGGGGAAATCCGTACTCATCGGCGACAATGGACAAATCCGCCGAGTGCCAGGCGGAGAGCATCAAGCCGCGTACGCCTTCGCGAATGCTTTGCATCAGGGCGTGCAGGGCGGCGATGGTCTTGCCGCTGCCGCGGCGTCCGACGCACAACGTGGCGCGATGACGGAAGATTCCGCCAAAGCGCTGATCGAAAAAGTCGATGCCGGATCTGGTCTTGTCGATCATGGGGACTTCGTGACGTTGGGCGGGGCGGCGATCTGGGGTTCGGGGATGGCCAAGGCGCGTTCCAGCAATTTATGGATGAAAGCCAGTTCAAAAGGCTTGGTCAGGAAAGCCGCGATATCGTCGGAGCGGATCTGGCCGGCCAGTTCTTCGGACGGTTCGCCGGTAATCAGGATCAGGGGACGGCCAGCGGCGTGCTGCTTCAATTGGGCCACCCAATCGGAGATGACAGGGCTGTCCGGCAAATACAGGTCTGCGACAACAGCTTGAATGGACGGATCGTTCAATTGGGCGAGGCCCGCCTGGCAAGTGGCGGCGGTAACGGGTTCGTGTCCTTTGCGGGAAATGACTGTTTTAAGATAATTACGAACCGAATCGTTGTCATCGATGATCAGGATTTTTGCCATTTCCCTGGTGTTCCTCAAATTAAGTCCAGACTGATTTTCATAGTAGACCTCGCCACCCCGTCTGTCAACAGGCCAAAACCTATATTTATTTGGAATATTTTAAGCAAATAAGGAACAGATTATGTCCGCCAAACAATTTGAATAATTTTCGAGACAGACTTGACCCGTCGTGATAGATTAGCCGCCTTTGAGAACTGGACTTGAGATGCAATTGAGTCTTGGGCAAGCGGTTCTGGTAAAAAACAGGAGCCAGTAATCTGAACATGGAAGGGTCAGCCAGCGCGGAATATACTGCAACGGTCCGGATTACCCGTTGCCATTGTCCCAACTGCGCCCTGGCGGTTCATGTGCACGCGACGCCGGTTCCCGTGGTGTGTCCCTACTGCCGGCGGCCGCTGGATCGCAGCGAGACCCAGGTGGCGATGGCGCCGGCGGTGGATTTTCCCTCGCTGGAAGAAGCCCGGGAGCGGCTGGCACGGCTTTACCGGCGACCGCCCAAGTGGCTGGCGGGGTTGATCCTGACGGTGATGATCCTGATGCTGGCGACGGCGGTCTTCATGCAGTTGCGCAGCGCGGGCAATTATTTCTACCAGCCGCTGGTCAGCATCTACTCGCTGGTGGCGGGCCTGTTCGTGGTTTCGCGTTTTCTGATTGCTTCGATGTACGTGGCCCCGCCGGACCAGGGCTACGAACCGACGGCGACCGTCCTGGTGCCCTGCATGAATGAGGGCAAGGTGATCCGTCAGACCATCGAGCGCATTTTCGCAGCGCGCTATCCCAACGACAAGATCGAGGTGGTGTGCGTCAACGACGGGTCCACGGATGACACGCTGGCGCAGATGCTGGCGGCGCAGACGCGCCACCCGAACCTGGTGGTGGTGGATTTTGAGAAAAACCGGGGTTTGAGCCACGCCTGGGCGGTGGCCGTGCTGCTGGGGCGGGGGGAATTCGTCGTCTGCGTGGATTCGGATACGTTCATCTTCCCGGGTTCCATTCAGAAGCTGATGCAGGGGTTTACCGATCCAACGGTCGGCGGAGTCAGCGGGCACTGCGATGTGGAAAACGCGGGCCGGAACCTGCTGACGCGGATGCAGGACGTGCGCTATTTCTTTTCGTACAAGGTGATGAAGGCGGCCGAGAGCGTCAGCGGCGCCGTCAGCTGCCTGCCGGGCTGTTTTTCGGCCTATCGCCGCGTGTGCGTGCTGCACGTGCTGGACGAATGGCTGAACGCGAAAGTGCTGGGCGAATACGGCAATTACGGCGACGACCGCAGTCTGACGAACCTGATTTTGAAGGACTATAAAATCCTCTATCACGACCAGGCCCTGGCGACGACGATTGCGCCTGAAAACTGGAAGCAATATGTCCGGCAACAGGCGCGCTGGAGCCGTTCCTATCTGCGCGAAATCCTCAAGGTGGGCCGCTGGATGTGGCGCAAGCATCCGGTCCCGGCACTCTCGTGGTACGCCATGATGTGGATGCCGATCATCGAGCCGGTGGTGATTACGTCGGCCTTGGCGATCGCGCCGGTCATGGCGGTCCTGTCAGGCGGCAGCAACCTGGCCTGGTCCTATCTGCTGGGCGTCACCGCGATCACGGCGGTGTGGACCCTGCACTTCTGGGAGCAGACCGGCCGCCGCTATTGGTGGACGGGCTTTCTCTATACCGTCACCTACATGGCATTTTTCAGTTGGCAGATCTACTGGGCCCTGGCCACCATCGGGGGCCGCCACTGGGGGACGCGCGAATGAAGCGACCTGTCCAGACCCCGCCCGAAGACGATTACGATCCATTCCGCCGGGCAGAAGAATCCCCGCCGGAGGCGTCCGCCGAACCGGCGCCGCGAACCCTGCCGTCCAAGGGCCCTGGGGGGGGAGCCGCCCACGCCCCTGTCGGCGCCGAAACCGGACCCGAGGCGGCCGGAGTCGGGAGCGTCCGACTGGATGCGGCCGCAGCCGGTCCGTCGCGAGAGCAATATCCGCGCGTGGCTGCTGTTTTTGGCGGGCATTGCCCTCATCGTGGGCCTGTGGGTGCCCGTGCGGTCGGCCTACCAGCAGTATCGCTACAAACCCGCCGTAGTCGGCATCCGGGACGCCGACAGCTTCATCGCGCTGGCCTATGCCGGTGTCAGCGGTGGCAAAACGCACGGCGTCGACGAGGTGTCCCGCGCGCAATTTGCGGAGCATGTCCGCATCCTGCGCGAGCGCGGCTTCAACCCCATCGGCCTGGCGGATGTGAAGGAATTCTACCAGAACGGCCGGCTGCTGCCGCGCAAGGCAGTGCTGTTGACGCTGGAGCAGGCGAAGAAAAACTCCTATCTGGAGACGCGCCAGATCCTGCGGGTTAATCGCTGGAAGGCCGTCATGTTCGTGCGGGCCGACACGATCCGCGCCGGGGATCCGGATGCCCTGCGCTGGCCGATCCTGCGCGACATGGTACGCTCGGGCACCTGGGAAGCCGGCGCGGAATCGGTGGCGGGCTTCCAGCGCATCCCGGCGGGGCCGAACAACGAAACCGCCAACTTCTTCGCGTCGCCGGCCTGGCGCGCGGACGAGGGCCGGCTGGAAGCGCCGAGCGAATTTCTGGCGCGGATCCGCGCCGACCATGCGGCGATGGTGGCGGAATTCCAGAAGGGCATGGGCGCGCCCCCGATCGCATTCGCGTTTCCCTTCGGCGACTACGGCCAGTTCGATCCGCGCGCGGTGGCGACGCGGGTTGTGAACCTGGCGGAAGTCGGCAAGACCTATGGCCTGGGGTTTTCGACCGGTCCGTTCCTGCTGAACACCCGCCATTCCGATCCGCGCGCGCTGAACCGCCTGCGGGTGAATCCGGACTGGGGGGCCGAGCAGTTCGCCGCCATCGTGGAATCGGGCTGGGCAACGGCGCCGTGGAAAATGAAGCGTCCGCTGGATGCCGCGCGCTGGCTGACGGATTGGGGCGTGACGGAACATCCGCCCGAAGGCGGCATGGTGCTGAAAGCCATCGGGCCGCAGCCGCCCGGCGCGAAATACAAGCCGACCACCGGCGCGCTGGCCTGGCTGGTGGCCAGCGACCTATTCAGCGACTTTGCGCTGCGGATCAAGTTCCGCGTGCTGGCCGGCCAGTTCGGCCTGCGGTTGCGCACGCGTGCCGGCGGCGAAGAAAGCGTGCGCCTGCTGTTCGATACCGAAGGCAATGTCTGGGTGAACCAGAAAGTGTTCGGCGCGGAGGAATTCACCCAGGCCGTGGCACACGAAATGGAAGCCCATCCGGGCAAAACGCAGGATCTGGAGCTGTATCTGCAGGGGCGCAACCTGTTCATGCAGCTCAACGGTCGGATGCTGCTGCGCGAACCGCTCGATCTGCTGGGCACCAGCCTGCCCGGCCTGCTCGGGGCGGAGGTGTGGGATCCCGCCATCGGCGTCGCGGAAACGTGGATCGATGCCCTGGAATTCCCCCGGCCGCGCATCGTGCTGAAACAGTGGCCGTCGGGCGACGCCTTTACGCCGACGCACCTGATGAACGAACTCAGCCGCGACGCGTTCCGCCTCGGCGCGGTCAGCCCGCCCTGGCTGGATGCCCTGGGCTCGGTGCCCTTGATCCTGCCGACGTGGGATGATGCCAGCGTGCGGATCTTCGCGCGAATGCGCGGGGCGGATGTTTTGCCCCGGCTGACGCTGGGATCCGCCGAACTGGCCCGGCAGATTCCCCCCGACCTGCCCGCGCGCGAGGCCGCCGCCATGGATGTTGATGGCATCCACCTGGACTGCCGCCGCATGTCCGCCGAAGAGATTTCCGCTCTCGTGCCCTGGCTGCAGCAGATCGACCAACACGTGAAGGAGCACAACATGAAGCTCGCCATCCAATTTCCCGAATCCCTGACCCGGCTGGCGTCGTTCGCCACCATCGCGGCGCTGTTTCCCGGGGCGCTGGTCGTCGTGGAATCCACCGCCCGCGCGGAGGAATTGGAATCCGCGGTGCCCAACGTGCTGGCGGCGGAAGACCTGCCGCCGCCGGCGGCCGATCTGCACCTGAACCTCTACTACCAGCTGGCGACCCGCGACCTGCCGCTGGCCGAACTGTCGCCCCAGGCCCGACAGGAAGCCTATCGCCGCGAAGGCTATCTGGCCTATCAGGAGGGCCGCTACGAGCAGGCCATCGAGCAGTGGCAGCTCTGGCTGGAGGAGGATCCGCGCAGTGCCGAAGCGATGTCGTTGATCGGCCGGGCCTATCTCCAGAAGAACGAGCAGGAAACCGCCCTTGATTTCTATACCCGCAGCCTGCAGGCCAGCCCCGGCCAGATCCACATGGCAATCCGCCGCGCGGAACTGCTCGAAAAAATGGGCCGCGATGACGAATCGCGCGAGCAACTCAACCTCTATGCCCGGGTCTTTCCGGAAAATCCGGACATCCTGATCGCCCAGGCCCGCTGGTTGGCCCGGCACAAGCGCCGCGTGGAGGCGCGCGCCATGGTCGAAACGCTCGTTGCGGAATCGCCGCTGAACCTGGAAGCCCGGCTGGCGCTGCTCGAACTGCAGGACCAGCCCGCGGAACGCCACCACACCATGCGCGGCATCCTGGAACTGGGCCAGTCCCGCGATTCGCAGATTCCCTTCGGCCATTCCCTGATGAGCATGGAGATGCTGACCTATCCGGAGTCGGCCGTGTTCTTTGAGCATCTGCGCGAGCAGGTCGCGCGCGGCCGCAACACCAAGCAACGCGAGCTCTACGAAGGATTTCTGCCGCTGGACCATCCCGTCACCGACGACTTCGCGGCCGGCAAGCTCTCTGACAGCTGGATCGCGTCCGGCGGGATGCGCGCCCTGGAACGCGGGCGCTACGAACTGCGCGCTGCCATCGACCAGGCCGAAACCTATCTGCGCTTGCGGCGCTCGGAACTGGTCCGCGACGGCGCCCTCGAGGTGGTGCTCGATGAATCGCAGGGCTTTTTCTGGATCTACGCGCGGCGCAGTTCGCGCGCGATGGTGCGCTTCGGTTTCGATGAGGACGGGTTCATCCATCTGCAGGTTTGGAAGAGCGGAGAACTGCTGTCGAACAACATCCGCCCCTGGATTCGCCCGCCCGGCAGCCTCAAGATGCGCCTGGAAATCCGCGGCGACGGCGCCCGGGGCTTCGTCAATGGCCTGGAAATCTTCTCCGGCCCGGTGGCGATTCCCGACACGGTGGCCTACGGCTGGTGGGGCATTGCGCCCTTCGCGTTCGATCTGGGCGTGGCGCGGGCTCGCATCCTGAAGATGGACTTCGAGCCCTGGCCCGCCACGCTGGTGCTGCTGCCGCCGGGCGATCCGGTCGAACAGGTCAAATGGCTGCGGCCCTACGTCGGCGCCATGTCCGCCCTGGTGCCGGCCTGGGTCTTCCAGCAGCCCGACGGCACGCTGTCCGCGGACCTGCCCGCCGCGGCCGACATGCTGCGGATGTTCGGCGCGTTCCATCGCGTACGGATGCTGCCGGCGATCGATCTGTCCTATGACGGCAACATCGCGCCTGAACAGATTACCGACTTCATCCAGCGCCACGGACTGGCCGGCGCCGTGGTGAAGCGGCGCACCCCGGCGCCGGCAGCCTGGCTGAAACGGCTGGCCGCCGCGCTGGAAGAACGGCCCGCGGACGTGATCGTGCTCCAGACCGAGGCCGCGCTGTGGAATTCACCGCGCGCCGGGGAGGAATCCAAGGGCGAATACATCGTGCGTCCGGAAGTGGCCGACCACCTGCTGCCGGAGCCCGGCGAGGACCTGATGCTGGTCGAACTGCGGTCGGCAGCGTGTTGATTCCGCCGCTGCGAGGCGCCTGGCACGTGCCGCTGCGCACGCCCGACGATCCGCCGCCGAAGAAGGAAAAGGACCCGGCCGCGCCGCGCCTGTACCTGATGGGTGCCGCCGGCGAATTGGCGCTGCCGCCGCCGCCATAGGAGTCCGGTGCCGTATCGGTTGCCCCCATGTTGTTCCCGACCACAGCGTTCGCCGTTTTTTTCTTCGTCGTTTTCCAGATCCATTGGGCACTGGCGGGATATCCGCGCGCCCGAAAAATCTTTCTGCTGGCCGCGAGCCTTTTTTTCTACGGTTTCTGGAGCTGGAAATTCGCGGGGATGCTGCTGGCCTCGGCGGTGATCAACCATGCCGTGGCGGTGCGCATGGACGACCTGGTGCGGACGGCGGCGCCCGCGCGCTCCCGGCGGCGCTGGCTGGTCGGGATCGTGGCCTTCAATCTGGGGTTGCTGGGGTTTTTCAAGTACACGGGATTCTTTTTTGCCGATGCGCTCTTTCCTCTGCTGCGGCCGATCTGCCTCCGGCTGGGCCCGGCGGCGGTGACGTGGCTGGTGGGTGTGCAGGAGAACATCTATCCGTGGCTCGCCCAGATCGTCCTGCCCGTGGGCATTTCGTTCTTCACCTTCCAGGCGCTGAGCTACGTGGTGGATGTGCACCGCCGCCATGTGGCGCCGGCGGACTCCTGGCTCGATTTCGCGAACTACCTGGCCTTTTTCCCGCAGCTGGTCGCCGGTCCCATCGTGCGGGCGGCCGACCTCGTGCCGCAGATGGAGCGGATGCCGGACCGCACCGCGCCGATCGAGGCGGCCCCCGCCGTTTTCTTGATCCTGGCGGGGCTGTTCAAGAAAACGGTGGTGGCCAACTGGCTGGCGGCACGCCTGGCCGATCCCGTGTTCGCGTGGCCCGAACGATTCGCCGGCCCGGACGTGATCCTGGGTGTGTATGCCTATGCCGTGCAGATCTACTGTGATTTTTCGGCCTACTCCGACATCGCCATCGGCTCGGCCCTGCTGATGGGATTCCGCTTCCCGGCGAACTTCAACGCTCCGTACTTCGCCACGAACCTGCAGGATTTCTGGCGGCGCTGGCATATCTCGCTGTCCTCATGGCTGCGCGACTACCTCTATGTGCCGCTGGGCGGCTCGCGCCGCGGAGCCATACGCACCTATGCCAACCTGCTGATCACGTTTCTGCTGGGCGGGCTGTGGCATGGCGCGGCCTGGACGTTCCTGGCCTGGGGAGCCTTCCACGGGATGTATCTGGCGCTGGAACGCGCGGTGCGCGGCCGACTGGGGCTGACCCGGCGCCATGCGGCGCCCGCGCCGTGGCCGCTGGCGCTGCTGGGGCGGATCTGGATTTTCCATGTAGTGTGTTTCTCCTGGATCCTGTTCCGCGGCGGCCGCCTCGAGACGGTATCCGCGATGTTCCGGAGCCTGGCGCACTGGCGCACTGCGGTGCCGGAGCTGACCTTGTGGAGCACGCTCTCCGTGGCGATGGTGACGATCGGTTTCGTTACCCAGTTTCTCGATGGCGACCGCCTGTGGCGCGCGGCCCGCACCGTGGCTGCCGGGCCCGCCTGGGCGCTGGCCGCGGCCGCGGCCGCGGTCTTGACCGGCATTCTGGCCCTGGGGCCGGAAGGCGTCGCGCCGTTCATCTATTTCCAGTTCTAGGAAGAGGTCAGAGAGCAGAGGTCAGAGAACAGATGGATGGAAGAGAACAAACGACGGGGATGCCCTTGAAAAAGGTGTGGGGCGGGGTGGTGCTGTTCTATGCCGTGGCGCTGGCGCTGAACGGGGCCGCGCTGCATCGCAACAACGAAATCATGCCCTACGGCCCCGTGCGTACGTTCTGGCTGGCCGCCAGCGGCCCGGTGGCCAACATATGCACGGCGCTCCATTTCGATCACCCGCGGGCCTGGCTGGCCCGGACGGCGGGAAAGGCTCTCAATGAATGACGTGATGGCATCAGGGTTGTGCACATGCGTGCCCCCGTGTACAATGTCCAAACCAATGAATTCGACACGCAGCAGTGGCAAGATCTGGCGGAAATGGCCGGGGTGGGGCGGCGCACTTGCCGTGGTCCTGTGGTCGGCCGTGGCATTCGGGCAGAGCTCCGGCGTCAAATCCCCCGTGCTGCTCATTGGCGATTCGATGATGCGCCTGCCGGCCCACGCCATGGAACGGGAACTGGCGAAAATGCCGGACATCGAAGTTGCGACCTTCTCCGGCATCGGTACCGGCCTGGCCCGGCTGGACGCCTTCGACTGGCTGGCCAAGATCGACGAGCTGTGCGCCGCGCACCGGCCCAAGCTGGCCGTGGTGGCGCTGGGAGCAAACGACCGCCAGCCGATGATGAAGGAAGACCGCGGGCTGGTTCAGCCCGGCGCACCGGAATGGGACACGGAATATGCCGCCCGCGTGGGCCGCGCCATGGATCGCCTGCTGGCCGGCGGCTGCGACCGGATCATCTGGCTGCAGCTTCCGCCGATGCGCGAACCGGTGATGGCCGAGTTCGCCCGGCACGTGAACGAACTGGTGGTCGCCCAGGCGGCGCAGCGCCCGCAGGTGGTCGCGCATGATTTCTCCGCGCTGGTGGCCGACCGCCGCACCGGCGGCTTCACCGCGCGGCGCATGGATCCGCTGACCGCCGCCTCCATTTCCGTACGCGATATCGACGGCATTCACCTCTCGCCCGAAGGCGCCCATCTGCTGGCCAATGCCTTGATCAAGGAATACTGGAAATGAAGGTCCCTGCCCACTCTGCCCGCCGACGTTTTCCGCTGATCCCGACGCTGTCCCGGATCGTTGCCGGCGGACTGGGCGTTTGGTTGCTGGTGGCGCCGACGCCCGCGGCCCTGACGGAGACCGCCGCTGTGGCAACAGCCACTGCGGTGGAAAGCCTGATTCGCGCCACCCGCCAGACCGCCGACCGCGAGCCGTTCCGGCTCGAAGCCGGTCCGGCCGATCCGCCGGCGCAGCAAGCGAATCGCGACGAACTGGAACGGGCCATCATGCTGATCCAGGAGAAGGATTACGCCGCCGCCGCACCGCTGCTGGAAGATGCCCTCAAATTCGATCCGACCGTCGAGGCGACCTGGGAGGCCCTCGGATGGTGCTACTACCACCTCGGCCGTGCGGCCGACGCCGAAAAACTCTGGGAACAGTTTGCCGCCTTGCGGCCCGAGTCGCCCAAGGCCCACAACCTGCTCGCGCAGATGGCCATCGCACGCAGCGATTGGTCCGCCGCCGACCGGCATCTGGTCCGCGCGCTCGACCTCGAGCCGAACAACTACGACGTCCGCTACTGGTATGCTCAGAACCTCTTCCGCCTCGGCCGCCTCGATCCCGCGGTGGAAATCTTCGAGAAACTGGTCGCCGAGGACCCGGGGCGCTACGACGTGAAGACGGATCTGGCCCATACCTATTCTCTGGTCCAGCGCCACGAAGACGCGCTCGACCTGTGGACGGACATCATCGATGTCCTGCCGGATAACCTCGCGTTCCGGATCGAATTCGCGCGGGCCCTCATGCTCGTCGGCAGTCTCGACGAGGCCGACGCGGAAGCCCGGCGCGTTCTCGCAGAGGACCCGGCCCGCTGGGACGTGATGAACCTGCGCGCCGACTTGGCGGAGATCGGCCGCCCGTCCGACGAAGCTGTGGAAGCCCTGCGGGAATTGATCGCGGATGCCGCCGATCCCGATGTTCGCGCGCAGCTGCAGGTCCGGCTCGGGGCGCGGCTGGTGGTCTTGAACCGGAAGGATGCCGACCGCTGGCCGCTGACCCTGGCCCTGGAACAATATGCCGCCGCCACGGACGCGTGGCCGACCTACGTGCCCTGGCTCAACCAATACGCGCAAATCGCTTTGATGGCGCACCGGGTCGAAATCGCGCGCAACGTCGTGGACCGCATCTTGCGCGACCTGAATCCCCACAACCAGCAGGCGCTGGCCACCCGCTTCGAAATCGAAATGTTCCGGCGGGATTTTCCCGCCGCCGAACGGGCGCTCGATGCGCTCTACGAAAACTACCAGCCCAACAATCCACACCGCTTCCTGCAGCGCGCCCGGCTCGAGGTCCAACGCGGCGACTATCCCGCCGCCCTGGAGGCGCTGGACCGGCTGGAGGAAATCGGGGGCCGCGGGGCGGTGCTGACGCTGCTGTATCACGGCCTAACCGAAAGCGAATGGCTGGCGCTGCCCTCGACCCGACGCTTTCGCGAACATCTGCTGGCCCTGCGCGACGCGGGTTTCACGTTTATCGATCCGCTGGATATTCCCGCCTATCTGGAGCAGAATGCCGGCGCCGGCGACTTGGCGGGGGAGCCCCCCTGGCTCGCAAAGCAGGTGGATCAGGCCCGCTACGCCTTGACCGGCGAGCGCAAGTTCCGCCGGCGCGAAGACGCCCCGATCGCCAAGGTCGTGGCCGTCACCTTCGACGACGGTCTGCGCAGCTCCCTGAGTCTCGGCACGCCGGTCGCGCAGGAACTCGGCCTGACTTTCGGCATGTTCGTCATCACCAGCATCGAGGAACTGAATGCCCCCATGTACGCGGCCTGGGAAGAACTGCGCGGCTACCGGGAATCCGGCGCCTGGCAGATCGGCAGCCATCTTAAATACGCCAATACCCCGTTGCCGGCGGGCCCGGAAGGTTCGCCCGCCGTGTATCCGCTGCCCAACCGCGTCTGGCTGCCGGAAAAGAAGCGCCTGGAAACCCTGCGCGAATGGACTGCCCGCGTCCGCCGCGAGTTTTCCGAAAGCCGCGCTGATCTCATCAAGCATCTGGGCCTGCCCCCCGACGAGCCAATGGCGGTGGCGTATCCGTTCAGCGAGATCGGTCAGGAAGAGGGGAGCAACGTGGCCCGGCTCATCAATCCCGTCCGCACGCTTCTGGGCGAGGCCGACCGCGAGTACCCGCTCGGGTTCGTTGTCGATGCCTTCGGCTACACCTGTCCCGGCGATGACCTCCTGACGGTTCGCCGTTTTGAGCCGGCCTGGGACGCCGATGCCAGCAAGGTTGTCGAGCAGGTCCTGGAAAACCATCCCGTGTTCCAGGCGCGGCGGATGCGCGCCGAGATCGCCACGCTGATGAACAAACCCTATCTGGCCGACCGGCAAATTGAACTGCTGCGCCGCGACGGCTATCCCGACCGTTTGCTGCGCAAACTGGTCGCTTTAACCCAAAACCGGATCCCCACCGGGCGCACCGTCGCGGTGGATGAGGCCGACCGTGCGGGCACGTCCCGGAACCGCCTGCGGCCCTCCAACCTCTACGTCGCCGGCCTCTACCGCGAAAACCAGTCCAACGACGACATCCTCCAGCGCTACGCCGAAGGCCGCGCGGGCTTCAACCTGACCGCCCGGCTGGGCGTGGAGGTGGCCGTGTCTGCCGGGAGCATCGACCAGACCGTGACCTCCAACGTCTGGTTCGAGATCGAGCAGCCCGTCACCAGCGCCAGCAGCTCCACCACCGTTGAGACTACCGATGGCGAAACCACCACCTCGACCAGCTACACGGAAACCACCACGATCAACAAGGTGCAGACCAACCGCATCACGGAAACCGAATACGACGCGGATGTCACCGAGGTGCGCGGTGCGCTCACGCTGCGCATCAGCGATACCGCCTCCCTGACCGCCATGCTCGGCCTGAAGACCATCGAATTCAGCCAGCCCGAACATCCCGGCGCGGGCGAAGAGGACGAAATCATCGGGTCGCTGACCATAGCCTGGAACCAGATCCGCGCCTTGCAGGTCGCCGCCGTCTTCGATCACGACCTGATTCCATCCGCCCGCCGCAAAATTGCCTACAACGGGTTCGGGCTGAATGCCCGCTGGCTGATCTCCGACCGGTGGCAGGCGCACGGCGCCGCGCGCTATCTGAGCTTTGATGACGACAACGCCATGGTCCAGATCACCGGCGGATCCTTCTGGCAACTGTTCGAACGGCAGGGGATCTGGGGCGGGCTCGAGGCCTCCACCTTCAGCACCGACGAGGATTCCGAGTTTTACTGGACGCCCTACTGGGACACCCGCTACGCGGCCGTCCTGCGCCTGCTGCGCGCCTATCAGGACTATTTCTTCCAGTTCGATGTCCGCCTCGGCCAGCAGCGGGAAGATGCCCGCCCCGAGGACGAGCAGGCCTGGCGCAATCTCAAGGCGCAGGCCGACAAGGACGGCAGCTGGTATCCCGGTCCCAATCCCGACGCCGACTGGGACACGTTCGTCGGCCTCGGCGCCACCTACCGCCAGCGGCTGTGGCGCCGCCTGGACCTGGTCGGCGATCTGTCCGTCAATTTCCTGCGCGATTATTCCGAGCACGATGTGCGGGTCGGGCTCCAGTACAACTTCTGACGCCTTTTCGGCTGGGGTGCCGCCGGGCCCGGGACCCGGAGGGAACTACTGTTTGGCAGCCACGCGGGATCATGGTATCTTCGGCGCAACCATCCGGAATGAGCCGATTGGAACCCAGGAGATCCACATGGAAAAGAAATTCATCGTTACGTCCATCGTCAAGGAAGAGCTCAAGGCGCGGAGCGGACTGGCCACCATCTCGTCGGACGCCCTGGATTGGGTGAATGATCAGGTTAGCGGCATTCTGGATGTGTGCGTGAATACGGGCCGTCGGACGCCGGGAGGCCGGTTGATGGCGCCGCCGGCCGCCTCGGCGGCGCCAGCGGCCCCGGCGGAACCGGGGCCCTTCGCCTCGGCGGAATCCGAGCCGCCGCCGGTCATATAGCCGGAACTGTCATGGAAGCGCCTGCCTGCCAGCGCAGGGAGGCATTCTGGCTGCTGGCGACAACTATTTCTGCTGGAAGGGGATAAGAGTCCTTTTCTTTCGGCGAATTTCCGGTTGCATTCCGGGGGGCGGTCTCTTATGGTATTACTGAACAAGCGTTCAGTATGCCATGCATGCAGTTCTCCCCATCCCGGTGCGCCGTGACCGGGTCCGGCCCGTTACCGGGCCTTCGGTGCCGGTGCTGTTGCCGCTGTGCAGCGCCCGGGTCGCGGCGGGATTCCCTTCGCCCGCCGACGATCATCTCGAGGCGCCGCTCGACCTGAACGAGCACCTGATCAAGCACCCGGCCGCCACCTTCCTGGTGCGGGTGGAGGGCGACTCCATGTCCGGGGCGGGCATTCAGGCCGGGGACCTGCTGGTGGTGGATCGCGCGCGGGAACCGCAATCCGGTTCCATTGTGATCGCGGTGGTGGACGGCGAACTGACGGTGAAACGGCTGCGGGTGGAGAAAAAGCGCGTCCGCCTGGTGCCGGAGAATCCCGCCTACCGGCCCATCGAGGTTGGCCGCGGCACGGACGTGGTGGTCTGGGGCGTGGTCGCGCACGCAATCCGCTCCTACTGACGGAGGACGCCATGTTCGCGCTGGTGGATTGCAACAATTTCTATGCCAGTTGCGAGCGCGTGTTCCAGCCACGCCTCGAAGGCCGGCCCGTCGTCGTGCTGTCCAACAACGATGGCTGCATCATTTCCCGCAGCAACGAAGCCAAGGCGCTGGGCATCCGGATGGGCGCCGCCTATTTCAAGATCGCGGCCGAGCTGCGTCGGCAGGACGTCGCGGTCTTCTCCTCCAACTACCCGCTATATGGCGATCTGTCGCGCCGCGTGATGCAGGTGCTGGCCGGGTGCGCCCCCGCCATGGAGGTGTATTCCATCGATGAATGCTTTCTCGGCCTGGCCGGCATGCGCCGGGACCTGACGGCGTACGGGCTGGAGATTGCCCGCCGGGTGCGACGCTGGACCGGCATTCCTGTTTCCATCGGCATCGCCCCGACCAAAACCCTGGCCAAGCTCGCCAACCGACTGGCGAAACAGGGACGAAGTCCGGCCGGCCCCGTGCTGGAGTGGAGCCGGCTGGCAGCGCCGGAGGAGGTCCTGGCCGCGCTGCCGGTGGAGGACATCTGGGGCATAGCCGGCCGCTGGGGCGCCAAGCTGCGGGCGCTGGGCATATCCAACGCGCTGGCGCTGGCGGAGGCCGATCCGGGACGCATCCGCAAGCTGTTCGGCGTGGTGCTGGAGCGGACCTGCCGGGAATTGCAGGGCCTTTCCTGCCTGCCGCTGGAACTGGCGCCGCCGCCCCGGCGGCAGATCATGGTGTCGCGGAGCTTTGGCGAGCGGCTGCGGACGCGGGACGATCTGCGGGCGGCAGTGACGGCATTTGCCGGGCGGGCGGGCGAGAAACTGCGGGTGCAGCGTCTGCGGGCGGGGGCCATCACGGTTTTCCTGCATACCAGCCCGTTTGATGCGGCGGGCCCGCACGATGCCAACAGTGCCACCCGGGTTCTGGACCCCCCCGGCCGCGATTCCGGCCGCCTGGTCCGGTGCGCCGTCCAGGGACTGGAACAAATCTTCCGGTCCGGTTTCGCCTACCAGCGTGCGGGCGTCCTGTTGCTGGACCTCGTCCCCGCGACCGCCGTCCAGGGCGTGTTGTTCCCCGGCATTGCGGCCGATGGAGGGCGGGCCGACCGGCTGATGGACAGCGTGGACCGGATCAACCGCCTCCATGGCCGGAGCACGATCCGCTACGCCGGCGAAATTCTCAGCGACCGCTGGCACATGCGCCAGCATTTGAAATCCCCCGCTGCCACCACCCGTTGGGCGGATCTGCCCGCCGTGCACGCCTGAGGCGGATTCGCCCGCCAGGCGCAGGTGGAGGGGCGCCGGCCCTGTTCGGGGACGAAAACGGTTGCGTTTGCCGGTGCGGCCGCAATAAGATGCCGCCATCGAAGCCGGTTTGGAAACCAAGGAGGACTGTTTGTCAAATGAGCTGACAACCAAGCTGCGCGCGAGCTCGGCGCGTGTCCTGGCGGATCTGCGCACCTACTACTTCGGCGCCGCCCTGGTTGTGTTTGCGCTGATTTCGAGGCGCGCCGGCCAGATGAGCCTCTGGGGCGTCCTGGGACACATCTGCCTGCTGGTCCTGCTGACAGGAGGGCTGCTGCTGGAACACAAACGCCGGGGCCTGGCCCGGGACCTGGCCCAGTGCCGCCGCGACCACGCGGAACTCGAGGCCAAGGTCAAGGAGCAGGAAACCATCCTGTTAAACCAGCGCGTGCAGATGGAGACCGAGCGGCTGCAACCGACGGTGGATGAAATCCAGCGGCGGCTTCTCGCCGCCTTTCCCGGCTTCACGGTGTCCTTCGCCGTCGCGGAGCATGATGGGTACGTCTATCCCGATGAACTGGTCATGACGGCAAAAAATTCGGCCGGCGAAGATCCCGCCCCGGAGGACTATGCCCGGTTGCTGGCCCTGGCCCGCGACAGCGCGAAGGAACTCCGCCCCGAACTGGCCATCCACTGGGCCTAGCGGCCGTCACATGAACATCCCGCTGAAGGTTTTGATCATCGAGGATTCCGAAATCGACGCCAAATTGCTGGTGGCGATGCTGCGGCGCGGGGGGTTCGATCCGGAATTCGAGCGGGTGGGGGACGCGGCGGGTCTCTCGGCTGCGCTGGACCGGTGGAAATGGGATGTGGTTCTGTCCGATCATCTGCTGCCGGGGATTGACTCCATCGAAGCCTTGGGGATGGTTCGGGCCATCGATCCGGATGTTCCGTTCATCATTGTATCCGGGGTCATTGGCGACGATCTGGCCGTGGCCGCCATGAAGGCCGGCGCTCAGGACTACCTGATGAAGACGAACCTTTCCCGCCTGGCCGTGGCGGTGGCTCGGGAGTTGCAGGATGCCGAGGATCGACGCGCCCGCCAAGCGGCGGAACGCGCCTTGATGGCGCAGGAGGAGGAACTGCGCATCGCGCGCGATGTCCAGCGCCGGCTGTTCCCCGTCGACGCTCCGGTCTGGGCGGGCCGGGACATTGCCGGGGCCTCCTTGCCGGCCGCCGCTACCGGCGGCGACTACTTCGATTTCTTTCCCGATCCCGGAGGCGGCCTCTGCGTCGTGGCGGGGGATGTCACCGGCCACGGGTTGGGTCCCGCCCTGCTGATGGCGGATGTGCGTGCCTATCTGCGGGCGCTGGTCCTGGTCGACCGCAGCCTGGTCGATATTCTGACCCAGGTCCGCCGCCTGCTCAAGGTGGACTTAGGCAGCGAGCGTTTCATCACCCTCCTGTTTGCCCGGTTCGATGCGGATGTCCGGACGCTGGAATATCTGAATGCCGGCCATCCTCCGGCCTATGTCATGGCGCCGGACGGCCGCATCAAGGCTGAAATGGTTTCCACCGCCCCGGCCCTGGGCATTGATGGGCCGGAGATCATGCCGGAGCCCGGCCGAATCGATCTGGAGCCGGGGGATTTGGTCCTGCTGTTGACCGATGGCGTGATCGAAGCCCGGTCCAGCGCCCAGGAAGAGTTCGGGGAGGCCCGGGCTGTGGAAATCGTCCAGCGCGAACGGGCCCGGCCGGCCGCGGAAATTGTTCAGGCTCTTCTGCATGCGGTCCGGCAGTTCGTGGGCAACGGCAGCCAGCAGGACGACATGACGGCCGTGGTCGTCAAGACGTGATCCGGCGGGAACCGCACGGCAGCCATCGGCTGACAGTTTCTTGACCGGCGGCGCGGACAGAGGGTAGATTCATGGGGATGGCGACTCCTTCCGGATTGGATGTGACAACTGCGCTGGCGGTGGCGGCCGAAGCGGCCACCGAGGCCGGCCGTTTGCTGCTGGAGTTGCGCCGGAAGCCTGTCGAAATCCTGGCCGAGCCGGGGCACGACATCAAACTGAAAGCCGATCAACTGGCGGAAGAGCGGATTTTGGGGCGGTTGCAGCAGCGCCTGCCATTGCCGGTGCTGACGGAGGAAAGCGGCGCGCATGACGGGGCCGGACCGGATTCCCGCATGTGGGTGGTGGATCCGCTGGACGGCACCTTCAACTATTCCCGAGGCATGCCGATGTGCTGCACTTCGATCGGCCTGTGGGACCAGGGCCGGCCCGTGCTGGGCGTGGTCCATAACTTTTTTCTCGGGCAGACGTTCACGGGCATCGTGGGGCAGGGCGCCTGGCTCAACGGCCGGCCGGTGGCCGTTTCCGGGGTGCGGGAAGCCGGTAAGGCCGCTTTGGCCACGGGGTTCCCGCACCAGCAGGATTATTCGGAGGCCCTGCTGCGGGAATTCATCGGTCAGGTGCAGGATTTCAAGAAAATCCGGATGCTGGGATCCGCCGCGCTGATGGGGGCTTACGTGGCCTGCGGGTGGCTGGATGCCTACGTCGAGAAAGACGTTTGGTTATGGGACATCGCCGCGGCCGTGGCGATTTGCCGGGCCGCGGGAGGCGCCGTGCGCGTACGACCCGGCGCCGCCGGGCCCTGGGCGCGCGAAGTCGCCTGCGCGGCGTCGCCGGAACTGCTGGAAACCTTGGAGGAGCGCACATGAAAAAGACGACCAAGACGATCCTGGGCGTGCAGGTGTCGGAGCGGACGCGGCATACGGCCCGGGTGCAGAAGATCCTGTCGGACCACGGCTGTTCCATCCGGACCCGCCTGGGCCTGCATGATGCGGGCGACGGCTTCTGTTCGCCCAACGGACTGATCCTGCTGGAAGTCGTCAGCGGGGCCGGCCCCCTGGCCCGGGCGCTGGCCAAGGTTCCGGGCGTGACGGTCAAGAAGATGGTCTTCGGGAGCTGAGCCATGGAGGCCTTGAAAATCGCGAACATCCACACGCTGGTGACGGTGGATGACGACTACCGGGTGTTGCACGATGTGGACGTGGTGGTCGCCGACGGAAAGATCGCGGCGGTGGGCCAGGGGCTGTCCGCGCCGGCCGGTGCGCGCACGATCGACGGGCGCTGGTGCGTGGCTTATCCGGGGTTTGTCAACACCCACCACCACTTCTACCAGACGCTGACGCGCAACATCCCGGCGGTGCAGGACGTGAAGCTGTTCGACTGGCTGCTGTGGCTCTACGAGGTGTGGCGCGGGCTGCACCCGGAGGCCGTGCGGGTCAGCACCCAGATCGCCCTGGGTGAACTGCTGCTGAGCGGCTGCACCACAACCACGGACCATTTCTACGTGTTCCCGAGCTCCGCGCCGGAGGAGTTCCTGGACATCGAGATCGATACGGCGCGCGAAATCGGGGTCCGCTTCCATCCCACGCGCGGCAGCATGAGCCTGGGGCGTT
>JAAZBB010000071.1 GCA_012514035.1 Lentisphaerota bacterium | reverse complement strand
GGAATCCGCTACGCGGCCCCAAACGCTTCGCGGAGCCGGCGGCGCAGGGTGGTGTTGCGGCGCCCGGCCTCCGCATTCCGCACCGCGATTCCCACCGCTTTTTCGGTGCCGACAACCACCACAAGTTTCTTGCCGCGCGTGAGGCCCGTGTACAGCAGGTTGCGCTGCAGCATCACATAATGCTGCGTGTGCACCGGCAGCACCACGCAGGGATACTCGCTGCCTTGGCTCTTATGCACCGTCACCGCATAGGCCGGCGTCAGTTCGTCGAGTTCATCGAAGTCGTAGGCCACCTTGCGGTCGTCATAGCGCACCACGATCTCCCGCTCGTCCAGATCCACCTTCGCCACGAGTCCCACGTCGCCGTTAAAGACGTCCTTGTCGTAGTCGTTCTCCGTCTGCATGACGCGGTCGCCTTCGCGGAATTTCCATCCGAAGCGCTCGACGTCCGCGCCGCGCGGATTCAGCGCAGCCTGCATGATCGCATTCAGGTTGCGCGCCCCCAGTTCGCCCTTTTGCATCGGCGTGAGGATCTGCACATCGCTCATCGGATTGAACCGGAACCGTCGCGGGATCGCCTCGCACACCAGCTTGCGGATCAATTCCACGCCGCGCTCCGGCGTCTCGGCCCGGACGAAGAAAAAGTCGCCGTCGTCCGCCATGCCGGGATCCTTGCCCGGCAGTTCCGGCATCTGACCCGCATTAACGCGGTGCGCGTTGCGGACGATGCGGCTGCCCTCGTCCTGCCGGAAAATCTCCGTCAGGCGGTAGACCGGCAGCGTGCCCGATTCGATCACGTCTCGCAGAACGCAACCGGGCCCCACGGACGGCAGCTGGTCGACATCGCCCACCAGCACCAGCAATCCGTGCCGCGGCACGGCGCGGAAGAGGTGTACCGCGAGCTGGATATCGATCATGCTGGTTTCGTCCACGATCAGCACATCGGTTTCCAGCGGATGGCGCGCGTCGTGGCGGAACTTGCCCGTGCCGGGTTCGTAAGCCAGCATCCGGTGGATGGTTTTGGCTTCCATTCCGGACAACTCCGCCAGACGCTTGGCGGCACGCCCTGTCGGCGCGCACAGCATCAGGCGCAGTTTTTTCGCCGCCAGCACCTTCACCAGCGAACGCACCAACGTCGTTTTGCCCACGCCCGGCCCGCCCGTAATCACCAGCACCTTGTGCGTAAAGGCCCCGAAAAACGCCTGTTTCTGGCCTGCGGCCAGCTCCATACCGAGCTGCTTCTGCACCCAGTCCGCGGCAACCACCAAATCGATCTTCGGGCAGGGATGCGGGCCGTTTTCGATTTCAGCCAGTCGCGCCGCCACCTCGCGTTCGGCCAGATCCAGGGCTGCCAGATACACCCATGGCGCGTTGTCTTCGCCCGCGCCCACCGTCAACTGTCCGTTCTCCACCTCGATCCGCAGCGCGTCTTCCATCGTTCCCAGCGGAATGCCCAGCATCTCTGCGGACTTGACCAGCAGTGCGTCGCGCGGATAGGCGCAATGGCCCTGGTTCGACAGCTCCAGCAGGACATAGGTCAGCCCCGCGCGGGCGCGCAATATCGATTCCTTCCCGATGCCCAGTTTTTCGGCGATCTGATCGGCGGTTTTGAAACCAATGCCGTGGATGTCGCGGGCGAGGCAATATGGATCCAGCCGCACCTTGGCGATGGCCTGATCGCCATAGGCCTTGTAGATGCGAAACGCCCGCCCCGTGCTCACCCCGTTCGCGAACAGGAAGCTCATGATCTCGCGGATCGTCTTCTGCGCCTTCCATGATTCCTTGATCTGCTGGCGGCGGAGCTTTCCGATACCGTCCACCCGTTCCAGTTCGGCGGAGCGGTTCTCGATCACGTCCAACACGCCCATGCCGAACGTTTCCACCAGCTTCTTCGCATAGACCGGCCCGATGCCCTTGATGAGGCCCGATCCCAGGAATTTCTCGATGCCTTCGAGCGAATCCGGCACGACGGCTTCGAGATGCTCGGCCAGGAACTGGCGCCCGTGCTTGCGGTCGATGTTCCATTTGCCGCGCGCCTTGATCCACTCCCCCACGTTGATGCGCGGCACCTTGCCGACCACCGCCACGGTCTCGCGGAAGCCCCGGGCCTTCACCTTCAGGACACAGAACCCCGTTTCCTCACTGTGGAAGGTGATCAGCTCGACGAGCCCCTCGAGGGCTTCGTCGTGCGGTATTGGACTGGTGTTCGGCAACTTCACCTAATAGAACCCCGGCTCACCCGCAGGGTTCGCCCTGCCCCCAACCTGATTAACCGGCTTTCGGTAGGGCGAGGCGTCCCTGCCGAGCCGGGCTGTCCCTTCACTCTCCGGCCCCGGCGGGGCCGGCTACAGGAAATCCATAACTGCTCTGTTTCGCGCAATTCGCGTATTTCGTAGTTGAACCGGCTCTTCCCGGTTTCAGCTCCCGATCTTGATCTTCGCAAACCCGCGCTTGCCGCTGCGGATCACGACGCCGGTCTTGGGCTCGATCTCCAGGCGGACGTCGGCGATCTTTTCTTCGTCCAGCTTCACGGCGCCGGCCTGCACGAGGCGTCGCGCCTCGCTCGTGCTCGGCGCCAGGCCGGCCTTGACCATCAGGGTCAGGATGCCGATCTTTCCGGCTGACACCACCACCTCGGGAATGTCGGTCGGGAGCTGGTTCTGGGAAAAGACGCGGGCGAACTCGGCGCTGGCTTCGGCGCCGGCGGCTTCGCCGTGAAACTTCGCCACGATGCGCCGGCCGAGTTCGTCCTTCACATCGCGCGGATGCCGCGTGCCCGAGGCCACCGCGGCCTTCAGCGCGGCGATCTCCTCTTCCGGCAGGCAGAGCACGAGGGAGAAATAGCGCCACATCAGGTTGTCGCTGACGCTCATGGTCTTGCCGAAGGTGTCCTTCGGGGAGTCGCTCACGGCGATGTAGTTGCCAAGGCTCTTGCTCATCTTGTTGACGCCGTCGAGGCCTTCCAGCAATGGCATCGTCATCACGATCTGCGGCTCCTGGCCGTGGGCCTTCTGGATTTCGCGGCCGAGCAGCAGGTTGAAGAGCTGGTCGGTGCCGCCGAGCTCCACATCGGCCCGCACCATCACGGAATCGTAGGCCTGGACGAGCGGATACAGGAATTCCACCAGCGAAATCGGCTGGTTCGCGGCGTAGCGCTTGGAAAAATCGTCGCGCGCCAGCATTTGCGCCACCGTCACGTGGGCGCTCAGCCGGATCACCTTGTCGAACGTCATCGCTCCGAACCATTCGGAGTTGAAATGCACTTCGGTGCGCGCCGGATCCAGGATCTTGAAGACCTGCTCCTGATAGCTCTGGGCATTCGCCAGGACCTGCTCTTTCGAGAGTTGGGGCCGCGTTGCGGACTTGCCCGACGGATCGCCGATCATGCCCGTGAAGTCGCCGATGATGAAGACCACGGTATGGCCGCAGTCCTGGAACTCGCGGAGCTTGTTCAGCGCCACGCAATGGCCCAGGTGCAGGTCTGGGGCGGACGGATCCGCCCCCAGCTTGACCCGCAGGGGCTTCTTTTCCGCGATGGACTTCGCCAGGCGGTTTTTCAGTTCGTCCGCGCTGTGGAGATCCACCCGCCGCGCGGTGATTTTCGCGAATTGCTGTTCCAGCGTCATCATTCGGCGGCTACTCGACTTCCACGTTCCAGCCGTGCGCGTCCGGCAGTTCGCCGTACTGGATGCCCTGCACGGCGTTGTACAGCTTCTGCAGTACGGGGCCGCAGCCGGTTTCCGGGCCGGTCTTATAGACCTTTCCGGCTCGCTCGATCTGGCACACCGGCGTGATCACCACCGCTGTGCCGCAGGCCGCCACTTCGGCGAAGTTCGTCACCTCGTCAAACGCCACGGGCCGCACTTCCACCGGGATGCCGTTGTCCTTGGCCAGCTGCTGCAGGGTCATGTTCGTGATGCTGGGCAAAATGGAACTGGACTTGGTCGTCACATACCTGCCGTCCTTGGTGATGGCCAGGAAGTTACTCGTTGCAAACTCGTCGATCCACTTGTGCTCCTTCGCGTCGAGATAGAGCTCCACGGGATAGCCCATCTGCTTCGCGAGCTGGTGGGGATAGAGTCCGGCAACGTAGTTGCCGCCGATCTTGATGTGGCCGGTGCCCTGGGGCGCCGCGCGGTCGTAGTCGTCGAACACGATGGCCTTCACCGCCTGCAGGCCGCCCTTATAGTAGGCGCCCACGGGCGTCACCAGCACCAGAAACGTGTATTCGTCCGCGGGTGCCACGCCGATCTGCGCGCCGCTGCCGAACAGCAGCGGGCGCACGTACATCGAGCCGCCCGTGCCGTAGGGCGGCAGGTATTCGAGGTTCGCCTTCACCACGCGCTTGCACGCATCCACGAAGAGTTCCGTCGGCACTTCGGCCATGCAGGTCCGCCGCGCCGTGGTTTGCATCCGCTTCGCGTTTTCCTCGGGCCGGAACAGGCTCGCCTTGCCGTCCTTGCGCCGGAAGGCCTTCAGCCCTTCGAAGGCGGCCTGGCCGTAGTGCAGCGCCGTCGCGGCGATGTGGATGGGCATGGTCGGCGACGTCACCAGCTCGCCGGCATCCCATTGGCCGTCTTTCCACACGTAGCGGACGTGGCAGTTGGTGTCCATGTACGAAAATCCCAGACTTTTCCAATCGATGTTCTTCATGTGTTGTCCCTCTCAAATACCTTGCAGGCTGCGCGCCAGTTCCGGACTGGCCAGCAAATCCTGCGCCACGCGCCGGGCAATCGCCTCGATTTCATCGTCCGACAAGATGCCCGCGGCACACGCGGCGGTTGCGGAAATCGCGCCTCCGGCGGCAGGCTCCCGGGAAGCGCCCTGTGCCGCCGCCTGGCACATCGTGACGGCCGCGACGCCCACGATGTCCGCCGCGCTGCAGCCGCGCGACAAGTCATTAATCGGCCTGGCCAGCCCCTGCAGAATCGGCCCCAGGGCCAGCGCGCCCGCCAAGCGTTCCACAAGTTTGACGGCGATGTTGCCCGCCTGCAGGTCGGGGAATATCAGGATATTCGCCCCCCCCTTCAGCGGACTGTCCGGCGCCTTCTGCGCTGCCACTTGCGGAACAAGGGCGGCATCCGTCTGCAATTCGCCATCCACGATCAGGCCGGGATCGGACTTTGCCGCCTGATAGCGGGCCATCTGCGCCGCTTTTGCCACTTTGTCCACGAGCTCATGCTTGGCGCTGCCGCGTGTGGAAAAACTCAGCAAGGCCATGCGGGGCCCGGTGCCCAGCAACGCCCGGTGGGTCTGGGCCGTAGCCAGGGCGATGTCGACCAGCTGTTCCGCCGTCGGGTTGGGATTCACCCCGCAATCCGCGAACAGCAACGTGTCATCTCCCGCCAGGGTCGGGGCTTTCAGCCGCACCAGGAAACAACTGCTGGCGGTCCGAATTCCCGGTGCGGTCCCCACACAGTGAAAGGCGGCCCGCAGCATGTCCGGCGTAGAGGCGATGCTGCCCGCCACCATGCCCGAGACCCGCCCGGTCTCCACCATCATCGCCCCGACATAGAGCCGGTTTTTCAGCGCCTCGCGGGCCTGTTCACAGGTCACTCCCTTGGACGCCCTTTTTTGCTGATAGGCTTCGATCAAGCCGTCGAGATCCGGAACCCGGGCCGGATCGATCACCTCAATCCCCGCGGGAATCATCCCCGCCGCCGCGCACGCCTGCTGGGCTTCCGACGGCGAGGCCAGCACGACGACACGGGCGAATCCGCGGCGCGTGATTTCCGCCGCCGCCTTCATCACGCGCGGGTCCTGGCCCTCCGGCAGCACCACGCTGCCGGCGTAGCTCGCGGCACGCTGGATCAACAATTCCATTGGATTGATGATGCTATATTTCTGCGCTTCCCCCGTCCAGTAAAACCCGATGATCCCCGGATGATCCCCGGAATGCACATGAAAAATCAGAGTTGCAAGACACACCAGTCCATTCCAACATGGACTGGTGAAAATACTGATCATAGGAGCAGGCCCAACTGGACTGGGAGCGGCCTGGCGCCTGAAGGAACTGGCCCATTCCGATTTTCTTGTGATTGAGCGCAATCCCTTTGTTGGCGGCCTGGCCGCCTCCTTTGTGGATTCTGCGGGATTTACCTGGGATTTTGCCGTCCATGTGGCCCACTCCCACTATCGCTACATCGACCGGTTGATGCAGTCCGTGCTGCCGGATGGCTTTCTGACCCACGAGCGCCGCTCCTGGGTTTACACCCAGAAAACGTTTGTCCCCTTTCCCTTCCAGTACAACTTCCGTTACCTGCCGGAAAAAGCCCGGCAGGAATGCCTGGACGGACTGGTCAGCCGGCCTCCCCTCACATCAAACGAACCATCCAATTTCGAAGAGTGGATTCTGGCGACAGCCGGCAGCGGAATTGCCAAGCACTTCATGGTGCCCTACAACACGAAATTATGGACGGTTCCGCCTGCGGCCATGAACTGCCGATGGCTGGGCGACCGTGTGCCAGAAACCAATCTAGAGCGTGTACGCCGCAACATCCGGCATGAACGGGATGATGTTTCCTGGGGGCCCAATCATGTTTTCCATTTCCCCCGGACCGGTGGCACCGGAAGCATCTGGCACAGCATGGCCCGGCAGATCGGCCCTGAACGCATCCGGTTGTCGGCAGAGGCCGTTGCGGTGGATCCTGCTTCCCGATCCGTCCGGTTGTCTTCAGGTGAAATCCTGCCTTACGATCACCTGATTTCCACGCTGCCTCTGGACCGTCTGGTTCGCATGGCGGGTTTGGATGAGCTAGCCGCTCCCGCGTCCCGCCTGCAGTTCTCGCGGGTTCAAGTGGTCTGCATCGGCCTCCCCGTTCCCATTCCCGCCCTGATGAAGGACAAAACATGGATTTACTGCCCGGATCCCGAATCCATATACTACCGCATCACGCCGTTTTCCATCTTTTCTCCCGCCCATACACCGGATGCCGAGCACTGCTGCTCGTTCATGTGCGAGGTAGCCACGCCAGGACAAGCCCCGCAGCATCCTGAAGAGAAATTGGCCCAGCGGGTCCTGAACGATCTCGATCAGTCTGGCTTGTTGAAACTGCCGTCCGCCAAGCCGCATGTATTCCACCTGTCATCGGATTATGCTTATCCGATTCCCACATTGGATCGGGACTCCGCCCTGGCCGCGATTCTCCCCCGTTTTGAAGGCATCAATATCTGGAGTCGGGGACGTTTCGGGGCCTGGAAATATGAAGTCGGCAACATGGATCATTCCATCATGCAGGGCGTGGAAGTGGTCAACCGGATCCTGCGCGGAGAACCGGAATCAACCTTGCCCGATCCAGCCCAGGTGAATTCCGGCAAACAGTAGGATCGCCGCATGTCCCCTGCTGCCGTTTCGTTTCTGGTCCCGGACATCCATTCTCCCGTGCTGGGCCCGGTGACCGTCCTTGCAAGCCATCTGATCCCAGATTACGAGGTGGAAATTGTTGGCCCGGACTTCGGGCATGGCGTGTGCCCGATGTATCGGGATGCATTTCCCTACAAGGTCATTTCATGTCCCCGCATATACCGCTGGCCGGATTATTTCTGGGAATCCCGACACCTGGCGGCCGCCCTCACGGGGCATGTCATTGTAGCCGTCAAGGCTTTTGCCACCAGCCTTCCAGTGGCCTTGCAGGCCCGGCGGCGACGCCAAGCCAAGGTCATCGCCTACCTCGATGAATGGGATGGCGCGCTCATGGCCCGCCTTTCACCGACCCAAAAAATGATGCGCTGGATAAAACATGTCCATCATCCAGTCGATGACATCTACTGTCCCTGGGTGGAACGATTGCTCCCCGGCTGCGACCATGTGCTGAGCACCACCACAGCCCTCCAAAAACGGTTTGGCGGCGCAGTCCTGCCGATGGGGGTGGATCTGGATGTTTTCTCTCCGCGTCCCAAAGAGGAAAGCATCCGGTTGCGCCGTGAACTCGACTTGAAAGACAGGAATCTGATCGTGTTTGGCGGTGTGGTGCGGCCCCATAAAGGCATCGAACTCATTCTGGATTCTCTGGCAGCCATTGGGAATCCCTCCAACGCCCTGGTCATTGTTGGCCCTGTCAACGAGCATGTCGCGGCCCTGGGCGCTAATCCCGCCTATGCCCCGTACTTGGTTGCCATCGGTCCCCGGCCGAAGGCCGACATGCCCAATTACCTCGGGTTGGCCGACTTGGTAGTCCTGCCCTTGAACGACGACCTGCTGGCCCAAACCCAAATGCCCTGCAAGGTGTTCGAAGCGATGGCCATGGCCAAACCCATCATTGCATCCGCCGTTTCCGATCTTCCTCTCGTCCTGGAGGGCTGTGGATGGACGGTTCCGCCCGACGACGCGGGCCGTCTCGCCCGTTGCATCCAGTGGGCATTCACACATCCGGAGGAAGCGGCATCACAAGGGCAACGGGCCCGTCAGAAATGCATGGCCCAGTACAGCCGGCAGGTCGTGTCTTCCCAGTTGCATGCCATCATCGGCAAATTGACGAATTCATTATGAAGAAAATCCTGATGATCCTGACCAGCCACCGGTTGGATTGCTTCAAGCTGTGCATGGATATGCTGATCCAGGGCGGTTCGATCCGCCGATTCGACCGGGTGGTCCTGCTGCTGAACGGCGTGAAAGGCCGGCATCTTCGCTACCTGCGCCGCCTCATGGCCGCGCATCCCGATATTCCCTGGGATACGATTTCCGGCCCCCGGGGACGTGGCTGGCTCATTTCCAACCTCCAGAACGAGTGCGTCCGGCGATATCCTGACTCTTTGTACTTCAAGATCGACGAAGACACATTCGTTTCCGCCGACTGGGACGAGGTTCTGGCCGAAGCGCATGCCGCGCACCGGGAGCGACCCGACCTGGCCCTCGTCACGGCCACGATCCCCAATAACGGGCTCGGCTCCTGGCAACTGCTGAATCTGTTTCCGGACATCCGCGCGGAATACCTGAAGCTGCCGCAGGCCGCCCACGCGCCGGCAGCGGACGGCCCTATTTGGTTCTATCCCCATCTCGCCGAGTGGCTGATCCGCCGGTTCCTCAATCTGGAAGAGGCCAACTGCCGGGTCCGCGCACAGGCCCGGGAAAAGTGGGCGCCCTTTCACGACCGGTTCAGCATCAATTGCATCTGCTACGACTATCGACACTGGCAGGAAATCGGCGGCGTGCAGGAACAGGACGAGGTCGGCTGGGGCAAGTGGATTGCCCAAAACCAGAAACTAGTGGTCCTGGCCGCTCACGCCGTGGTCCATCACTACACATTCTTCAACCAGCAGGACTGGCTGGACCGTTCCTCGCTGCTCGAAGACCTTCGCGCGGCCAACCTGACCACCACGGCCTGGGAGCGTTCGGTTCCTGGCCGCATTCTGCCTCGCTTCGGACGGCTTTTGCGTCAAATTCCCTCGATTCTCCGACGGCGGTTCAACCGGCCACCGCCCCCCTCCTGAGATCGGCGTATTTATCCAGCGCGGTGCTGACGGTGTTTTCCATGTCGAGGTAGGCATAGGCACCGAGCCGGCCGCCAAATATGACGTGAGGCACGGTTGCGGCCTCAGCCAGGTATTTCGCGTGCCGCGCCACATCCTCATTGGTGCGCACGGGATAGTACAGATCGTCATCTAATCCCGGCGCAAAGGAATACTCCCGGAAAATGACCGTGCGGTCGAATTTCAATTCCGGCGTGAAGTGCTTGAATTCATGGGTGCGGGTGTAGGGCACGTCGCCGTCGCATTCGTTCATGACCGAGGTCCCCTGGAAATCCTTGATGTCCAGCACCTGCTTCTCGAACCGGACCGACCGCCATCCCAGCCTTCCGTGCTTATAGTCGAAAAATCGATCGATGGGACCGGTATAGATCAGGAGATCGTGCGGCGGCAGGGAATTCCGCACTGAGAAATAATCCGTGTTCAGCCGGACTTCGATGTTGGGGTGTTCTAGCAGTTTCTTGAAGATCGCCCCGTAGCCGTCGATGGGGATGCCCTCCCAACGATCATTGTAATAGCCCACGTTATATGTATAGCGAATGGGCAAACGCGTGATGATGTAGGCCGGCAGCTCTGTGGGCTTCATGCCCCAGTGCTTTTCGTTGTATTCCTTGACAAACGCCTCGTAGAGGGGGCGTCCGATCAGCGACAGCGCCTTTTCTTCCAGGTTCTTCGGATCGGCGATGCCGGTTTTCCGCACTTCTTCCGCGACCCACGCCCGGGCCTCGTCCGGCGACAGCCGCCGGCCCAGCAGCAGGTTGATCGCCGCCAATCCGAAGGGCAACGGATAGACCTTGCCTTTACGCGTGGCCCAGACCGTGTGCCGGTAGTTATTGAACTTCGTGAACCGATTTAGGTACTTCCACCCCTGCTCGTGAGAGGTGTGAAAGATGTGCGGCCCGTATTCATGGACTTCGATACCCGTCTCCGGGTCCGGGCACGACCAGCAATTCCCCCCGATGTGATTGCGCTTTTCCAGGACCACCACCTTCCAACCCAATTCGTTGGCGAACCGTTCCGCCATCACGGAGCCGTAAAACCCGGCGCCAACGACCATGACGGTCCTGTGTCTTGCCCTTGCCTTCATAGTGCCTTCCAGATATGGACTTGGAGTATAGACAATCGCGAATCCGGTTCAAGGTTCGTGAAAACGCCGCAAGTGGCACGTCCGCCGGTTCCGGCTGCCCCGCCTGAACCCTGTGCCCTGTCGCGCAGCCGACCATCCGCCCCGGCCGGATACTGGCTCTCCCTGAGCCCAGGCGGTTGAGGCGCCCCGCTGCGCCGTTCAGGGCCGTTCCACCTGGATGCGATAAAAACAGGCGGGCGACGGCTGGGGATCGGCTAACATGTCGATTCCGCCCGAACCGCGAATGCGCGACTGTCCCGGCACGTTCACCCATTGGCCCGAGGCAAGATTTTCACACCGTTGCAGGGTGTACAAGCAATCCAGCCGGGACGGGTAAGACAGCATGCCGGAGGCGCGCACCTGAACATCCATGGGCTCCTCCGGTGCCGAAAATTCATAGGCGCCCATGTCCACCACCCCGTTGACCACGCGCGGATTTCCGCCCAGGTCCGTCGCCATGGTTGTCCACGCATTGTGGCCGGCATCGATGCACGGGGAATCCGCTTGCAGCCGGAAATCGCCCGCCGCCGCATTTTGGAACAACGGATTGTCAATGCGATTGCCGGTTCCCGGCCACGGGACCTCGGTTTCGCTGCAACAGTGCGAAAAGATCTCTTCGCTTTCGTCCCCCAGGTATTGCGGTCCGGCCCATCCGACCGTGTTGCCCCAGACGATGCTGTTGAGAAACCGGGGCCGCGCATTGGGCCAGGAATAAATACCTCCGCCCCGCCAGCCGTAGTTGCCGTGGATCGTGCAGTTTTCCGCAACCAGGCCGGAGTAGGTGGCGATTCCCCCGCCCACCCCCAACGACGTGTTGCCTGTGATCAAACAGTTGATCAGGCGCGATGCCTCTGCTGTTGCATTATTCTGGCAATGCACCCCGCCCCCCCAATAGGCGCTCTCGTTGCCCTGAATGATGCTGTTGACCACCGTCACACCGGGGCCTTCGATGTAGATCCCGCCACCGCCATACATGACCCGGTTGCCCGCGACTTCGCACGACTCGATCCAGGCCGAAGCCCCGGACATCACGGCAATTCCGCCCCCGTTGGCGGTCACCCCGGGCACCGGAGCGATCCGATCCGCGTCGTTGTGGAGAATCCGGCAATTCCGGATGGTGGGATTGGCGCCGGCTCCCTCCACATAGATGCCCGCCCCCGACCGGTGGAATGGCGCGCCTGTTGTCGTCAACACCTGGTTACTCACAATGACGCAATGTTCGATGGTTGGCCGGGCGGAACAGAAAATGGCGCCGCCATTGGCGGCATGGCCATTCCGGATCGTGAATCCCGACAGGACGGCCTCGGGCGGTTCGGCGGCGTGGAAGGAGAAACCCCGGCCCGCTGTTTCGCAGTCGACGATGGTCTGCTCGGCCCCATTCAGACTGCGGACGGTGAGCCCCTTGCCCAGGAAGGAAAGATCCCGGTTTCCCGCCCCCGAATAAATCCCATTGCCCACCCAGACCGTATCGCCGGCGGACGCGGCTTCAATCGCCGCCTGGATGGTTCGCTTGGCCGTGTCCCAGGAATTGCCCGCCGCTGAATCATTGCCGTCCGGAACCACAAACCAATCCGCAGGGCCCGGCGCGGCCGCAATCGTGATCGTCTGTGTGGCGCTGGCGGTGTTGCCGCAATGATCCGTCGCCGTCCAGACGCGGGTAATCACGCCGGGACAGTTGCCGTCCACCGTCTCGGTCATTTCCACCGGGATTGCACCGTGCCTCAGCGCGGCGATTTCACGCGCGGCCAGCGCCCGCGGAAAGATCTTCACCTCGTCCAGCCGGCCGGCAAGGAACGAGCCCATGGGGTAAACCAAATGATCGCTGGCACCGAGGAAGAGATCCGCCTCTGGATTGTGTGCCAGCGGAAAATCGTGCCGGGCGACCCCGGCCAGTTGGCCATCCAGGTAGATCTTCATTTCAGGCCGGGCAAAGGTTGCGGCCACGTGATGCCATGTGCCCACCGCCAGGGGAGGCGAATCCAGCCGGGTCTGCCATCCGGAATGAGCCAGAACAAAGCGCGCCGCACCGGCGGAAGTGATCTGCAATACATAATCCTCGTTGTTGTGCAGATCGGGGTTCCGCTTGTGGACAAGGACGGCGATTTGCGCGGGCCGCGCCCGGATTTTCACCCAGGCGGCGACCGTAACCGCGGCAGGCATCAAAGTCGGGCTGGAGGGCACGCGGATACAGTCATCCACGCCATCGAATTCCACGGCCAGGCCTGGAATTCCGCCCGGCCCGACCCAGGCTCCCGCCAGTCGTCCGTGATTCCCATTGCCACTTGCATCGAACACATTTGCATGACGCGAGGACCGGCCGTAATGTCGTTCGAAGGGATAGTACAGCACCGCGTCCCGAACCGGTTCACAGGCATCCGGATCGAAGGCCGTCACGGCCGGCGGGGACGGGATATCCTCTCCGCATTCCAGCGCAACGTCCGGCGGCACGCCCTGCAGGACCGGTGCCATGGTATCGACCACGGTAATGGTCTGCGTCGCGCTGACGCTGTTTCCGCACCGGTCCGTGGCTGTCCATACGCGGGTGATGACCCGGGGACAGTCGCCGGCGGCCGACTCAACATACTCCACGGGAAGCGGGGGAAGGTCGTGCGCGTTTGCCAATGCCCTTTTCATCATCCAGATGCGGGTGATGACCCGGGGGCAGTCGCCCTCCGCCGTTTCGACGACTTCCACAGGCAAAGCCCCGCGATAGACCGCGCCGACTTCGGCGGGGGTCAGGGCCCGCCGGAAGATCATAGCTTCATCCACATAACCGCCATTGGGCCCGATGGCCCCGGGATGCCCGCCCAGCATCAGTTGCCCTGACAACGTTGTGTTCAGCGGCCCTTGCAGCTCGCTCATGCCGTCACTGGGCACGCCATCCACGTACAAATGATGCCGACCGGCCCCCTCGTAGACATAGGCCAAATGACGCCAAACGCCCGGCTCGACCCGCCGGGCGCTCAAGACCACGCCGCCATTCTGGGTGAAGTAGAAGCGGTCGCGGTTGTTGCGCCAATCCAGCCCAAGCCCGCAGGCCTGGTTCCATTGCCACGTGCCATAGGAAAACAGGCCCGTTACCCCCTCCGGCTCAAGCCGGTCCAGTTTGATCCAGACCGCCATGGTTCGGGGTTCATCGCCGGCAGGCAGGCCCGTATCCGTCGTGGTGAGGACCTGGCTGTTGTCATCGAAACGAAAGGCCCCGCCGCGCGGTCCGCACGCCACCCAGGTCGCACCATGGACCATGCCCGTCCGGCCGCTGCCGCTGGCGTCCAGCACCATTCCGCCCAAATCCTCGTCGAACGGATAGTACAAGACCAAGTCGTCGGCCAGAGCCGGGATCCGGCATCCGCCAATGGCCCGGGCCTTCAAAGGAGGAGGAATTTGATGGCATGAAACAGTCAGATCCACCAGCGGCCCATCGAAGACCAAGGTCGGCGGGTTCCCTAGCCCCCCTCTCTCCTGGCCCAGCGCGCCAACCGCCACCCCCACTGCAACCCCAATCGCCACCATGCCCGTCTTCATATAGGAACCTTGCCGGCTGCGGCGGAACTGATCGTGCATCCCGTCACATGACCTCTGGAAATCAGCATACGCTGACGGTCAGACCTGACAAGACCTTTCGTTGCGGGGTCCGCAGCCCGATGACCCATTCACTGCCAGCGGATTCGGCTTTTGCTGTTGCATCCATCATCCCCTGTGGTATTCTGCCGCCCCGTGTGCGTCATGGCCTTCTTTCCCGGCCTGGCGCGTTGTGTGAGTCGGGATTCAACCGGAGTGCGTTCATGAGTAACGAAAAGAAGATTGCCATCATTGACGGCAACGAGGCCGCGGCCTACATCGCCTATAAAACAACGGAAGTCGCCGCCATCTATCCCATCACCCCCTCGTCCAACATGGGTGAATGGGCTGACCAGTGGATGTCCGAAGGCCGCCCGAACCTCTGGGGCACCGTGCCGACCGTCGTCGAGATGCAGTCCGAAGGCGGCGCGGCGGGCGCCGTGCACGGCGCGCTCCAGTCCGGGGCGCTGACGACCACCTTCACCGCCTCGCAGGGCCTCCTGCTGATGATCCCCAACATGTACAAGATCGCGGGCGAGCTGACCTCGACGGTCTTCCATGTCTCCGCGCGCTCGCTGGCCGCCTCCGCCCTCTCGATCTTCGGCGACCACCAGGACGTGATGGCCTGCCGCCAAATCGGCTGGGCGATGCTTGCCTCCAACAGCGTCCAGGAAGTGATGGACACCGCGCTCATTGCGCAGGCCGCCACGCTGAAGTCCCGCGTGCCGTTCCTGCACTTCTTCGACGGCTTCCGCACCTCCCACGAAGTCGCCAAGGTCGAAATGATTGCCGATGACATCATCCGCAAGATGATCAGCGACCAGCTCATCGCCGACCACCGCGCCCGCGCGCTGAATCCCGAAAAGCCCTTTATTCGCGGCACCGCGCAGAACCCGGACGTCTATTTCCAGGGCCGCGAAGCCGTCAACAAGTTCTACGAGGCCTGCCCCGAGATCGTGGCTGCCACGATGGAGGAATTCGGCCGGCTCACCGGCCGCAAGTATCGTCCGTTCGACTACATCGGCGCGCCCGATGCCGAGCGCGTGGTCGTGCTGATGGGATCGTCCGCGGAGACCGCCCTCGAAACGATCGAGGAACTGCAGAAGCAGGGCGAAAAGGTCGGCGCGGTCATCGTGCGGCTCTACCGGCCCTTCTCTGCCAAGTATTTCTTTGAAGCGCTGCCCAAGACGGCCAAGGCCGTTGCCGTACTTGACCGGACCAAAGAGCCGGGTTCCGACGGCGAACCGCTCTACAAGGACGTCCTCGCCACCCTCGCCCAGGGCGTCGCCGCGGGCGACTTCCCCGCTCTGCCCAAGGTCATTGGCGGCCGCTACGGCCTCTCCTCCAAGGAATTCACCCCCGCCATGGTCAAGGCCGTCTTCGACGAGCTCAAGAAGAGCGCCCCCAAGAACGGCTTTACCGTTGGCATCGTGGACGACGTCACCCACACCAGCCTCGACGTTGATCCGATGTTCTTCATCGGCCATCCCGGCGTCACCAACGCGATGTTCTTCGGCCTCGGCGCCGACGGCACCGTGGGCGCAAACAAGAACTCCATCAAGATCATCGGCGAGGAAACCGATTTCCACGCGCAGGGCTACTTCGTGTACGACTCGAAAAAGTCCGGCTCGCGCACGACGTCGCACCTGCGCTTCGGCCCCAACCCGATCCACAGCCCGTACCTGATCCAGAAGGCCAGCTTCATCGCCTGCCACCAGTACGAATTCCTCTTTCAGACCGACATTCTGCGCTATGCCTCTACCGGCGCCACGTTCCTCCTCAACAGCCCCTTCTCGAAGGACGAGGTTTGGGACAAGCTGCCCAAGAGGGTCCAGGCCCAGATCCTTGAGAAAAAAATCAAGTTTTACAACATTGACGGCTATGCGGTCGCCGAGCGCACGGGCATGGGCTCGCGCGTGAACACGATCATGCAGACCTGCTTTTTCGCCATTTCCGGCGTCCTGCCCAAGGATGAAGCCATCGAAAAGATCAAGGCTTCCATCAAGAAGACCTACGGCAAGAAGGGCGACGAAATCGTCCAGAAGAACTACAAGGCGGTGGACGACACCCTTGCCAACCTGTACGAAATCCCCGCCAGCGCCGTGACCTCGGAACTCGAGATACCGCCGGCCGTCTCCCCCGAAGCGCCCGCTTTCGTCAAGGATGTCATCGCCACCATCATGGTCGGTGACGGCGACAGCCTGCCGGTCTCCAAGATGCCCGTCGACGGCACCTTCCCCTCGGCCACCACGCGGTGGGAGAAGCGCAACGTCGCCCTCAACGTCCCGATCTGGGACGAGGCCGAGTGCATCCAGTGCGGCACCTGCTCCTTTGTCTGTCCGCACGCCGTCATCCGCGCCAATGAATACGACAAGAAGCTGCTGGAGAAGGCCCCCGCCGGCTTCAAGCACGCCCCCGTGCGCAACAAGCCCGACACGGCCTACACCCTGCAGATCTACGTCGAGGACTGCACCGGTTGCGGCGTTTGCGTGGCCTCCTGCCCCAAGAAGAACAAGGCCGACCCGACCCGCAAGGCCATCAACCTCGGGCCCAAGCTGCCGATCGTGGCCCAGGAGCGCGAGAACATCGCGTTCTTCGAAAGCCTGCCTGTCATGGACCGCGCCAAGCTCAACCTCGGCATGGTCAAGGACGTGCAATACACGATTCCGCTGTTTGAGTTCTCCGGCGCCTGCGCCGGCTGCGGCGAAACCCCGTACCTGGGCCTGATGAGCAAGCTCTTCGGCGACCGCGCCATCGTCGCGAACGCTACCGGCTGCTCCTCGATCTACGGCGGCAACCTGCCCACCACCCCGTGGGCCCGGAACCGCGAGTGCCGCGGCCCGGCCTGGTCCAACAGCCTGTTCGAAGACGCCGCCGAATTCGGCTTCGGCTTCCGCCTCACCTGCGACCAGCAAGCGCGCTACGCCCAGCAGCTTGTCGAAACCCTCAAGTCCGACATCGGCGTTGACCTGGCCGACGGCCTCTTGAACGCCGACCAGAAGGACGAAGCGGGCATTGCCGCCCAGCGCGAACGCGTCGCGCAGCTCAAGCAGAAGCTCGCCGGCAACGCCAAGCCCGAGGCGCTCAATCTGCTCTCTGTCGCCGACTACCTCATCCAGCGCTCCGTCTGGATCGTCGGCGGCGACGGCTGGGCCTATGACATCGGCTACGGCGGCCTCGACCACGTCCTTGCCTCCGGCGCCAACGTGAACATCCTCGTGCTCGACACCGAGGTGTACTCGAACACCGGCGGCCAGGCCTCCAAGTCCACCCCGCTCGGCGCCGTCGCCAAATTCGCCGCCGGCGGCAAACCGTCCGCCAAGAAGGACCTCGCCCTGATGGCGATGAACTACGACAACGTCTACGTCGCCCGCGTCGCCTTCGGCGCCAACGCCCCGCAGGCCATCAAGGCCTTCAAGGAAGCCGAAGCCCACAACGGTCCGTCAATCATCATCGCCTACTCCCATTGCATCGCGCATGGGATGAAGGAAATGCGCGACGGCCTCGAGCAGCAGAAGCTGGCGGTCAATTCCGGCCACTGGATCCTCTGCCGCCGCGATCCCGCGCTGGCCGTCCAGGGCAAGAACCCCCTGCAGCTCGACAGCAAGGCGCCGTCGGTCCCGCTCAAGGACTACATCTACAACGAGACCCGCTTCAAGATGCTGGTCAAGAGCAACCCCGAAGCCGCCGCCAAGCTGCTCGAACACGCCCAGGCGGAAGTCAATCGGAGCTGGACCAAATACGCCAAGCTCGCCGACCTGCCCCCCGCGGCCCCCAAGGCCTAGTTCCCGTTCGGCGATCCCGCGCCCCGGAGAAATCCGGGGCGCTTTTTTGCGGCCACGATTGCTGTGATTGGCAAATTAAGGCCGCTCGAATACATT
>JAAZBB010000070.1 GCA_012514035.1 Lentisphaerota bacterium | reverse complement strand
TTGACAGGCGCGCGCTTATATGTACATTTCAACATGTACATATTAGGAGATGCCCATGAAGATGCTGACACCGACCCATTTCAGGAAAACGATGTTTGCAACCTTGAGAGAGGTGATCCACGGCAGTGACATCCTGGTCCAAACCCGGGAGGGAGGGGTTTTGATGCGCCGGGCGGGGCAGACGCGGAAGACCCAATCTGACTTGCCCAAGATCCCGGGCCACATCCGGGAGGAACTTGGACCGGCGGCGGATGCCGCGCTCCGCAACCATATTGAGTGGCCGGCATCATGAAGGCGGTCGCTGCCGACACTCATCCATTGGTGTGGTGGTTGTTGCAGCCATCCCGGTTGTCGGCCGCCGCCCGGAAGGGGTTTGAGCAGACCCCAAGCATTCAAGTGCCCACCATGGCGCTGCTGGAAATCGCATACTTGAATGAGATCGGCCGAATCGAGTTGGCAGTGCCGGACGTGCTGGCCTACATCGGACAAACCCCCCGTTTCCAACTGGCTCCGTTTGATGGCGGGATCCTTTTGCGCAGCATTGAATTGCAGGCCACCCGGGATCCGTTCGATCGCGTAATTGCCGCCACGGCCTTGTATTGGCAGGTGCCGCTCATCACCAAGGACCGGTGGATGCAGGCGAATCTGGCCCGCACCATTTGGTGAATGGAGCAAACGGGACGCGACGAATGGCCTGCCGCCTCAAAATCAGCAGCCTCCAGCCATAGTTCGACGCATGTAGGGCTCGGGAATGCCGGACCGATCCCGGAATAGGAGGGGCATTCCTCGCGAAGAGGGCGGGCTGCAGATAGCCACGAGGCCGAACCTGTGATATAAGCCAGCCATGACAGGCACCCTTGCTTTTATATTCAATCCGGAGCAGTTCCGGCATGCAGATCAGCCGGGGCTTGTCCAAGACGTAGGAACCACCGTGGCGACCGCCGACGTGGATGTTTTGGGCATGTGCTTTCGACGTTCAATCCCGGCCATAGACCTGACGGAGCACCTCGAGGGTAATCCGATGGATTATCCGGAACAGGCGCTGGGGGCGTGCGAGTTTATCAGCGCGACGTTACACGATGTCCTGCCGGAAGTGTACCGGCCGCTGGCTTTCCACATGGCCTTCGATTTGCTCTGTCCCTTGGCTTATTGCCTGCAAATGCAGACCATGGCCAGCAACCTGTTGCGGTCCTTTCGGCCGGAACAGGTGCTATGCTTCGGTGACCATCGCGAAGCGTTCATTTTGATACCCCGGCGGTTGCCACCGGATCTGGCCAACGGGGTGGTGCGCTGGATCCTTGAGCAGGACGGAACTCCAGTGCGGATCCTGCATGGTCCGCCGCCGGCTGGGGCTCCCGTATATAACGAACCGATCAACTGGAATCCGGCGGATGGGGAAGCCGTGTCGCGCTTTCCGCCGGTGTTGTGCCTGACAGGGGGGGCGGGAATCGGAGAGCAGGAGGCGCTCTGGCGGGAAAATCTGGGGGCGGGTGGCGGGCGGGCGGCGCCGATGTTTCCGGTCATGTGGCGGCGCGCGCTGTGCTTCCGGGGTGTGGAAGGCGCCCGGGAGTGCATGGAATGGGTCGCCCGGACGCTTGAACGATTGCGCCGGGAGGAGTCCCTGCCGCCCATTCTGCTGCACAATGGCTATCTCGACTGCCTGTGGACCCGATGGGCGCGGGAGATGCAATCCTGCCTGCGAGGATTTCAGATGGGGCGGTTTGTGGCGGAGGTGCTCCAGCCCAAAGTCGTGCTGACCGGCTATGATATCTTCGGCCACACGCGCTGCCTGAGCGAAGCCCTCTGGCAGACGGGCATCACCCCGCTGTCCGTCATTCATGGCGGCATTGGCGGGATTGGATTCGCGCGATTGTTTCATCACGGGGCCACAGGACATGTCGCCTGCTGGTCGCAACAGGATGCCAAGGTCTTGAATCATTGCCGGGCGTCTGTTTTCCAGGTTTGGCCGGTCGGTTCGTTGCGGACGGATATCCATCGCGCTGTCACCGGCATGTCGACGGAACGGCCCGGCCCGCTGGAGGCACCCGCCCGCCCGCCGAACATCCTTTTCCTGACCAGTCCGGTGGCCAGCTTCGTGCCGGTGCTGCAATCGCCGGGGCGCCACGTGGCCGCCTGGCAGGGGGTGTTGGAATATTGCGCCCGGCGCCGCGACCTGCGGTTCCTGCTCAAGAAGCATCCTCGCTACGACTATGCGGAATTGTATTCGACGGACCCCGGCGCGGCGGACGGCGGGGGCTTCCTCACCTTGGTCGACTCCCTCCCGGAGGCCTTGCAGCAGGCCGATCTCGTTGTGCTGGTGAATGTCATCACCACGGCGGCGCTGGATGCCATTTGCGCGGGCCTGCCGCTGGTGTATCTGAATGCCTCCGATCGCGGCCCGGCTGCTCCGTGGGCGCAGGAATCGGGCGTGGACATCGTGGCCAGCGTGCCGGAGTTGGAGGCCCGAATCGACCAGTTGTTGAGTGATCGCGCGCAGGCCCGCGCCTTGGTGGCGCGCCTGCAGGCGAACCTGAAAAGCACCATCGCCGCGACTGGACCCGAAGCGGTGGAGCGGCTCTGGCGTTTCGTGGAACAGGTTCGACCGGATGTTTGGGAGCCGCGGGCGACCGACGCTCCGATGGTCAATCCCGTATCGCTCTGGTGCCTGCGTTTCCTGCAACAGGCGGATCAAATCGTGCTGGGCGCTTCTGGTACAACCGATCGGATGCAACAACTCCGCTTTCCTGCGGATGCCGCGGCCGAGGCCGCCTGCCCTGTCGATCTGGCCCGCATGGTTGAGCCCGTGTTCGCTCATGTGCTCTGGAAACTGCAGGCCGAATGGCGGATTCCCGCCGGCACCATCCTCCGCCGTATTCACGGATTGCTCCCCCGCCGCTATCGTCTGCCGTTCTCCCGCTGTCGCCCCTATCTGGTCCAGGCGCTCCTGCTGGATGCCAAAGACTTGCGCCGGTCCATCTGGCGCCGGCGCTTCTCCGCCATCGCGGCGTTCCTGTTGGCCCCGGGTCGATGGGGTGCCCAGGGGCAGGCAACGGATCAGGAGTGAAGGACAAACGTGCGGTCATGGTCATTCATTTTTCTGAAACCGAATTCTACGGGACCGAACGCTTGATAGAGAATGCCGCCCCCACCGCAGACCGCATCGACCAGTCCGAAAATACCTTAGGTACGCGGAACCAATCGTCGGCGACGTCCCAGCAATGAGACGAGATCAAAGCCCATGAGCGCAATGATGACCCAAGCCCGTCGTAACATGAGGCGACGGAACCAGGCGGGGCTATGCGGGTGCCGGCGATAACATCGCCGGTTGGTCAGAAAGAACCAGAGGGCATCGCACTTGGCTTCATGAATCGCCTTCGCCCCAGGGGCTGCGGTGTCGGTATCCAGAAACCATTTTGAAAGATGTGCGAGGCAGTATCTTCGGTGGAATGCCCAGAATCCGAGGTGCTTGCGCCAGAACAACAACTCACTGCGGCACATGTGGTAGGTCCGAAAAGGATTCTTGAAATGATAACCGCCCGTGGCGGCCATTAAGTGGTGGTAAATCCGGGTGTCTGCCACCACATCCATGTCGAATCCGGCATCTTCGGCGCGCAGCGAAAAGTCACCATCCTCGTAATACATGAAGAAGCGTTCGTCGGGCAGCCCTGCCTGTTCAAAGACGGAACGGTGAACCAGCAGGCAACAGCCGCTGATGAACCGCCTAGCCGGTCGGGCAATAGACCGAAATTCCGACAAGCTGGCGCAATGGGAAACCAACATTCGGGCGAAATCGATCTTTCCGCCCTGGTACCAAACGCGGTTTCGATCGGATGTCAGATGAATGACGGGGGACAACAGCCGGACATTCGGATGCTTTTCCGCGAATTCCAGCATGTTCCGGAGGCAATTCGGCTCCAGTTCGATATCGTCGTTCAAGAGCCAGATCCAGTCTGCGCCATGCTGCAACGCATGGCGGATTCCGACGTTATTCCCTCCGGACCAGCCCAGGTTGCCGCCCGCCTCGAGCAGGCGGGCCGTTGGATAATGGGCTTGCAGCCATTCTGGCGACCCGTCGGTCGAGGCATTGTCCACCACGCACACAGTCAAGCCGGGATGATCCTGTGCCAACAGCGTCTTGAAGCAGGCATCCAGATAATCGGTCCCGTTGTGATGCAGGACAATGGCGGTGACAGCGGGCATGCTTATCTGCCACCTCGGCAGGGGATCAAATGATTGGCGGGGCTGTTCTCCATATTAAACGTCGGTAATATATGTGCCTTTGCTTGTGATTTCCACGAAAAAGCGCCCGGGGATGTGACCGCCATGCCGCGCCCAAGGCTAGGGGGGGGCGGCGGGAATCCGGCCTGCAGACGCGACTGAGTTTGATTGACCAAGAACCTATTTTGAAGTGCGCGGGCAAGGCTCGGCGCGCACCCCCCCCCCTGAAAGCCCGGTGCAAAGGCTTGCCACGCAATCGGACTAGGGTTATATTCAAAAATAAGGCGTTCCCCGTGGAAATCCCTTCCTGTGGGAATGCCAGATGCGAGGATGACCACCATGAGATCGCCGCTTGGGATAATGACTGTCGGGGTGTGTCTGGCGTTGGGAACGGCAGGGGGAGGATTGGCCGCTTCCTACTATGTTGATGACAATTCCAATGCCGGAGACGTGTATACGCCGGGCTTTACCGGCCTCGATTCCAATGACGGATTGACTCCAACCACCCCGAAGCGGACGTTGAACAATCTGATTTCCAGCGTGACGCTGGGGGCGGGGGATGTCGTATACATCGATACCGGTACCTATGCCCCGGCCACGATTCCGGCCGCGGTGAAGGGGGTGGCGGGGGACCCCATCGTATTCCAAGGTAGTACGAATCTGGTGGGCGGCGGGACGGTGTTTTCGGGGAGCGGGCTTGTCGTCGTCCTGACGGTGAACGGGAGCTACCTGCAATTCCGCGATCTGCGCAGCAGCGGGGGAACGTATGCCCTGTACATGAATGGAGCCGCGTTCAATGAGTTCACCCGGGCGCAGTTTACCGCTGGCACCTTGTACAACACCCGGCTGATTTCCTCGGCGAGCAACGTGTTCCGCCAGTGCGTCTTCTTCACGCCGGCATCCACGGCTTTCTCCCATGTTTCCGGGGCGGGCAACTATCTTGAAAACTGTGTGCTGTACAGTCCGGGCGCGACGGTGATGGGCGCCGCCGGTGGCGGCGTGACCAACATGGTGAACTGCATCATCGCGGGCCGGTATCCGTTTTCCGCTTCCAATGCCATGCCGGATGCGGGTTCGCGGAATGTCATCTGGGCCACCGAGCGCCTCCACAACGACTTTGAATCCCTCGTGGATCTCCAGCGGAACTTCACCAACTGGCAGGGCAACGTGGCGGCCGATCCGTTGTTCCTGGATGCCGCCGCCGGGGATTACCACCTGTTGAGCGCGGCAGGATTTGTCTCCAACGGCGTATGGGTGACGAATGCGGCGGTGGGTTACAGCCCGGCGATCGACTTCGGGCGCCGCGCAGACCTGGCGTACACCAACGAACCGAGCCCGAACGGCGGCCGGGTGAATGCCGGCATTTACGGCGGCACGGCGGAGGCCAGCAAGAGTCGGACGAACCCGTGGCTGTTCGCGATGAGTTTCAACGACGGCGGGACGTTGCTCCAGACCGCCCGGCTGGAATGGGTGGCCGGCAACATGAATTCGGGAACCGTGAACCTGCACTACAGCACCAACAACGGAAGTGATTGGGTCTCCATCACCAACGGAGTGGCGGCGACCAATGAAAGTCATCAATGGACGCCTGCCTTTTCCCATCCGCGCGTGTTCTGGCGGGTGACGAGCAGCACCAATTCCGCCTTGGCCGCCACCAACGCCAAGCCGTTCAGCATCCGGACCACGACCAACACCGTCTTTACTTTCTTCGTGAACGACGGCAGTACGGCCAATGACGTCTATACCACCGATATCGGCAACGATGCCCAAATCGGGAACGCCTCCAACGCGCCCCGGCGCAGCCTGCAGTCCATTGTCAACGACTATGCGCTGCGGGGCGGCGACACCATCTACGTGGACACCGGCGACTATACGACCAACCTCACGATCAGCATCGGCGGCTTCGATTCCGGCTCCGCCGACAATCCGGTCCGGATCATCGGCAGCCCCAAGGGCACGACATTCAATCGGGGCAACACGGCCGCCGATACCCTGGATCTGACCGGAGCAGTGAACCTGGAGATCGAGCACCTGCGGCTGCTGGGCGGGCGGTACGGGCTCAACGGGGGGACGGCCAACATCGTGCTGCGCAACATGCAGTTCATCTCCAACCGCAGCGGCGTCTATGTCACGGGTTCATCCCATACCTTCGAGCGGTGCCTGGCAGCGGACAATACCGAAGCCGCCTTCACCGGCGCGGGCACCGGCGGCAATCGCTGGCTGCAAGGCGTGCTGTGGAACAATCCCACCCTCGTACAGGCCGGGACCAACTCCACGCTGTCGGTTTCCAACAGCATCTTAGGTAATGGGACGGTCTTGTTCGGCAATCAGGCGGTGCCGGGGGATCACAACCTGGTCTGGAATTGCCCCGTTGGGTTGGAGATTGCCAGTTTTACGGCCTTCCAGAATGCGAATTTCTGGACGAACAGCCTGTATGCCGACCCGCAGTTCGCCAATGCAGCGGGCGGGGATTATCATCTGAAGAGTTTGACGGGACGGTACAATCCGGCCACGGGCTTGTTCGTGACCGATGCCGTGCACTCCGCAGCCATCGATTTGGGCAATCCGGCCGCACCGGTCGGGGCGGAGTCCCTACCCAACGGCGGGCGCCTCAACGTGGGATTGTACGGCGGCATGGCGCAGGCGAGCCGATCGCGTTCAGACGCGTGGCTGCAGGTGGCAACCTTCAATGACGGCGGGACGTTGAATGCCCAGGCCGGCATCATCCTGCGCTGGCTGGGCGGGAACTTCGCCCCGACCAGCACCGTGACCATCTCCCTTTCGCGTGACAACGGAGCCAGTTGGGAAGCCTTGGCAACGGGTGTTCAGGCCACCAACGGTTTTTATCACTATCTGGATTCCACGCCGGACAACACCTCCTCGCTGCTGGCGCGTTGGAAGGTCACGCTGGATGGGGCCAGTCCGGTGGTTTCCAGCCAGACGCCGACCAACTTCACCTATCTGAACGGAACATTTGCCTTCTATGTGAATGATGCCTCGACCGCTGGGGATGTGTACTGCACCGCGCCCGGAAACGATGAAAACATCGGGGTGGGCCCCGGGGCCCCCATGGCTTCTCTGGGCGCCTTGCTCAACCGGTATGATCTCGAACCCGGAGCCATCATCTACGTGGATACGGGCCGCTATTTCCATCCGGGCACGCTGCCCGTCCTGACGAGTCAGGACTCCGGCCTGCCGGCGGAACCGGTTTTGATCCAGGGCAGCACGAACCGCATGGCCGGCGGCAGCGTGTTCGGAGGTTCGAGCGTCCTGGGCCTGGGCGTTGGATTCAACCAAGCTTCCAACATCGTGCTGCGGGACATCCAGGTCTCGAACGTGGTCCGCGGGGTGGCGATCACCAATTCCGCGAACATCCGGCTGGAAGGCATCGAGGTGCGGCGGGCCTCGGATCGGGCCTTCGACCTGCAGCTCCTCGCGCGGAACATCGAACTGCTGAACTGCGTGGGCCACGGCGGGGGCATCGGCGCCTATCTGCAGCAGGTCACCAACGTGATCATTCGCAACTGCGTCTTCTGGCAGAACACCAACAACGCCGTTTTCGTCGGCAGCCAGGTCGGCGCGCTGCTGGAAAACAGCATCCTCGGTTCGACTTCGGCGAACATGGCGTTGTATTCCATTGCTCCGCCGGCGTCCGGTTTTTCCGCGAACTATAACGGATTGCATGCCGGGCCGGATACGCGGGTGGGGGTGAACCGGTCCACAAGCGCGCTGGCCGACAATCTGGCGGCCTGGCAAGCACTGTCCGGGGGGCTCGATGCCCGCAGCGTTCCGGGGGATCCCCGCATGGCGGATCCCGATCAATACGACTACCATCTGAAGACCCAGGAAACCCTGGGCCGGACATTGCCCAACGGCCAATTCACCGCCGATTCCGTTTCCTCCCCCTTGTTGGATGCCGGCAATCCGTCCTCCACCGCTTGGACCAATGAGCCAGGTGCCAATGGGGGGCGGATCAATATCGGCCGCTTCGGCGGCACGCGCGAGGCCAGCATCGCTCCGACCATGCCTTGGCTCCAGGCGGTTTCTTTTGCCGATGCCGGCGGGGTCTCCGATGGACCGGTGCCGTTGAACTGGATCGCCGGCGGCGGCTGGTCCAACCAGACCGCGAAAGTCGAGGTATCGTTGGACGGCGGCAACACCTGGGGGACGACCGTTACCTCCGGGGTGCCGATCACCAACGGTCTGGCGGTCTGGACCTTGGCGGGCCTGCCGGACACTCCGGCGGCCGCGTGGCGCGTGGTCTGCCTCGAAAACACCAATTCGATGGCCCAATCCACGAATTTCTTCGCCATCCGCAACGCCAGCCTGAATGTGTATGTCGCCACGGCGGATACCAACGCAAATGTCTATTGTCCGGTGCCCGGCCGGGCGACCAACTGGATGGCGACCGCGAGTGCCCCCTTGGATTCGCTCCGCACGGTGTTTGAGCGCTTCGACCTTGAGCCCGGTGACCGCATCTGGGTGGATTCGGGCACCTATGCCCAATCGGACGCGCTGGTCATCGGCATGAAGAATTCCGGGACGGCGGCCAACCCCGTGCGCGTAACCGGCAATACCAATGCCCCCTTCCAAGGGACGGTCCTGGCCCGCGTCAGCCGGACAGACGGATCGGCGGTGATACGGATATTGCAGGCGGGCGGGATCAGATTGGAGGCCCTGACGGTGTCCAACGCCTGGAACGGGATCGAAGTGGCCAATTCGCCTTCCGTCGTTATGGAATGGGTCCGGGTCACCGACTGCCTGGCCAGCGGCATCGGAGCCGGACCCAACACCCAGATGGATCTGGGGCGGGCGCTGTTGGAGAACAACCTGCGGTACGGCCTGCAAACGACCGGGGGCGTTGTGCGCATCCGAAACAGCCTGATGCGGAACAACGCCCAGGCCAACCTGGCCCTGCCGTCCGGCCAGATCGAGGTCAAGAACAGCATTCTGGAGGCGGTTGGCGCCGGCCGGTTTGTCTATTATTATCCGGCCATGTCCGGCGGCGGCACGCTGGTCTCCGACTACAACAATATCCGGGCCTGGGAGGGGGCCAACGTGGCGGGCGGGACCAACCGCCTGGCCGATCGCTTCCTGATCGATTGGCAGATCAGCACTGGTTTCGCCAACGACAAGCGCAGTTTCGGATATGCCCCGCTGTTCGCCAACCCGGCAGGCTATGATTTCCATTTGCAGAGCCAGTATGGTCGTTTTGACCCCGGCACCGGCGCACATATCCTGACGGACACGAACACCTCCCGCCTGATCGATCTGGGGGACCCGGCGGACCTGTTTGGATCCGAGCCGATGCCCAACGGCGGCCGCATCAACGTGGGGCTCTACGGCAACACGCCCGAAGCCAGCAAGAGTTCAGGGCAGGGAGCCTTGGTGCCCCTGACGATGTCCGACGGCGGGACCATCCGGGGTGAGGCGAAACTGTACTGGGCCTTTCCGGGCATTGCCAGCAATGAGATTGTCAAGGTGCAGTTCTCCGGGAACGGGGGCGAAACATGGAGCGACATCGACACCAACAACATCTATGCCAGCGCGGGCGCCAGTGGGTTGGCGTGGCAGACCACCAACTTCCAGAGCACCGCCCAGGGGGTCTGGCGGGTCATGACAACCAATGAACCGCCCATCATAGGGCAGACCGAGACGTGGTTTGCCCTCAAGAATCAACCCCTGGCCTACTACATCAACGACGGCAGCATGGCGGGCGATGTATATTGCGAGGTCGCCGGGAGTCCTGCCCATACAGGATTGGGACCGGATTCACCCCTGGATTCGCTGGCTCGCCTGTTGGGCCGGTACAAGGTGGAGCCGGGGGACACCGTGTATGTGGATACGGGACGTTATCCCCTGTCCGAGCCGATGCGATTCACGCTGCCCGGGATCGGTGCCACCAACCGTCTGGTGATCCAGGGCAGCACCAACGAGGCGGCTGGGGGCACGGTCTTCACCAATTCCGCCGGCAGCACCGTCATTGAATTCCAGAACGTCCAGCAGATGGAGCTGCGGGACCTGCATCTCCACGGCGGCGCCCGCGGGCTCCGGCTGAACCAGTCCAGTTCGAATTACTTTGTGCGCCTGCGTTCCGTCGGGGCGGGCGTCAATGCCTTCCAGTTGGAAAAGGCATCCGACCAGAACCGGTTCATCCAGTGCGCCGCGCTCGATTTCTTCCGGACGGGATTCACCATGGACATGTCCACGAACAACTACTGGATCAGCGGGGTCATCGCCCCTGTCGGGGTGACCACCAGCGGCACGGCCATGTCCACCGGCACCTTGATGGACGCCAAGTCCGGGCGTCTCTATGTGAGCAACAGCGTATTCGCGGCCCGCGGGCCGGCGGACGTTATCTATCAGGCCGGTCCGGGGGAGGTCATTCGCGGAGATTACAACTGCTACCACCGGGTCTATGAAAGCGCGGGGCTGGGGGTGATTACCGATCCCGACATTCCTTTCGGGGTCAACCGCATTGTCTTGGAGCATCTGGGCGCCTGGCGCGACCAGAACCAGAGCGACACCCATTCCATGGATGCCGACCCGTTGTTTGCGGATCTGTCCGCCGGCGATTTGCATCCCCGCAGTGCCCAAGGGCGCTACTCGCCCGCCACGGGGGAGTGGGTCGCGGATGCGGAAACCTCCCCGCTGATTGACGCTGCGGATCCCGCCTTGGACTGGACTCTGGAGCCGGGAGCCAACGGCCGCCGGGCCAATATCGGGGTCTACGGGAATACACCCTTCGCCAGCCAAACCCCCAGCAACGGGACCTTCGTTCTGCGGGGGTTGGGACAGGGAGGGTTGATTCGCGGCAGCCAGTCCCTGGAGTGGTTTGCGCGCGGATCGGCCACCAATCTCGGTCACATGGTGGACATCCTGGTTTCCACCAACAGCGGCGCCGGTTGGCAGACCATCGGCGCGAGCCTGGCGACAACAGGTTCCTTTGCATGGGACACGGCGGGTTGGCCTTCACTGCCGACGTTCCGCTGGCGCGTGCAAAGCCAAAGCCAGCCCGCCTGGCGGACGGAGTCCGAGCGGGACTTTATGGTTCGCAACACCAACCTGGTCTACTACGTGAATGATGGTTCCACGGCGAATGACCTCTACACTACGGCGCCCGGCGCGGCGACCAACACCGGCCGGAGCGCCGCCTCTCCGCTGGCTTCTTTGGGAGAGGTTCTGGAACGTTACGATCTGGAACCGGGCGACATCGTCTGGGTCGATACCGGGGTATATTCCAATGCCGTGCAGACAGCAATGGGCTACGCCGACAGCGGCACGGCGGCCGATCCCGTTCAAATCCTCGGCAGTACGCACCCGGATGGCAGTATCCTGCTTGACCGCGGTGTCTGGTTCTTCAACGTGCGCGGCTGCCGGCTCGAAAATATGCGATTCTCCGCCTCGATTCCATCCCGCGATGCGATTTCCGTCGACCGGTCGGAAGACATGGCGGTGCAACAGGTGGATGTTTCCGGATCCTGGGGCACCGGGATCGGCATCGATTTGAGCTCCAATGTCGTGGTACGAAATTTCTCGGTGGCCGGGGCCCGGACCAACGGGGTGGCCAACAGCAAATCGTACAACACCCTGCTGGAATTCGGCGTGCTCTGGTCGAACGCCCTGGGCCAGATCCAGGTGCGCAACGCCCCCCGGCCGCCCCGTCCGTCGGGCGATAGCAACACCAACGGATTTGTAACCGTGAGCAACTGCGTTTTGGGAGCATTTGGCCAGCGTATTCCTGTCTATGCGATCCAGGGCAATTTGCAGGCCGATTTCAACAATCTCTTCATCGGCAGCGGCGCACTGGCGGGGTTGGCCATCCTCGCGACTTTCGAGAAGGAATATGATTCCGTTGGCAACTGGTCGGCGGAAACAGGCCAGGATCTCCACAGCCTGTCACACGACCCGCGGTTCGCGGATGCCGGGGCGGGCGACTTCCATCTGAAAAGCTCCGCGGGGCGGTACCATCCCCCGACGGGCGAATATGTGCTGGATTCGGCCCTGGAGAACTCGCCTCTGATCGATGCGGGGGATCCCGCCCGGGCCTGTACGGAACCGGCTCCCAATGGCGGCCGGGCGAACATCGGACGCCATGGGAATACCCCCGAAGCCTCCAAAACGCCGACCAACGCCGTCCTGACGTTGATCAGCTTCAATGACGGCGGCCGGGCAGTGGGAACGGATGTGCCGGTGAATTGGCTGGCGAGGGGTGCGGCCACCAATGCCACCGTCTCCATCTCCTATTCCGCGGATGGCGGCGCGACCTGGACACTCTTGACCAACGGAATTTCCGCCAGCGCGGGATTGTGGGTCTGGAATTCAACCCATGTGGCGCAATCGGTTCAGGCCAAACTGAAGATCCAATTGGAGGACGGCAGCGGGATTTTCACCCAAAGCGACAAATTGTTTGCCGTGCGCAACCAGCCATTCTCTTTTTACATCAACGATGATTCCACGACCAACGACGTGTATTGTACCGTGGCAGGAAACAATGCCAACAGCGGGTTGACACCGGAAGCTCCCATGGCGGATTTCAATGCGCTGCTGGCCAAGTACGATCTGGACAGCAGTGTGAACGGGGGGGATGTGGTCTATATCGATACCGGCGTCTATCGCGGGGTCCCCCCCTGGCGGATCACCCAGACGGATTCCGCCGGAGATGTCAGCCTGCCCCCGGTGGTTTTTCAGGGGGTGCCGCGGACATCCACTGGCCGGACCATCCTGGATCGCTCGTTTGCCGCCGAGGGCATCACCATGGAATATGTCATCGGAGTCGAACTGCGGGATCTGGTGGTGTCCAACACGATCGACAAGGCCGTGACGATCAAAAACAGCCTCATGGTCACTGCCGAGGACATGACCGTCGAGGCGGGCAATCTGGCGTTCAGCCTGGAGAATGGGGCCGGGCTGCGGCTGTCCCGCTGCCTGGTGTTGGATTGTGTCCAGGCTGCCTCCATTGCCACACCTGCCTCACTGCCTGTGGGGCTGGCCGCGCCATTGCTCGAGCACAATGTCTTCTGGCAACCTTCCAGCGACGCCATTGTCCTGCAGGGGGCTGCGGTTGTTCGGAACAACATCTTCGCTTCCGCGCCGGGGCAATACGTTTATCTGCTCAACTCAAGCTCTAACCTGGTTTCCGACTACAATGCCTTTTGGCGCGGAAGTGGCGGCCGCATATGCCGTCAAATCCAGCCCAGTTATATATCGCCGGTGCCCTTGGTCTACGAAACCGTGGGCCACTGGGCGGCCGCCACCGGCCAGGATCGCCACTCCTTTGATGGCAACCCGTTGCTGGCCGATCCCCTTAACCGCGATTTCCATCTGCAGAGCCAGGCGGGCCGTTTCCTGCCGTCCGGCGGCTGGACGAACGATGCGCTTTCCTCGCCGCTGATTGATGCGGGCTGGCCGCAATCCGAAGCCTGGTCGAGCGAACCCGATCCCAATGGCGGCTGGGTCAATATCGGCCTGTATGGCGGCACGCTCCAGGCGTCGAAGTCGCCGACCAATGCGGCGTTGCATCTGGTGTCGCTGAACGGAGGCGGCATCGCCTCCGGGCCAACCCTGTTGAGCTGGAAGGCGGCCGGCGCGACAACGGGACATACGGTCCGGTTGGAGGTTTCCAGCGACAACGGCGCCACATGGGTCCGCATTGCGGAAGGGATTCGCGCCGATTTGGGAGAAGTGGTCTGGAACAGTCTCGGATTGTCCTCCTCGCCGCGGGCATTATGGCGCGTGCAGGATGAACAGCAGGCCGGAGTGGAGGCGGTCAGCGAACGCAACTTCACCATCCATAATGATCCGATCTATTATTACGTAAACGATGAATCCCAGGAAGGCGATCTCTATTGCAGCGCGCCCGGGACCTCCGGCAACACAGGCCTTTCTCCTGCCTCGCCCCGGCGCCAGGTCGCGGACATCCTGACCGACTACGATCTGGAACCGGGCGACGTGATTTACGTGGATGCCGGCAACTATCCCCTGGCGGAACCGATTGTGATCGGCGACCTGGATGCCGGCGATATATCGAGGGATCCGGCGCGGCAGGTGACCATCCAGGGCAGTACCAATTTGCTGGGGACCGGCACCTTGTTCGTCGTTCCCGATCCGGAGAAAACCGGCTTTCTCCTGGATGGCACGTATGGCATTCGCTTCAGCCATCTGGAAATGGTTGGCCCCAGCATCGGCTTGGCCATTCAGGACGGTCATTACATCTCGGGCGATTGGCTGCGAATCCGGGGATGCGGCAACGGGATCAGCATCCAGTCCTCCTCCAATATTTTCATCACGCACTCGGTACTGGATGGCAACCAAAACGCCGGTATCCGGTTTGCGGGCGGAAATCGGGGGGAAAGTCTGTGGGTGGATGCGAGCGTCCTGTGGTCGAACAGATACGGCATCTATCTGCTTTCCGGCAATGTCTATATTACCAATTCGATTGTGGGTGCGGTTGCGCCCGGGTCGTTCGGATTCTTCCAGCAGTTGGGGCAACCCGGGACATTCCAGAGCGATTATAACAACCTGTTTGTCTCCGGCCCGAATGTCGGGGTGAGCGCCGTGCAGTCCGGCGGCGGATCCAGTGCGCGCACTTCCGTCTACGCCACGGTGGCTGCCTGGACGCGCGCCACCGGCATGGACGTCCATTCCCTGGCGCAGGACCCGCAGTTGGCCGATCCCGGCAATGGCGATTTCCATCTCAAAGCGCGAAGCGGACGGTATCTGCCTGGCACCGGCTGGGTCTTTGATTCCGTGAACTCCCCGCTGCTGGATTCCGGGGATCCTCTTTCGCCCGCATGGACAGCGGAGCCCGCCCCCAACGGCCGCCGTCTGAACATGGGGCTGTATGGCGGCACGGCCGAGGCCAGCAAGAGTCCCATGGACGGGGCGCTGACTTTGATCTCCCTCAACGATGGCGGAGTGGCCTCGGGGCAGGTCGAACTGCAGTGGACCGTGGGGGGGGCGGCGACCAACTACACGCTCTGCTTGGAGTACTCGCCTGACGACGGAGCCACCTGGACCAATATCATCTGCGGCTGGCCGGCCAGCAAAGGCAACTATTCGTGGGACAGCGTGCCCTATGGACGGTCCGCCCTCGGCCGTTGGCGCGCCTACTGCCTGGAGGACGAGTCCCTGTTTGTAACCAGCCAGGCCCGATTCACCCTGCGCAATGGCGGGCAGATTCCCTACTACGTGAACGACGCCAGCACCGCCGGGGATGTCTATTGCACCGCGCCGGGAAATGATACCCATGACGGCCTGACTCCCGCCACGCCCAAGGCCAGCTTGCAGGCGATTCTCGACGAATTCGAATTGGAGCCGGTCGACGTGGTCTACGTGGACGCCGGCACATACTTTGCCGGGGCGCCCCCGATCACGATCACGCAGACCGATTCCGGCTGGAGCAACCTTTATGTGACCATCCAGGGCAGCACCAATCCCGCCGCGCCCACTATGCTGCGCGCTCCCTCCCTGACCACGCCCTTCGTGATGGAACTGAAATACGCCGTCAATGTCCGCCTGAAAAACCTGTCGATCATCAATGCCGCGGCGGGCCTTGTGGCCAACTATACCTCCGGGTGCGAACTGGATTCGGTGCGCCTGGAAGGCAATCAGGATGTCGGTCTGCAACTGCAAAACGATAACGAAGGGTTCCGGCTGGTCCGGTCCATTCTGCGCAACAACAACAGTCTCCAGGGGGGATTGGGCGCGGCCATCAACCGCAGCTCGCTCAGCATCGAAAACAGCGTGTTCTGGGGCAGCCCCAAGGCGGTATTCATCAGCAGCGGCAACCTGACGGTGACCAACAGCGTGATGGAAGCCTCGGGCCCCGGCGGACGCATCTATGATTTCGCCTCAGGAGCCTCTGCCACCGCGTTCCGTGGAGATTACAACGCCTACTCCCTCAACAACGGTGCGCTGATCTGTGAGCAGCAGCGGCCGGCGATTGGTTCTGAGTTTTACGGCGACCTGCCGGCCTGGACCGCCCTGACGGGGGCGGACCGCCACAGCATGTCGCAGGATCCCCTGTTTGCCGATGCGGTCCGGGGTGATTTTCACCCCCGCAGCACGCAGGGCCGATTCGTTTCCGGCATCTGGACCAACGATGCCGTCCTGTCGCCGCTGGTGGATGCCGGAGCGCCGGGATGGCCGGCGGACCGGGAGCCCGCCCCCAACGGGGGCATCATCAATATCGGGGCCTATGGAAATACACCCGAATCCTCCATGACCCAGACCAATCCGCCCTGGCTGCGCGTGGTCTCATACAACAGCGGCGGGACCATGGCCGGGACCGTGCTGCTGTACTGGCTGCACGGCGGCATGTCCAGCAATGCCCACGTGCAGTTGGAGTATTCCACGGACTATGAAATTTCTTGGAATCCCATTGCCAGTAATCTTCCGGCCGGATCGCGTGAATACGCCTGGGATGTCAGTGGATTGCCGCTCAGCATCGGCTTGAACTGGAAGGTGGTGCTCCAATCCGACACCAATGTATTCGACATCTCGGATACTCCGGCGTCCCTGAAGACCAAAAACTACGACTATTATGTCAACGACGGGTCCACCGCGGGCGATGTCTGGTGTTCCAGTCCCGGCATGCCCTGGGACCCCTGGACCACCATCGGCACCAACCCGGCCATGCCGATTGACAGCCTCAATTCCCTGCTGGAACACTATCCCGTCGGCGGCGGCGACCGGGTGTACGTGGATACCGGAATCTATCCGGTGTCGAGCGCCGCCCGGCTGATCCTGGAAAACGCCAATGCCGGCACCGAGAGCAAGCCGCTGCTGATTTTCGGCAGCACCAATATACTGGCCGGCGGCACGCAGCTGATTGGCGATGGCGGAACGGACGGATTGATCATCCGGAATACGCGCAACATCGAAATTTCGGATATGCGGATCTCCGGATCGCGGAACGGACTGACGATCCAGAATGTTTCCGGAATCCGGCTCACCGGCCTCCGGGTCTTCAACAATCTGACCAACGGGCTGGAGGTTGCGGGCGGCGATGTCGAATTACGCAACAGCCTGGTCTGGGCCAACGGAAACTACGGACTGGTGTCTGGCGGCCAAAGCGGACGTGCGGTGGTCAACTGCACCTTCTGGGGCAATCAAGCCGGACAGATTCTGAACAGCGGCGGCCTCCGGGTGTCCAACAGTATTCTGGTCGCCACCAACCTGGCCCCCGTATTTTATGAGGCCGGGCAATCCGGGAATGTCAACGGCGATTACAACCTGTACGGAATGGTACCGGGCGGGACGCTTGGCACCAACACCGCGGAACGAATCTCCTATGTCAATCTGCGCCAATGGCAGGACAAGGAGCGCGATTTGCACAGCTTGGTGGCTGATCCGTTGTTTATCAACCCGGCGGCGGGAGACTTCCACCTCCAGAGCCGGGCGGGATATTGGAGCAATGGCACGTGGGCGACAGCCGCCAACACCTCCTGGGCCATTGATGCCGGCGATCCCGCCGCGCTCATCGCCGGCGAATTGCCCCCCCATGGCGGACGCATCAATCTCGGGGCCTTTGGCGGCACCGCGCAAGCGTCCAAGAGCGATTCTTCCGTGCCGGAACTCTTTCCGACCACCCTGCGGGACGGCGGCGTGACGGTCCAAGGGCAACCGCTGTTCTGGCTCTACCGAGGCCTCGCTGCGACCAACAACCTGCGCATCCAATATTCGCCCGACGGAGGCCTCACCTGGGTGACGGTCGCCGACGGCATTCAGGCTGGATCTGCCCCCTTCTACTGGTTCAGTTCGGAGACCCCGACGCCGGAAGCTCTGTGGCGGATCGTCTTGCAGTCCAACACCAACATCGCCGGAACGACGTCAACGCTTTTCACCTTCCGGCCCACCCCCCTGACCTATTATGTCAATGATGCCAGCACCACCGGAGATGTCTATACCTCGGCCTTTGGCGCCGCCGGCAACAAGGGCTATGTTTCCCGCAGTCCGTTGCACTCCATCCGGGCCGTGCTGGACAGATATCAGCTGGGGGGCGGCGATGAAATCAAAGTGGACACGGGGTCCTACCTCTTGACGGATTCCGTGTTTATCACCCCGCTCAACAGCGGTTCAACCAACAATCCCGCCAAGATCACCGGGAGTACCAATTTCGCCGCCGGCGGTTCCTGGTTGCAGCCGGCCGCCGGCTTTCTGAGTCCCGCTTTCCAAATTCATCAGGCGCGGTACATTCAAATCGCGAACTTCCGCCTGACCGGATTCACCAATGGAGTGGCAAGTTCCGGAACTGGCACCCGGTTCTGCACCTTGGCCGATCTGGATATCCAGGCTTCGATCGGGCCTGGCGTGGCCCTCGCTCAGGCCCAAGACACCCGGCTGGAACGGGTGTTGATCCGGGATGGCTTGAGTGTCGGCCTTTCGGCCAATTCGTCCGGACTGGAACTGCTGGGCTGCGTGGTGTGGTCCAACCGGGCTTCCGCGGTCAGCCTGAGCTCCACCGCTCTTTTCATGACCAACTCGGTCCTCGAAGCATCCGGCAGCGGTAACTATTGTTATCTGGCGTATACCAACGTCACGATGCGGACGGACTATAACAATCTGTTTATTCGCAATGGCGCCCAGATTGCCTTCAAAGACGCCATGCAATATGAAAAGCTGCCCCAATGGGTCCGGGGATCCGTTCAAGACTTGCATTCACTCAGCACGGATCCTCTCTTTTCTGATCCTGCGGCCGGGGATTTCCATCCGCGCAGCCGCACGGGCCGGTATCAACCTGGAACGGGGTGGGTGTCGGATGTTCCGGAAGACGGCCGGCCGGACTACTCGCCGCTCATCGACATGGGGGATCCCCGCACGGCCTGGAGCAACGAGCCCGCATCCAACGGAGGCCTGCCGAACATCGGACTGTATGGCAATACGTGGCAGGCGAGCAAGAGCAACACGAACCAGTGGCTGCTGGCGGTTACGGCCATGTCTGGCGGGATCATGTCCGGCGGCATCACCCTTACCTGGGGCTACGGCGGCGGCATTCCCAGCAATGCCCTGGCCCAGCTGCAGTACTCCTACGACGATGGAACCGCAAACTGGAGCCTGATCGGAAATGTTCCCGTCGGCGCCCGGGAATTCTATTGGCAAAGCGATTTGGTACAGGCCGGCATTGAAAGGTTTTTCAGCAGTCCGGCCGGACGCTGGCAGATCTTCTTGGTCGAGGCCACCAACCTGGTGGACCGGACCGATACCTATTTTGGCCTGCGCAACAATCCGTTCAAGTATTATGTCAATGACCTGTCGACCGCCAATGACATCTATGCCGCAGGTCCCGGTGACGATGCCAACATGGGATTCTATCCGGCGGCGCCCAAGCTGACGCTGGGCGGGCTGCTGGCAGATGTGGACTTGGAGCCGACCGACCAGGTCTTGATCGACACAGGAGTTTATGAATCGGACACCAATGTGCCGTCGGTGCGCTGGGAGGCTTCGGATGCCGGGGCCCCCGGACAACCCGTGCTGGTGCGTGGCTCCACCCATCCAGACGGATCCCGCTTCGTCTTCACCAGCCTCGATCCCTCCGTCCGCGGCTTGGTTGAGGTTCAGGCCCCTTTCCTGGATGTGCGGGATCTGCAGTTTGTCCGCCAAAACCTGGAATTCACCGGTTCCGGGCTGATTGTCAGCAATCTGTCACTGACCAATGGTTCCCTGGAAGTCAGGAGCGACGCTTCCCGGTTTGAAGACATCGGGATCGACCGCGGTTCGGTTTCGTTGTCCGGCATGAGCAATCGGCTGGACCGGATGCGGCTGCGATGGGGCGATGCCACTCTCATCGGAACCAATGCCGTTTTGACCCGGTCCGTGATCTACACCACCAACCAAAACGCCATGGCGTTGACCGTCAATGCGGTCAGCCCGGTGGTCTCAAACTGCACCGTGGTCTCCTCCCGTGGAACCGCTGTCGCCAAATACGGAATTGGCACGTTGCGCCTGGGCCACAACATCCTGGTGGCCGGCGGCGTTGCGGATACCAATGCAGTCATCTCCTGGCAGGACGGCGGCCTGCTCTCCGACTGGAATAACTTGCTGGCCCGGGATTCGGCGTGGATCGGTGTCCGGAAAGACAAGTGGGAGAAACTGGCTTATTGGCAGGCGGCCGAGGGACAGGACGCCAACAGCGTGTCCTTCGATCCCCTTTTCCAGAATGAACTCCAGGGGGATTTCCATCTGAATTCCATGACCGGCCGCTGGAGTCCGATCTTCAACGATTGGGATGTGGACGGGGTGCACTCGCCGCTGATCGACCTGGGGAATCCCTGGATCGGCACGGGTGACGAGCCCTGGCCCAACGGCTACCGGCGCAATCTGGGCGCGTATGGCGGCAGCGCCCAGGCCAGCAAGAGTTTGACGAATCTCTGGCTGACCGCGTTGACGCAAAACGACGGCGGCGTCCTGAAGGGCTCCAACGTGGTCCTGCGCTGGGCCGCCGGCTATGCCTCCGGCAAGACCGTTGCCCTGCAGTATTTCAATGGATCCGCTTGGACCAACATTGCCACGGGCCTGTCCGCCGACACCGGAACCTATATGTGGGACACCACGACGGTACCCGACAGCTTCAACGCCAAGTGGCGCGTCGTGGCCGAAGACGGCTCGGGCGTGTCGGATGAAACCGATGCCACGTTCCCGCTGCGCAACCACGTCCAGCAGTTCTATGTCAACGATGCCAGCCAGGAGGGCGACATGTACTGCTCGGCCCCGGGTGCGGCCGCCCACAACGGCCTGACTCCGGCCACCCCCAAGGCCAATCTGCAGCAGATTCTGGATCAGTACGACTTGGAAGGGGGCGACACGGTCTACGTGGATACCGGCACCTATTCGACGAATGCCAACCTGCGCATCATCTGGTCGCGCAGCGGCGATTCCTCCGCGGATGTGGTCATCCAGGGCAACACCAACGTCCCCCTGACCGTGCTGGACCGCAGCGGCGCAACGGGTTTTCCCGCCGTGGGCATTGACGTGAAGGCTTCACAGATCCAACTCAACCATCTCGTCGTGAAGAACGTGGACCGGGGCTTCCTCCTGGATTCCAACCGGAACGTCACGATCCGGGGCGGCTTGTTCATGGATACGGCGACCGGGGTCGCGGCCGACGGGGCCCAGAACACCCAGATTCGGAATACCGGTTTCTGGCGTACGGGCTACGGAGTCAGCCTCAACAACACTGCGACTTCGGTACTGGAAAACCTGACCTTCGCCCAGTCCATCCTGGCCGGCATTCGCTTGAATTCCTCCGTGCTCGACACGCTGCGGAACAACATCTTCGTGCCGCGCACCAACGCCTACGCCTACGCCATCGGCACGGCGACCTCCCTGCTGGCCAACGCCACTCTGGATTACAATCTCTATGATTTCAGCGCGGAAGGCTCCGACTTCTATGCCGGGGCGCCCTTCGGCAGGGACCTCCGCCGGCTGCAAGTGGGCAAGGTGTTCGGCACCCCCAAGTATGGAGGTCTCAACCGGGACTTCCGCAGCGCCGTTGCCCCGGCCAGTCTGGCCGACATCGATGCCGGAGATTTCCACCCGCGGTCGGAATACGGACGCTGGGAGAACGGCGGCTGGACTCTGGATACCAATACCTCCTGGGCGGTTGACCATGGCGATCCGGACCAGGATGCCGGTTTAGAACCTTCGCCCAACGGTGGGCGCCGGAACATCGGCATGTATGGCAACACCGTCCAGGCCAGCAAAGGCGACAGTGTTGACGTATCCTACGACCTGCGCACGCTGGTCAATCCAAACCAGATCATTAAGCAGGATGATCCGATCTGGCCCATGATCTGGTCCGCCCATGGGATTCCCGCCGATGAGCAGGTGCAGGTGCAGTTCTCCGGCGATGGCGGCCTGTCTTGGATCACCCTGACCAATACCTCGGCCCATACGGAATATTATGTCTGGCAGGCGCTGGTCGGGTTCCAGACGGTGAAGGGGCGCTGGCGGGTCATCGGCGTGAACAATCCCCTCGTCTTGGCTGAGAGCCCGGCCGGAGATGACGGCGGCTTCGATGTCCGCTATCGCGACTTCGAAATCCTGACGGGGCCGCTTCCGGTCCGGGGCCTGATGCGGTTCGACTGGGCCGGTGGCGTGCAGGGCTTGCGCTACCGGATCGAGTATTCCGACGACTTCGGCCAGACCTGGCATCCCTGGGAGGAAATTTATAACGGTCCGGCTCCCATGAATCGCAGCAATTTTGTGATTCCCGTCGGGGAATCCGCGCTGGTGTACACTTTCGAGGACCGGACATCCTATCTGCGAAGGACCCGCTGGTATCGGATCTGGGAAGTATCGGAATAGGGGTTTGAACATGCGGCGACCCGCGTGGCGGCGAACCGCCCTGGCCGGTACGGCCGTGCTGGTGCTGCTGCTGGTGCCGTTGCCTTTGCCGAAGGACTCCCGGATGGGGCATGCCGCCGCCGGCGCGGTGCATGTGCTGCTGTTTGCCGGATTGGCCCGGGCCGCGGGGAGCGTCTGGCCGGAACGGATTTCCCGCGGGTTCCTCTGGCTGGGACTAGCCCTGTTGGCGGCCGTCGTGGAGACGATCCAACCCTTGGTCGGGAGGTCAGCCGGTTGGGCGGATTGGCTGTATGGAGCCGGCGGCGCCGCCTGTCTTTGCGGCGGCTGGCCCCTGCGCCCGGGAACGCGCCGCCGCTGGGTGGCGCTGGGCGCGCTCGCCCTGTTTCCGCCGGTCTGGGAGGCCGCCATGTGGCATCAGGAAATACGGGCCTTTCCCGTGCTTGCGCAGTCCGGCGCCTGGTGGGCTCGCCGGAGCTGGACGCTGAATGGCGTCGACTTGTCTGTTGATCCGCACCGCCGGTTCAAGGTGGCGGGACGGGCGGCGCCGGATGACGGCGCCCCGTCGCCGTACCCGGGAGTGTTCCGCCGCGGGGTCCATCGCGATTGGCGCGGCGTTGAATCCTTGCGCACCGCGGTGTTCTGGCCCAAAACCGAACCGGCCGTTTTTGCGGTTCGGGTGGACGATCGTCCCGGAAATCCGCCTTACGCAGAACGATTCCAGAAGGAGCTGCTGATCACCCAGGGGTGGAATGTCGTGGAAATTCCCGCCGCCGAATTCGGAAGGTCTGCGGGCGGCCGGCCCTTGAACCTGGAAAACGTCTGCCAGTGGGGGGTTTTTCTTGTCTCGAATGTGCCCCTGGACTATTTTCTGCTCGAGCCGGTGCATTTAGTTCCGGCACGGAATGCCCCATGAAGTTGTCGATTGTCATACCCGTTTACAATGAAGCCGGAACCATTGCCCGGGTCGTGGATGCGGTCCATTCGGTCGAAATCGGCATGGAGAAGGAAATCCTGCTGGTGGACGATTGTTCCCGCGACGGCACGCGGGAGGTACTGCAGAACATGGCCGCAGCGGATCCGGATCTGCGCGTTCGGTTTCACGACGTCAACCAGGGCAAGGGAGCCGCCCTGCGGACGGGATTTGCCGCGGCGACTGGCGACATCGTGATCATCCAGGATGCCGATCTGGAATACGATCCCCAGGAATATCCGCGCCTGCTTCGGCCCATTCTGGACGGCCATGCCGACGTGGTGTACGGTTCGCGCTTTTTGGGCGGCGGGGCGCACCGCGTGGTCTTCTATTGGCACTATCTGGGCAACAAGCTGCTGACCACGCTCTCCAACATGACCACCAACCTGAACCTGACGGACATGGAGGTCTGCTACAAGGTCTTCAAGCGCGAGATCATCCAGAACATCCCGCTCAAGGAAAACCGGTTTGGATTCGAGGTGGAGATCACCGCCAAGGTGGCCCGGCGCAAGTGCCGGATCTACGAGGTGCCCATCTCCTACTACGGGCGGGACTACTCCGAAGGCAAGAAAATCAACTGGAAAGACGGCTTCAGCGCCTTGCGCTGCATCGTCAAATACGCGTTCATGGACTAGCCCTTCCGCCGGAGCGCGGGCATCCGGCCCGCCGTGCCGAAGAATTTCAGTCCAGATATCCTGCATTGCGCAGACGATCCCAGGTCACCGGAACTGGAGGACGGCGATCCTGGAGGGCGGCGCGCACATATTTGCCGATCATGTCGGTTTCCAGATTAACCCGCGCGCCGGATGCCAGGGAGGAGAGTGCCGTGTGGCTCCAGGTGTGGGGGATGACATGGACGGAAAACATGTCGGGGCCAGCGGTCACGACGGTCAGGCTGACGCCATCCACGGCGATCGATCCCTTGGGCACGATGTCCGCCATCAGATTTTCCGCCTCGATGACCAGGATCCGGTCGCGACCGGCGGTTTCGACCCGGCGCACGTCTCCGGTCCCGTCCACATGGCCGCTAACCATATGGCCCCCGAGCGGATCGCCCATCCGCAGGGCTCGTTCCAGATTCAGCCGATCGCCCGGCTTCTTGCCGGCCAAGGCGGTCTTTTCAAATGTTTCCCGCAGCACGTCGAAGGCCAGCCGCTCGGCCTGCTGGTCGATTAGTGTCAGGCAGGCGCCGTTAACGGCCACGCTTTCGCCAATCTGCAGCGGGGAATCGAATTGCGCCGTCAGGGTCAATCGCCCGGCCGCCCCCTGAAAGACGATGCGCTCGAGCTGCCCGACTGCCTGAATGAGACCCGTGAACATTCAATCCTCCCGGGCTTTCGGGAACAGGTGTACGAACAGGTCCGGGCCGATTCGACGGACATCCCGAATCCGGAACCCGGGAGCGGACTCCAGCATCCAATGCCGAGTGCCAACGGCGCCGACAGGCCCGCCGATCAGTTTCGGAGAAATGAACAGGCAGAGTTCATCCACCAGGCGTGCCCGCAGCAGCTCGCCGGCCACAATCCCGCCGCCTTCGCACAGAACCCGCAGGATGCCCAGGTCCCCGAGCTCCTTTGCCAGGGCCGGAAAAAATCCCCGGCGGGGCAGTTCCAGCACCTTGACGTTGGCCGCGCGGAGCCGGCGGGCGCCGCCCGGGTGCCAGCCGCGCGGGGCGGCGATGATGGTCCGGTCGGCATGGACATCACGGAAAACCTGTGCCGCAGCCGGCAACGGCCGGTCCCGCACCACGATGATCCGCCACGGATTGCGCTGGCGGTCCGGCCGCGGCCACAAGGAGGGATTGTCATGCCGGACCGTACCGGCGCCAACCAGGATGGCATCCGCCCTGCGCCGCATGGCTTGAACTTCCCGACGGGCGTCGGGGCCGGTGATCCAGCGGGAATGATGCCGGAAATCGGCAAGACGGCCATCCAGCGACACGCCGAGCTTGAGGGTGAAGAACGGGCGATGCCGCACAACCTGACAGGCAAACGGCGCGATGAGTTCACGGGCTTCCGGCCCGCCGACACCCGTCAATACCTGGATTCCTCCCTGGCGCAGAACGCGCAATCCTTTGCCCGCATGCCGGGGATTGGGGTCCGCGGCGCCAACCACCACCCGGGCGATTCCGGCCTGCTGAATGGCCGTTGTGCAAGGCGGGGTGCGTCCAAAGGTGCTGCAGGGTTCCAGGGTGACATACAGAGTGGCGCCTTTCGCCCGCGGTCCGGCCTGGCGCAACGCATGGATTTCCGCGTGGGGACCGCCGGCCTGACGGTGCCAGCCCTGTCCAAGAATCCGATTGTTCTTCACCACGACCGCGCCAACCGGAGGATTGGGACGGGTCAAGCCTTCCCCGCGGCGGGCAAGTGCCAGGGCCGTTTGCATCCACTTCAAATCGGAATCGGAAAAGCGGCTCATTTCAATTCGTCTCCGTTCACAAGGGCATCGGCGAAGGCGGCGGGATCGAAGGGAACCAGGTCATCCATGGCTTCGCCCAGCCCCGCAAAGAAGATGGGCAGCTCCAATTCCTGTCGGACTGCGAACAGAAAGCCGGCCTTTGAACTGCCGTCGAGCTTGGTGACGATGGCCCCGGTCAGCGAAGTCATTTCGTGGAACTGGCGTGCCTGTACGACGGCATTTTGGCCGAGCATGGCATCCAGCACGACCCAGGTGTGGTGAGGCGCCCCCGGCAGCCGTTTGGCCATGGCGGCGCCCAGTTTCTGGAGTTCCCGCATCAGCGGTTCCCGGGTGTGCATGCGGCCGGCCGTGTCCACGATTACGGTGTCGCACCCGCGGGCGAGGGCGGCGTCGATGGCGTCATAGGCCACCGCCGCGGCATCGCCGCCCGTGGCGCCTATCACGGCCTCGCAGCCAAGGCGTTCGGCCCACAGCTTGAGTTGATGCGATCCGGCGGCGCGGAAGGTGTCGGTCGCGCCCAGGAGCGGCCGGCGGCCGGCCAGCAGGGCCATCCGGGCCAGTTTGGCCGCGGTCGTGGTTTTGCCGGAGCCGTTCACTCCCACCAGCAGGATGGTACACGGATCGGGCAGGGCATGCCAATCCAGTGTGGGAGCGGGTTCAAGCGCCGCCACCAGTACCCGGCGCAAGGTGGCTGCCAGGGACTCCCGGCGCGAGGCGGACTGTTCCCACTCGCGCGACAGGGATTGGACCAGGCGCATGGGCACGTCGGCGGTGATGAGCAGGTTGGCGATCTCCTCCCTGGTTTCCGGGGCGGCAAGCGTCGGCGCGGATACGGCCCGCAGCGCGTCGACCAGGCGGTCGCGTGTCTTGCGCAGGCTCTGGAACCAGGAACCCATCGGCCGGACCCTATGTCTCCGTCCGGCCGGACGGCGGCATCTGGGGCGCCCGCGCCGGCCGGTCCAATCCCAGGCGGATCCGGTCCAGGATGCCGTTGACGAACTTGCCGGATTCGATGGAACTGTAGGCCTTGGCGAGTTCCACCGCTTCATTGATCGAGACGACCGGCGGAATGTCGTCGCGATACAGCATCTCGAAGGCCGCGATGCGCATGGCATTGCGGTCCACGGTGCCCATCCGGGCGATTTCCCAGTTGTCGGCGTATTTGGCGATCAACGGGTCAATGTCCTGATGGTGGGCAATCACCCCGCGGGCCAGTTCTTCGGCGAACTGGCGGGTGCGGACGCGCGCGGGGCTGTTCCGCGCCTGCATATCAGCTGCGGGCGCCTCCGCGTCCATGTTTTCCCAGAACAGCCGGAATCCTTCGTCGAGGGATTCCTCCTGGTTGAATTCGGACTGGAAAAGAAACTGCAGCGCCCATTCGCGGGCTTCGTGGCGGCTTCCCATGGGGGGGCTCCTTTCAGGTCGGGGAGGAGTCCAGGAATAAGAGGCGGTTTTTCCAACGCGCCATCATTCCCATGTTCCAATAATCCCTCATGTCCATGTTTTTCGGCGGTTAGCCGATCGCCTTCATCAGGGCGGCCATTTCGATGGCGGTTTGGGCGGCGTGCCAGCCGCGATTGCCGGCCTTGCTGCCGCAGCGTTCGATGGCCTGATCGAGGTTGTCCGCGGCCACGATGCCATCGGCGACCGGCAGGCCGGTTTCCAGGCTGATCTGGGTGAGAGCGCGGGCGACCTGGGCATTGATGAGGCCGGCATGGGGCGTGGCGCCCTGGACCACGGCGCCGAGCGCCACGAGGGCGTCGAACCGGCCGGTTTGCGCCAGTTTCCTGATGGCGAGGGGTTGTTCAAAGGCCCCGGGGACCCAGACGATTTCGATGTTTTTTTCATCTGCTCCGTGGCGGGCGAGGCAGTCGAGGGCGCCCTTCAGGAGCTGGCCGGTGAACAGGTCGTTGTGCCGGCTGACCACCAGGCCGAACCGGAGCCCCTGGGCGTTCAGGCGGCCGCTGTATTCCTTGCATTTCATGGTGTCCTTTCCGGGTCAGATCAGGTGGCCCAGTTTTTCCTTTTTGGTTTTCAGATATCGTTCGTTATGCGGGGTGGGGGGGAAGACGATCGGCACCCGCTCCACGATTTCCAGGCCGTAGCCCTGGATGCCGACCACCTTGCGGGGGTTGTTGGTCAGCAGCCGCAGGCGGTGGATGCCCAAATCCAGCAGCATCTGGGCGCCGATGCCGTAGTCGCGCAGATCGGCGCCGTATCCCAGCTGCAGATTCGCCTCCACGGTATCCAGGCCCTGTTCCTGAAGGGCATAGGCATGCATCTTGGCGGCCAACCCAATGCCGCGGCCCTCCTGCCGCATGTAGAGCAGCGCGCCATGGCCCGCGGCGGCGATTTGCCGCAGGGCGGCGTGAAGCTGGCTGCCGCAATCGCACCGGCGCGAGCCAAACACATCGCCCGTCAGACATTCCGAATGGATGCGGACCAGGGGGGCCGGTTGCGTCCAGGGTTCGCCATGAACCAGGGCCACATGGTGGGCGCCGGTATGCACGTCGGCGTACAGATGCAGGCGGAAATCGCCGAATTCGGTGGGCAGGTCCACCTCGGTTTCCCGGCGGACGGTTTTCTCCCGCGCCCGGCGCCAGGCGACCAGGGCCGCCACCGTCAGGATGCGGAATTGATGACGCCGGGCGAATTCCATCAGGTCCGGCAGCCGCGCCATCTGGCCGTTGTCGTGCATGACTTCGCAGATGACGCCGACGGGAACGAGGCCGGCCAGCCGGGCCAGGTCCACGGCCGCTTCGGTATGACCCGTGCGGCGCAGGACGCCTCCGGGCACGGCCTGCAACGGAAAGACATGGCCGGGCCGGATGAAATCGTCGGTCCGCGCCTGGGCAGCGGCCAGCAGGCGGATGGTATGCGCCCGGTCGAAGGCGCTGATGCCCGTGGTGATGCCCTTCCGGGCGTCCACCGACACCGTGAAGGCGGTCCGGTAAAGGTCGCGTTCATCCAGCGGAGCCATGCGGCCCAGGCCCAGTTGGCACAGGCGCGGCTCCTCCATCGGCACGCAAATCAGACCCCGGCCGTGGGTGGCCATGAAATTGACCATTTCCGGCGTGATCTTTTCCCCCGCGGCGACCAAATCTCCCTCGTTCTCCCGGTTTTCATCGTCCACGACCAGCAACATGCCGCCGGCGCGCAGGATGTCCAGCGCCTCCTCGACCGAACAGAAGACCGACTCTTGACCGGCGGTATCCATCGCCATGAAAGACCGAAAACCTTTCTGTATTCGGGCGGGGGAGGGGAGAGAGCGGCGGTCAGATACCGCGGGTCTTCTTCCATCCAGACTGTGTACTGTCGGCCAAGGAATCGCACCTTGTCTGCCTGTCGGCTCGCGGGCTGTACCGCCGGTCGGGAATTTCACCACGCCCTGAAGACATCCAATACCCTATCACGCAGGCCCATCCTGCGCAACAGGAGAAATCAAGAATTCCGCGCGGCTTCCCTGCCGCGTTAGATCCGATTTTCCACACCGTGGAAACATTCTTTCCATTGTGTGGAAAAATCGGCCTCTTTTTTCCACAGTGTGGAAAAACCGCGATCCGGCCGCTGCCGGATTCCATTGTGTGGAAAATTGACCCAGGCGGTGGCGTCAGCCCGCCGCCTTGGATTCGTTCCACTCGTCGTCGGCGTCGTCGCCGGCCGCTACTTCGACCCGTTGTCCGCGGTTCAGGAGCCAGCGCAGGGCTCCAAAAGCCAGTCCGGGCACCACCAGGCCGACCATCATCAGATGCAGGAAGGTGAAATGATAGGTCATGTTGGGCTGGCCCCGGTAGAGGTTCCAGAAGATCAGCAGGCAGGAAATCCAGACGGTCAGGAAGTTGGGCAAGCCGTCGCCCGAGTGCATCCAGTGCAGTCCGGGGGTGCGCAGCTTCGTGATCGGATAGAAGATGTTCGAGCCCATGTGGCCGAGCTGGTCCTCCACGACATGCACGCCGTAGCAGGCGGCGATCGTGACGAAGCATTGCCAGGCCATGGCCCAGCCGGAGGCGAGCCAGGCCACCGCTCCGACGAGCACGCCCAGGATCGCGCCGACCGTGAGGGAGTGCGACCACTCGCGGTGCCAAGGCAGAAATTCCAGGTCGAGATCGCCGTTCGGCAGGGGATTGAAGCCGATGGTCGGGCCGTCGAAGATATCCACCTTCAGCGCGGCATCATAGGTCTGGATGACCTTGGCCTTGATCTTGGCGCGGGCGACGGTCGGATAGCGGTTCTCCGTGCCCTCCACCGGCACCTGGCCGGTGTTGACCACGGGACCGAACTTGACCGCGACCTCGAGCTTGTCGTTGTCGAACGTGACGGCGTACTGCTGCCAGAAATCGGCGCCAAGGCGGATGGAGGACAGCTTGAGGCGGATGTAGCGCTTTTCGTCCACGGCCAGGGCGATGGTTCGGGCGACCTCATCGGCGACATATTGCGGGTCCGGCGCCTGCGGGTCGGGTTCGACATAGACGTCGTGCTTGTAGAAGAAGCGGTAGAACTTGAAGTCAATGGTGTCGGGCAGGATGCCGCAGGCGCCGCCGAGTATGAAGAAGAGCGGATTGCCGTTGCGGGCTGCTTCGATGGCCCAGGGGCCGAACGAGGCCACCGCAACCCCGGACATGAAATGCGAGAATCCCTTCATTGTTGTTCTCCTTGGTTGCTAGGTCAGCCCGAGCCAGCCGGTGATGACTTCGCCGAAGCCGGACATGTTGCACGCGATCGGCAGCAGCAGGATGCCCAGACAATTGAGGCGCCGCGAGCCGAACAGAACCGGCAGCAGCCCGATGCCCGTCCCGACCAACGCGATGAACAGCCCGGTCCAGCCCGTCACGGCCACGACCATCACGATGATGATCGCCAGGGCCACCGTCGAGACGTGGCGGTAGTTGTAGCGGTCGATGAACCGCAGTACCACCCGGGTCAGTGGCTCCATCATCAGGTAGGAAATGGCCGAGGCGACGGCGATGCTGCCCAGGATCATATAGTAGTCGGTCTTGCCGGCGGGCGTGTAGAGCGCCTTGATCATCCATGCTCCGCCGCCGCGGGTCAGATTCAGCCCCGGTACGAACAGCAGCATGAAGGCGCCGACGTAATAGATGAATTTGGAGACGCCCTGGCCCATGATGAAAATCCGCTCGTCGCGCTGGGCGGTGGCATGCCCCGCCAGCATGCCGCCGACGCCGCCAGTCACAATCGGGAAGTAGGCCGCAATGCCGCCTCCCAGCCCGCCGGACCACACGGACCGCAGGATGACGTCGCCGTTGATCGCGAGGCTCTTGGCCGGCTTCTGCTTGGGCACGTCTGCCGCCGAGATCATGTTCAGCAGGCACCAGGGAATCGCGAACAGGCCGACAAACGCCGGCATGATATTCTGGAAGGCCACCTCGTGGCTGACAGGAGAGCGGGTTAGCAGGATGAAGCCCAGCATGCCCGCCAGGAAGAAGGTGGCCAGCCCGGCCAGCAGCGTCTTCCAGGCGTCATAGAACTTGGCCCAGCCGGCGACGCCCCGGTTGCCGCCCTTGGGCCACTCGGACATCAGCATGAAGGTGATGATGATCCACAGCACCCAGTGCATGTGGCCCTTGAGCACCTGCTGGGAAACCGGCAGGTAGCGCGGGGCGCAGGGCGCCACCACGCACACCAGGAAAAAGGCCCCGGCCAGGCCGCCGACTGCCGTGATCATCGTGCCTTCGAAGCCGCGGCCCGCCATGAGGTACTTCTGGCCGGGCAGGACCGTGAACATCGCCGATTCGTCGGGCGTGCCCAGCAGCACGGCCGGAATGGTGTTGAGCATGGCCCAGCCCACGATCATCCCGGTCATGGCAGGCAAAAACACATCGGAGGGAATGGCAAACGCCGTTTCCTCCAGCGCCAGGATGCCCAGCACCATCGCGCCCATCACGTTGTAGACGTGCAGGCCCGGCAGGCAGGCCAGCACGCTCGAAAGCACCGTCCCGGCGCTGACCGACAACAGAACAATCCAAAATGGGGACATGCGGTCGCCTCCCTGCGGGTTACGGAATTACCATCGCGGAATATCCGGGCACGGCCTTCAACTGCAGTTGGCCTTCATATTCGCCCACTTCGCCGGTTGCGGCAATCTGCGCTCCTTCCTCGAGGGCGCCGAGCACTTCGCCGGGGATGATGGACTCCCACAGCACCAGATCGATGGTGCCGGTCTCGTCGGTCAAAGGATATACCACGCCCCCCCGCAGGGCCCGCGGTGCGCCCAGCGTGCCCCGGACCACGCGCACCTGGCCCTTGTCGGCCAAGGCGATGGAGGAAACCGCCACGGCCTGCGTGATGTCCACGGCGGGGGCGGAGGCCGGCGTATCGTCCACCAGCCGGACCTTGTAGCCGCTTTGCACCTTGAGCTGGGGCTTGTCGCGGTATACCTCGACCACGCCTTCCATCTCGAACAGCGCCCCGGGTGTGGGCTTCACCGTGATCACTTCGTTCACGTTGGACCAGTACGAGACGCGCAGGGAGGCCTCGCCGTCCGCGAGCATCACCGCATAAGGCTGCCGGGTGCCCTCCTGCGGAGGGCTGACGGATTCCACGCGGCCGCGCACTCGCACAGTCTGCCCGGCCTGGTCCACGGTGACCGCGCCGACGGACAGGCTGGTCGCCGGCACCGACCGGCCCCGGGAGAAATCGCGCGGCGGTGCGGTCTCCTGGCGGTAGGCCGCGGCCGCCTTCTGGGCGGGGGTTTTCGTTTCGACCGCCGCCGGTGGTTCCTCCAAAACCTCCAGATCGAGTCCCGAGCCCAGCTTGAGTTGCAGTTTATTCTGGTACGTCGACACCTCCACCCGCGCCCGCACCCAGGCGCCGTTGAGCATGTCTTTGTCGGCAATCTGATCGTATTCCGCCTGCCAGAAGTTGATCGTCTGCTCGCCGGAATCGTCCTTGATCTTCAGGGCATAGGGGCGCTTCGAGTCGGCCGGCGGCGGGAATACATCCAGCACCTTGCCCGCGATCGTGATCGCGGTGCCTTTCATGGCCGTTGTGACGTCCGCCAGGCGGACGGCGGCGGCGGGGGCCCGCGTCAAATGCAGTTCCTTCACGCTGAGCAGGCGCATCGACGACTGCTCGTCCGAGATGTTCAGGCTCCCGACGAAATCGATGGCATCGCCGGCCTTGGGGACAAGGTTGCTCTCGGTCAGGGCATCCATCTGCTTCTTGCTGACGAACACGATAATTTTCCCGGTGCCGTCGGAGACATTGAAACTCATGCCGGTGCCGGTGCGGAAGGGGCGGGCATCGGTTTCCACCTGCCCGATCACGCGGATCTGGCCGAAGTTCATCGTCGGCTGGATGTTGCCCAGCATGACCACGGGCACATCCCGATGCTTGGCCATCAAAAAGAGCAGGAACAGGCCAATGGTCGCCAGCAAGATCGCCGCCCAGCGCAATCCGATCAGGCTCATGCGTTTTTCCACCTTCGACCCGCAATACGGGCACTTGGTCACCGCCCCGACGAACCGGCCGCATTTCGGGCAGTTCATCTCGTGCGACTGGGTTTCGTGGCCGGGCAATGCTTCTTTCATTTCTGTCATGCGCTTTCTCCTCGCCAATTCCGCTGATTGATCCAAGCAAACAGCACCGGCAACTATATCCCTGTTCACCCGCAACCACAAAGCCCAAAAGGCGGACCCCAGGTTCGGACGGGTGGAACGTTTTCCTGCTTTCCATTTGCCCCGAGGTGTGGAAAATCATCCCGCATGAACAGCAGTACCTGGATTGCGATCGCTTTTGTCCTCAACCTGGCCGGCATGTTGGCCGGCTTTGTGACCGTCATTTTCCGGCAAAGCTGTCTGGGACACCCCGGGCTCTGCGAAATTTCCCCGGGCGTTGTCACCGGCCCCCTCGGGGTTGTCAGCGTCTCCTGTTTCGGAGGCGCCCGGACTGATGCCGTCAACGCCCCGTGCGACCGCCTCATGCGCTACTGCCAGCACCACGGCCACCGCGAATGGACGCAGCCCGGTGGCGGCAACCCGGAAACCGGAACGGACCGTCCCCGGGAATTATTCTCTGCATCATGCCCGCGCATCCACTGAAGGGGTAACGATGAAATTCAAACAGGTCTATGACATGGTGGGCCATTTGCCATGCACCGAGGAGAGTCAGTGCCGGCTGCTGTATGACTGGATCATGGAGGCTCGGCCCGCCGAATGCCTCGAATTGGGTTTTCTATATGGCAAAACCTCCTGCGTGATTGCCGCCGCCCTGCAGGAAATCGGAACCGGCCATTTGACCTCCATGGACATGGAAGGTGTGAAGCACCATCAAGGCAATCCCAACATTCTTGAAAACCTGAAGAAAACAGGCCTGCAGGATTATGTCACCCCGGTGTTTTCCCCCATCTCCTATACTTGGGAATTGAAGAAACAGATTGAGACGCATTCGGCCGACGGCCGTTGTCAGCCTTTTCTGGATTTTATCTTCCTGGACGGCGCTCATCTGTGGGAGCCCGATGTCTGCGCCTTTTTCCTGGCCATGAAACTGTTGAAACCGGGCGGCTGGTTTCTGTTCGATGATTATTTATTCACCATCGAAAAGTCGGATTGGTGGAGCCGGGAGCCCCAAATGAAAGACAAGCCCGACGAATATCGAAAAGAATCGCAGGTGGAACGATTAGTCACGCTTGTGGTATCCCAGCATCCCGACATCGAATCTGTGACGATTCGGGACAACTGGGTATGGGCCCGCAAACGGCCCGATGCGACAATCCCATCGGGCCCCACCGTTGCGCATCTGACCAAAACGGTGGCCCGGCGCTGGTTGTTGGAAAAGTTGTTTCACCCCAAACGGTAGAAACAACACCTGAACATTGCTCATTCATGCCTGAACCAAGCATATTTCGCCCTTTGCACATCCTGTTCGTCAACCGCATGGCCTGTCTGGAACGGGGCGGGGGGGAGACGTTCGATCTGGAGGTTTCGCGCCATTTGGCCAAGGCCGGCGCGCGGGTAAGCCATCTGTGCGGCGCGCCGCTGCTTCGGCCGGCGCCGCTGCCCGTGCCCGGCGCCCGGACGCTGCGCACGCCTTGGCTGCGGCGATTCCCCTGGGACAAGGTCAAGGGCGGCTGGCGGATCCGGCAATTGGAATTCGAATGGTTTGAATGGCGGGCCGCCCGGTGGGTGGCCAAGCACGCCGGCGAATTCGACATCATTCAGGTCTGCGAACTGCCGAACTTTGTCTATCGGCTCAAGAAACGCAGCGTGAAAACCCCCATTGTCATGCGCCTGACCGCTCCCAATTACCACGATCCCCGCGGCGGCGTGCCGCTGGCAGACGCGTTGATCGCCAGCGGTACCAGCATCCAGAAATTGCGGGATTCGGGATTGGAAGTGACGGATATTCCCAACGCTGTGGACGCGGACCTGTTCCGGCCGCATCTTTCGGATTTCCGCGAAACGCATGGGATCGGCCGCGATGAATTCATCGCACTGTATGTGGCGCGGTTCCAGGCCTTCAAGGACCATCAAATGCTGCTCGCCGCCTTCGCCGGTTTCGTGAAAGACCATCCCGCCGCGCGGCTGGTCCTGGTGGGCAGTGGTCCGTTGCGGCCCCGAACGGAGAAGCAGGCTGCCGCCCTGGGCCTTGCGGACAAGGTCATGTTCCTCGGGGAGGTTTCGTTTCCGCACATGCCCGGCGTGTATGCCGCCGCCGACGTGAAAGTAGTTTCCAGCGTCTATGAATCCTTCTGTTTTGCCGCCATCGAGGCCATGGCCACGGCGTTGCCGGTGCTGACGACCGATTGCGGCTGGGTGCCGAAGCTGGTCGCAGACGGAGCGGGGGTGGTGGTGCCGGTGGGGGATGCCGAAGCCTTCGCTGCCGGCCTGAAGAAACTGGCCGACAATCCCGCCTTGCGACAGCGCATGGGCGCGACCGGCCGCCAGCAGGTCCTCGAACGCCACACCTGGCCCGTCAGTGCGGAGAAGCTCCTGGCACTGTACCTGAAACTTGCAAAATGCTGACCAAGATTATCAGCCGTCCAACCACGAAATGCACGAAATGACACGAAAGCGGGAAGCAGGAAACCCAGGAAAACAGAAAATGATTGGATGGGGGAAACCGTTTGCCGGAGCGCAGCCATCTTGACCGCTATATTGAAACACAGAGGGCCACGGAGAAAACCGCGAGAAGCCAGATACGTAAGCGGAAATCGCAACGGAACCAGGCGGCTGTCCTGTAAGCCACCCCTCTACGGGTGGCGCTTTAGGCCGCGACGGCTCGCCGTCGAAGACCTCGCCCAAACGGGCGGGCTCCGTCCGGGCTGCTCGGCTGCTTCTTTGCGTTCCTTCTGTTCTTTGAGGTGAATCATCCGGCTGTTGGCTCCCCCGGCCATCCCTCTGTGCTCTCTGTGTCTCTGTGGTGAACCGGCTCCCGGCTGTTCCGCCTGTAAATCCAGTCATCCTGTTCTAAATAAGGTGTGTTTGAGTATTTCGTGGTGTAATCAAGGTTGTTCATGCTTTCCCCGGCCTATCAAGTCCGTTATATTGCCCCTCGAGAATGGAATCTCATCTGAAAATCGCTTACATCTGCGAGCCGCAGATCGGCGGGACCTATACCAGCTTTCGGCAGGTGCGGGAACAGCTGTTGCCCATGGACATCGACTACCGGTGTATTCCGCCTTTCGACAAGCAGGCCTTTGCCGCCACCCGGTTTGCCCATGATGCGGGAGTGGACTTCATTGAGTACCCGGACCGGGAACCCGCCGCCATGGCCCGCCGCCTGGTGGACCATTTGCAGGCAGAGCAGTTTTCTGCGGTGGTCGTTCTGCCGAGCTGTTACCCCTTCGTGTCCAGTCTGCCGCCCTTTTTGCCGCGCGGCATCCGATGCATCGCCCGCATGCCGCACAACGCCCGGGGGGTGTATTGGCCGACGGCTCTGATGGCGGCTCATTTCAACCGCATCATCGCCGTTGGACCCCGGTTGAAAAAGGATCTGGTCGCCAAATATGGCGTGGCAGAGGCCAAAGTGGAAGTGATCGCCAACGGGGTGGATACCGGGCGTTTCCAGCCGGGAACGGGAGCGTCTCCGCGCCGGGCGATCTACGTGGGCCGGATCGAGGATCTCCAGAAGAACGTGTTCCTGCTGCCGAAGATCCTGTCCCGGGCCCTGCGGTTTGATCCGGAGGTGCATTTAACCGTGGCGGGGAGCGGCCCGGATCTCGACCGGTTGCGGGCGCGTTTCGCAGCCGCCGGGTTGGATGATCATGTGAACCTGGCCGGCCGGGTGGATCCGGAGCAGATCCCGGCTCTCTTGCAGCGGCATGGGGTGTTCATCCTGCCTTCGAGGTTCGAGGGGTGTTCCAATTCCACGCTGGAGGCCATGGCCTGTGGCTGCGTTCCCTTGCTGTCCCGGCTGCCGGGGATTTCGGACGAGATCACGGTTCATGGCCGGTCCGGCTTGCTATTCACGCCCGGGGACGGGAACGCGATGGGCAGCGCGTGGGGGCGGTTGGCCCGGGCCGAGCAGGATTGGGCCCGGATGCGCAGGGAAGCAAGGGACCGGGTGGTGACGCATTTTTCCCTGGAGCGCATGGGGGCCGCTTATGCCCGTCTGTTCCGGGCCGTCGTGGAGGAGCCGGACCTGCGTCCTCCTGCCCGGCCACTCGCCGATTACGCACTGAACGCTCGCTTGTCTTCCACATGGCGGCGCTGGATTCCGGATAGACTCAAGAAGCATTTTCGGACCTGGGCTGCCCGAGCCGGATTTTCCCCATAGGGCCTGTGCGGGGACAATGATCAAGCTATCCCTGGGCAACAACCGGATTCGACCTGTTGTACTGCTTGGTGAACGCGTTCAGCCGGAAACACGAACACCCGCCGCGCCCGGCGAACGGGGCCGCTGTTGTGGCGGAACCGGCGGCAAAACCGCATTGGCAAGGGCGCCAGCAACGGGTTCAAATCCGGGCGTATCCGGGATGGGGTGCTGTTTCCGACACAGGCTTCAACAAACCCAGTTTTGAGTCGCCGCCGGCGCAGCTTGCCCGCCTATGGAGGGGCGTCCCTTCCCAAACCGTCCAGGTGTGCACCCCAGCACAGATGCGCCCTGCCAATCCCGTTGTCCGGATATATCATTGTATCTCCGTCTGTCATCCGGTATGGTAACGCCTCAATTGTTGAGGAGAACAACTCATGGATCTGAAAGGCAAGCGGGTGCTGGTCATCGGTGGGGCAGGGCTGATCGGGTCCCATGTCGTCGAGGAACTGATCGAGACCGACGCGGCCAAGGTGGTGGTGTACGACAACTTCTGCCGCGGCCTGCGCGAGAACCTGCAGACCGCGCTGCGCGATCCGCGCGTGGAAATCTTCCCCTTGGGCGGGGATGTCCTCCACCCTGAAATCCTGGATGTCGCCATGCAGGGGGCCGACGCCGTCTTCCATCTCGCGGCGTTGTGGCTGCTGCACTGCCACGAGTTTCCGCAGTCGGCGTTCGACGTGAACATCCGCGGTACCTTCAACGTTCTGGAGGCCTGCCGCCGGAACCGGATCGAACGGCTGGTCTATTCCTCCAGCGCCAGCGTCTACGGCGACGCCCTTGAGGAGCCCATGACGGAAAGCCATCCGTTCAACTGCTGGACGTTCTACGGGGCCACCAAGATTGCCGGCGAGGCCATGATGAAGGCCCACCACAAACGCTACGGGCTTAAAGGAGTGGGGTTGCGCTACATGAACGTCTACGGTCCGCGCCAGGACTACCGCGGGGCCTACATCGCCGTCATGATGAAGGCCTTGGACGCGATCGACCGCAACGAGCCGCCGGTGGTCTTCGGCGATGGTTCGCAGGCCTATGACTTCGTCCATGTGCAGGACGTGGCCCGCGCCAACATCTGCGCCATGACTTCGGACTGCCCGATCGGTTTCTTCAACGTCGGCCGGGGGGTCAAGACCACCGTCAAGGAACTGGTCGAACTCCTGCTCAAGCTGACCGGGCGAGAGGATCTGGGGATCAACTACAAGCCGGCCGGCGAGTATTTTGTGACCAACCGGGTGGGCTGTCCCAAGGCCGCCGCGGAGAAGCTGGGCTTCCGCTGGTCGATCGATTTGGAGGAAGGCATGCGGTCGCTGATCGACTGGCGCAAGCGGCATCAGGAGGAAGTGGCCATCCGGCAGAAGAACGCGGGGGTGGAGCGGTGATGCGCATTCCCCTGTCGAAGCCTTATCTGAACGAGGACCTCAAGCGCGGCGTGCTCGAAGTGCTCGACAGCGGCTACTGGACCGAAGGTGCCGTAACCCGTGAATTCGAGGAGTTGTGCCGCCGCCACATCGGCTGTGCGCACGCCCTGGCGGTCTGCAACTGCTCCCTTGGGCTGGAAATGGCGCTGCGGGCACTGGGCATCGGTCCCGGCGATGAAGTGGTGGTGGCGGACTACACCTATCCGGTAACCGCGGGCGTGGTCAACCTCGTGGGTGCCACGGCGGTGCTGGCGGACGTGGAGCGAGACACCATGTTGCTGGACCTCGCCGCGCTTGAAGCGGCCATCACCCCCCGAACCAAGGCGATTATGCCCGTCTCCATCTTCGGCCTGCCCTTGGCCTATGACCGCCTGGCGGAGATCAAGCAAAAGCATGGGTTGTACGTCATCGAAGATGCGGCCTGCTCCATCGGTTCGGCCTACCGGGGCCGAAAAACCGGAGCGTGGGCCGATATCTCGGCCTTCAGTTTCTACCCCCGCAAGTTCATTGCCACAGGGGAGGGCGGACTGGTTACTACGGACAACCCCGTTTGGGCGGAGTGGATGGACTCCTTCAAGCATTTCGGCATGCAGGCGCAAACAACCCGCGAGGATACCGTGTTCGGCATGGTGGGCACGAACTACAAGCTCAGCAATATCCTGGGGGCGGTCGGCCGCGCCCAGATGCGGGTGATCGACATGCTGCTGGCGCGCCGTCGGGAGCAAGCCGCACGCTACGTCGAATTGCTGGCCGGGGATCAGCGCGTCGGCGTTCCGCGGGTCGTGGACGGCGGCGATCCCTCGTACCAGTCCTTCTGTGTATTTGTGCCCGAACGCGACCGCGTGATGCGTGCAATGCGCGCCGCCGGCATCGAAGTGCAGATCGGCAGCTACGCGCTGCATCGGCATCCCGCCTTCCAATCCGGTCCACTCTGCCGCCATGCCGGCGGGCTGGACAACAGCCGCTGGGTCTTCGAACACGCCTTGGCTTTGCCGCTCTACCACGAGTTGACACCGGAACAGCAGATGCAAGTGGTGGAACAACTGCTTCACGAGGTTGGAACCTTCTTGGACCCGGAACTCATTCAATGAGCGACGACTTGTTTCGGCTGTTGCGGGATCCGGCAACTGGTGGCCGGTTGCGTTGGGGGCCTGAGCCAGGAGACGCCGGAAAGTGCCTCGAAACAGACGACGGGCGACGGTTTCCGGTTCGCAACGGCATCCCGCGTTTCGTGGCGACGGAAGATGCCGGGCAACTTCAAACCCGCGATGCCTTCGGTTTCAAATGGGCGAAGCGCGACACATACGACACCCCGGCATTCCGCGCGCTCTCCTTGGACTGGTGCATCTCTAAATATGGATTTGGATCCGAAAAGGACTGGGTCGGCTATTTTGATTCTCGCCGGCGGATCCTGGACGTGGGGTGCGGCAGCGGATACACCTCTTCGCTTTATCTGAACCATCCGGGCTGGACGGGAAAGGCCATGTGGGTGGGGGCGGACATTTCCACGGCGGTGGATGTTGCCCAGGAACGCTTGAGGGAATTTCCCAATGTTCATCTGGTGCAGGCGGACGCCTTGCAATTGCCGTTCGCTGATGGCGCCTTCGACACCGTGTTTTCCGAAGGGGTGCTGCACCATACGCCGTCGACCCGGGCCGCCCTGCTGGCCGCCGCGCGCGTCCTGGAGCCAGGGGGGGAGTTCTTGTTCTACGTCTACCGCAAGAAAGGCCCCCTGCGCGAATTCGCGGACGACTACATCCGCGCACAGATCGCGCCGTTGTCGGACGAGGCGGCGTGGGACGCCATGCG
>JAAZBB010000069.1 GCA_012514035.1 Lentisphaerota bacterium | reverse complement strand
GCAAATGAGCCCGCCGGGGTGGCCGAGCCGCCCGAGAGCGTCGAGCTGGCCAGCGTCTGGCCGTAGGTGATCGCCGACGCCGTCGGCCAGGTCGTCACGGAGGGGTCGGCCTTGTTCACGGTGATGGCCACGGTGCTGATCGCCGTGTTGTAGGCCTCGTCGTCGTCCGGATAGAACGTCACGCTCTGCGCGGGCGAGCCTACGACCGGCACGATGGTGTCATCGCTCCATTCGAAATGTCCGTCTACGTTCGCCGAGCCGCCCGACAGCGTTGAACTTGCCAGCGTCTGGCCGTAGGTGATCGCGCTGGAGGTCGGCCAGGTATCAATCACCGGGTCCTGCTTCTCCACCTCGTTGACCGTCAGGCTCACGTCGTTTTGCGCGGTGTTGTAGTTCACGGTATCGGTGGGCGTGAAGGTCACGCTGTAGGACGCGGTGCCAGCTTCCGTCGGCTCATAGGAAGGATTGGTCCAGGCAAACGACCCGGCCGGCGTGGACGAACCGCCTACCAGCGATGAATCGGACAGCGTCTGCCCGAGGGTGATCGCCGTCGCCGTCGGCCAGCCCGACACCGTCGGATTCTTCTTGCTGACCGTCAGGGTCCGCTGCACGGACGTCGCCGCATTGTAGTTGTTGTTGCCCGCCTGCGAGGCCGTGATCGTCGTCGTCCCCGCCTTGAGAATGGTCACCGTGTTGCCGGACACCGTCGCGACGCTCGTGTCCGAGCTCGCAAAGCTGACCGTCAGCCCCGAGGAGGCCGTGGCGGAAAGGTTGAAATTGGCGTCCCCGTAGGTCTTGCTCTGCCAGGCCCCCTCGGCAAACGTGATGGTCTGGTTGTACTTGACCGTCGGCTGAATCTTCAGGTCGTTGAAGAACGGCTCGCGGTTGCCGTTGTTGTCGCTTTGCCGGTTGATGTAAAATTGGATCGAAGTCGGGGCGCCGGCGGTGATCGTTGTTGTGTACGTCCCGCTGCCATCGCGGTCGTTGGCGGTGATGGTCAATTGCGTGGTGTTGATCCGCTTGATCGTCCAGGTCATGGCGTTGACCCCGTAGCCGAAGGCGGTATTGACGCCGTTGACCGTGATATTCGCATTGCCCGCGTTGTTGATATCAATCACCTGGGAGGCACCGGCGAAGATCTTGATGCCCTTGCCGGGGGTGCTGCCGGAATCCCAGTTGAAGGCCCACTTGAAGCTCAACTCGTCGCCCACGGCCAGGGCCGTGAATGTGCGGGTGGCTTCCACTTTGTTGCCGGCGGCGGTATGCGCATACATGCCCCAGGAGGGATTGGTCATGCCGCTGAGGCCTTTCTCCGCCGGATTGCCGGCGTAGCTGCCTTTCCAGTCACCGCCTGTGTAAACGATGGACCAGGCGTTGAAGCCGGAGCCGCCGTTGGAGCCATTGGCCCAACTGCCGCCGGAGTAGGCGGACTGGCTGGCGTTGTCCCACGCCTTGGGGTCCATCTGCGCGGAAACCCCGGACGAGAAATAAAAAAGGCCCATCGCTGCTCCGAGGGCCCAACCGATACGCTTGCGGATCGTGGATGTAATCATGATTCTGCCTCCGGTACCTTTTTTTTAAATCCCTATCTGCGTTTAGACACCCCTCCGGGCAGTTGTCTGACAGGCTATGGGGCCAAAATCAATATGTAAAGATAAAAAAATCAAGAAAATGCGCAAAAATGCAAAATTCTCGCATATTCCCCCCCCCCCAAAGCGGTCGAAACGTAACCGGGCGGCCTTGCGCCCACGCCCCCCCGCGGCCAGCCATTCGTCTCTCGCCAAGCACGCCAAGCCGCCAAGTTCCAGAGGATTGAATATTGGCTATTGAGATCCTGCTTGTTTATAGGCCCGCCCTCTGTGGCGGGCGGGATTTACGCCGGGCGCAGAGGCCCGGCCTACAGCCGGACCATGAACCTGCCAGACACGGCGGCGCATCCAAAAACAAAACTTGCTTGCCAAAGAAGAACCATGCCAACCTGCCGCCGATGGCGCCAAAACCTACGTGCGGTGATATTGAACCACATCGTCCCCATCGCCTGCGCCGGTTAAAAACCGTTTGGACATTGCGCGGACGGCCGTTGTTTTTCGTGACCATCTGCACGGCCAAGCGCCAAGCATGGTTGGGCGACAAGGTCATCCATGACGCTTTTCGCGAATTTTGCGCCCGATCGCCGACCCAGGCCGCCGTGTGGATCGGTAAATACGTCCTGATGCCCGACCACATCCATGTTTTCGTTTCCGCGGAAGGGTCCCAAAGCCTTTCGCGCTGGGTGGCCGCCCTGAAAGGATATCTGGGCGCCATCAAGCGCCGACAGCAAATTCCCGGTCCAGCTTGGCAAACGGGATTCTTCGACCATCTCTTGCGTAGCAGCGAATCCTCCGGCGACAAATGGAATTACGTGTGCATGAATCCAGTCCGGGCAGGCTTGGTTGCCAAACCGGAAGATTGGCCCTACGCCGGGGAAATCGATTTTCTGCTCTGGTGATTGCGGGCAGGTAATTTTTGAGGTTTTTGCAGGCCACGGCGGCGGGGTTGCGTGATTCCCGATCCCGCCGGGCGCAGAGGCCCGGCCTACAGCCGATCGGTTTCCCGATTTTGTAGGCCCGCCCTCTGTGGTGGGCGCGGTTCCCGATCCCGTCCGGCAGCCGCCGGACCAACAGCGGGACCCAACAGCCCGCCGGGCGCAGAGGCCCGGGCCTACAGCCGAGCCGAACAGCCATGCTCACGCCAAGGACGCCAGGTTCCAAACCTTGGACATTGGATATTGAATATTGAATATTTAGCCCCTCCCCCGCCGACCTCGTTCACCCGCCACGCAAGGTGGCAGGGGTCCGGGAACCCCCGTGGCCGGCCAAAATATCGCGTAATTCGCGAATTTCGTAGTTTCAGGCGCCCTATTCCTCGTCCACCTGGATGGTGTAGATGCCGAGGCTGCCGGCATCCTGGTCCAGATATTCATTGACGGGCGGGGTGGCGGGGATGCCGGTGGCGACCGGGCGGAAGCCGTCCAAACCCTCCAGCAGGTTGGTTGACCGCAGGATCCGATAGAACTCGTCTTCGCGGCTGAGCCAGCGCAGGACCATCCCGTTTTCGGCCTGGGTGATGGGATTGTCGTCCTTGAAAGTCAAGGCGCCCGCAATCCGTTCGAACGGGCCGTGGATTTGGCGACCACCGTCGTTTTCGAGTTCAATCAGCCGATAGACATATGTGCCGCCCGGCGCGGCGCCGGAATCCACCCGCGCGTAGGACGCGCCCAGGCCATCCTCGCCGCGGGCATAGATGATCTCGTCGTTCATCCGCACCCAGGCGTTGCCGTCCTGGCGCTCCAGCCAGAAGCCGACGGTCTGTTGCTCGGACGCCGTCCGCCAGCGGGCCACGACGACTCCATTCTCCACG
>JAAZBB010000068.1 GCA_012514035.1 Lentisphaerota bacterium | reverse complement strand
GCTCAACGGACAAAAGGTACTCCGGGGATAACAGGCTGATCGCCGCCAAGAGTCCATATCGACGCGGCGGTTTGGCACCTCGATGTCGGCTCATCACATCCTGGGGCTGAAGAAGGTCCCAAGGGTTCGGCTGTTCGCCGATTAAAGTGGTACGCGAGCTGGGTTCAAAACGTCGTGAGACAGTTTGGTCCTTATCCACTGTGGGCGCAGGAGATTTGAGGAGAACATTCCTTAGTACGAGAGGACCGGGAATGACGCACCTCTGGTGTTTCGGTTGTCGCGCCAGCGGCATCGCCGAGTAGCTATGTGCGGAATGGATAAGCTCTGAATGCATCTAAGAGCCAAACCGACTCCAAGATAGGATCTCCCTTCCAGGTTCGCCTGGACTGAAGGCTGGTTGAAGACTACGACCTTGATAGGGCGGGTGTGTACGCGCAGCGATGCGTTCAGCTAACCGCTACTAATCAGCCGTGAGGCTTGACCATTTATTTGTTCGCGGCTCCGCCCCGTTTCGGCGGGGCGGAGCCTGCGACCTCTTTCATGGTTATGGATTCGATTCCATGTATCCTATGCAATCCTTTTTTCCTGGTGACCATGGCGCGAGGGAAATACCTGTTCCCATTCCGAACACAGAAGTCAAGACTCGCCGCGGCGATGGTACTGCCTCGCTAGGGGGCGGGAGAGTAGCACGTTGCCAGGATTTTTTTTACCGGAGCCGGTCTGATGTTGCAGGCCGGCTCCTTTTGTCTCGACGAGACGGCGGATCGCTCGGTGTCTTGGCGGCGCTGATTCGCGTTATCCGGGCGCCACCGCGCCAGATTGTCAGGCGCCTGGCCTGGCTGGCGGTTCTCGTCGCGTTTTCCCTGTGGATGTTGCACCGACAGGTGCAAACCGCCGCAGAGGCCATCCATTTCGTGGAATACGGCATTCTGGGTTTCCTGCTCTTCCGGGCGTGGCGGCATCACATGCAGGAGCCTTTGCTTTATCCGGTGGCCGCCTTGAGCCTGGTCATCATCGCTTGGGCGGACGAATTTCTGCAGTGGCTGACCGTCGGGCGGTTCTGGGATTTCCGGGACATCCGCCTAAACCTGCTGGCCGGCCTCGTCCCGCTCGTCCTCATCGCGGGGGTCATTGTGCCGGCCGGGATCCAAAGACCGGTGGCGCGGGCATCCGTCCGGCGGCTTTGTTATCTGTCCTGGATGACCCTGCTGGCGCTGGGGCTGTCCATTTCCGCCACGCCCCGTCGGATCGATGCGCTGGCAAGCCGGAGCCCCTCCCTTGGTTTTTTGTATAACAACGAGAGCGTGATGATTGAATATGGTTATCGCCATGACGAAACGGGAATCGGGGTGTTCAAATCCCGGCTCACGCTCCCGGAACTGCAGCGGGCCGACGCCGGACGGGGCCGGGAAGCCGGCGCGCGGCTGGCGCAGCATCCCGCCTTGGCCGATCGCCGGGAATTTCGCATGGCATTTGCCGCCTCAGCGGATCCTGTCTTGCATGAGATGGGAATGCATCTGTTCCAACGGAACCACTTTTATGACGTTTGCTGGCAATACCGAACTTCCGATCCGGCACGGTTTGTCCATATGACCGTGGTGGCGCGCGAGAATCGGATACTGGAACCCCTTTTTTCCCGGGCGCTGGAAGGGGCTGGCCAGCGTAGGTTTCCGGCACAATCTGCCAGATACGGATCGCACACGCCGATCCCGACATGCCCTTTGTCAGTGAAGTGACCGGGCATCTCGCGACCGCCGTCGCGGAATGGGAATTGCGCGTGCTGCTGCTGGCGCTGGCCGCCGGGGTCGGGTGGGTCCATGCCCGGCATGGATGTGTCCTCTCCGCGGGGTAGCGAAGCCCATTCCGCCAGGCGGAATTCAGACGAGGGCGTCGAGCAAGCACCGGATCCGGTCCGGGGCGAGGGGATTGGCCCAGTGACCGTCTTTTTTGAAGTGCGAGCCCACGATGAAGGCGTCGGCAAAAGGCAGATATTCCTGAATGTTTTCAGCCGTGATGCCGGAGCCGACCAGGACGGGCAGCTTGGCGGCGGCATAGACGGCTCGGAGTTCGTCGATGCGGGCGGCTTCGCCAGTGGCCGTCCCGGTGACAATCATGCCATCAGACAGGAAGAATTCCGCCGCGTGGGCGGTTTGCACGATATCCACGTCGCCGGTGACGGCATGGGCGGAGTGTTTTTTCTTGATATCCGTGAAGATGGCAATCTTTTCGGCCCCAATGGTCTTGCGGTACCGCAGCAGGGGACCCGCGCTGGCGTCCATGTAGCCTTCGTCGGCGACATGGCCGAACACGAAGGCTTCGGCACGGATGAAGTCGGCTCCGGAGGCCAGCGCCGCACCGAGGGCCTCCCGATTGGCGCCGGCAAGGATCTGGATGCCCAGCGGCAACTGCGGATGGGCCTTTTTCACTGCGCGGGCGACGACGGCCATGGCGGCGACAATTTCCGGCCCGGGATTCCGGACATAGGGCACATCGTGCATGTTCTCCACCATCAGGGCGTGGATGCCGCAGGCGCGGTAGGTATCGGCTTCCCCCAAGGCCTGGTCGATGATGGCTTCCATGTCGTTCGCATGGCACGGGGTTCCCGGCAAGGCGCGCACATGGATCATGCCAATGACCGCCCGGGGGCGGTTGCCGAAAAGGCGTGTGAACCCGGGTGTTTTCACGGGGCGGGGGGTTGGGCGGGGGGCGGCCAGCCGGTGGATATTCGCCCTTCCAGAATCTCCCGCTGGATGTTCTGCAGTTCCATCTTGAGTTCAGCGGTGATCTGGTTGTCAAAGTCGTGGAAGGGAGCCAGCCCCACACCATGGTTGGCGAGGTTTCCGACATAGCGGGTGCCGCCCCAGAACTGATGGTCCAGGGCGGCGGTGACGGCCTTCTGGACGGCGCGGTCCATGCGCTTGAGGCAGGACGTCAAGATGACCCCCTGCTGGTCGACCAAGGTGTGATATTGATCGGTATCGACGCCGATGGCCCACTTGCCGTGCTCATGCGCGGCGGCAATGGCGCCATTGCCGGAATAGGAGCCTGCTCCGAAAATGACATCGGCCCCCTCCTGGATGTAGCGGGTGGCCAGTGCCTTGCCGGCCTCGTAGTCCTCGAAGGAGTTCACATGGCCGCCGGTGATGCGGACGGCCTTGCCCTTGGCTTGATTGAAATGCAGAACGCCGTTTTGAAAACCGACGACAAACTGATTGACGCTGTCCACATCCATGCCGCCGATCCAGGCGGCGGCCGGATCCCGGGGATCTTGCCGGTCGGCCCAGGCGGCCGCCAGATAACCGGCCGGAAAGGCGCACTCGTCCACCTGAAAGGTCAAGGCCCAGACATTATGAGGAATTTCATCGAAATCGCCGTCCACGCAGGCGAACAGGGTGCGGGGATACTCGGCGGCCACGACTTGGATGGCCGGGGCCATGCGATAGCCAACTCCGAGAATCAGCCGGTAATCCCGCTCCGCAAAAACGGCCAATTTACGCTCGAAGTTGGCCGGAGACAGGGTCTCAACGAACTGGACGAAAATGGGGGTGCCGGAATACAGCAGCTCCTCGATGCCTTCCCGGCAGTTCTGGTTGAAGGAATTGTCGCCGAAGGTGCCGCCGTCAGACAGCATGGCCACGCGCATGGGCTGGGGCGGGGCGGCTTTCGGGGGTTGGGCGTCAGCCGGGCCGGAGATGGCGCAGGCTAATCCGGCAGTCAGAAGGATAAAGGCAAGATGCTTGATCATGGCAGGGCGTCCGAACAGGGCCGATTCTCTTTTTCGGACATCATAGGCATCGCTGGGCAGGAATGCACGGTTTTTTCGGAGAGGCCGGGGGGCCGGGAAATGCGGAGAATGTCCAACAAGAGGGTTGCCAAGGGGCGGGGAGCTTGATAGGGTGCGCCTCAATTTGTGTCAAGAAGGCCGTAGAAAAGGAACGAAACAAACGATATGCCGACAATCAATCAACTGGTGAAACAGGGGCGTCACCCCTTGCGCTCCAAGCGCAAAGCGCCCGCCTTGCATAAGTGTCCGCAGCGTCGGGGCGTCTGTCTGTTGGTGAAGACCATGACTCCGAAGAAGCCGAATTCGGCCTTGCGGAAGGTCGCCCGCGTGCGCCTGACCAATGGCGAGGAAGTCAGCGCCTACATTCCGGGCGAGGGGCATAATCTGCAGGAGCACAGCATGGTGTTGGTGCGCGGCGGCCGGGTAAAGGATCTGCCGGGCGTCCGGTATCACATTGTCCGGGGCACGCTGGATTGTCTGGGAATTGAATCCCGCCGTCGGGGCCGTTCCAAGTACGGCACCAAAACCCCCAAAGCCGCAAAACAGTAAGAGGGCGGAAGCATGAGAAGGCGCAAAGCAGACCAGCACGATTTCCTTCCGGATGCCCGCTATGGCAGCGATCTGGTGACACATTTGGTGAACATCATCATGGCCCGCGGCAAGAAGTCCACCGCGCAGCGCACGGTGTATGGCGCGCTGGACCAGATCAAGGAACAGACCGAGGGCAAGGATCCGATCGAGGTCTTCCAGCAGGCGTTGGACAATGTCAAACCCAAGGTCGAGGTCAAGAGCCGGCGCGTCGGCGGAGCCACCTACCAGGTTCCCGTCGAGGTGGCGCCCTCGCGCCAAACCAGTCTGGCCCTCCGGTGGGTTGTGGATTATAGCCGCGGACGTAAAGGAGCTTCAATGCAGCACGCCTTGGCGTCCGAGATTCTCGATGCCTATAAAAACCAGGGCAACGCGGTCAAAAAGCGCGACGATACCCACAAGATGGCGGCCGCCAACAAGGCCTTTGCGCATTATCGCTGGTAACCGGGTCCCCACTCCCGTGAAAAAGGACGCCCGACCGGGCGTCCTTTTTCATGCTCATGCATGAGCCCGCCAAGGTGGGGCATCCGGCTATGCGCGGCGCGGGGCGAAGGCGTCAAGGGCCTCCATGAACTTGCGTTCGATCACCGGCCAGGCGTATTCGCGGGCGACAAAGTCGTGGCCTCGCGAGCCGAGGGCGGCGCGGGCCTCCGGGTGGTCGAGCAGCCAAAGGAGCTGATTTTCAAAGTCGGGATAGTGACGGAACCAGAGGCCGGCCCCGCTGGCGCGGCATTGGCTGACCAGGACGCGGCTGCGGGCATGGACCAGGCCGGGGGTACGGGCCAGGAAAGCTTCGAGGAGCACAATGCCGAAACTCTCGTTGACGGACGGGTGCAGAAACGCGATGGCTCCGGCCATGGCCTCGTGTTTTTCGGTTTCGCTGACAAAGCCGGCATCGAACAGATGCGGCCGGAGGGCGGGGGGGGCATCGATGGTTCCCGAACCGGTGAACACCAGTTTCACATCGCGGCGGCTGCGTTCGCGGAAGGTCTGCATATAATCGCACAGCAGGGGCGTGCCCTTGAGCGGTTCGCGGCGGCCGGAATACAGGACATAGGGGGCGGTCAGGCCATGGCGCCGCGCGAAGGCGGTGGAATCTACGGCGAAAGGATCCAGCCCCATGCCAACGATCCGGGATTTCGCCGCCGGGAAGGTGAAGAGTTCCATAGCCAGTTCGCGTTCGTCCTGCGAGTTGAAGAGGCACCCGGCCGTTTCGGAAAACAGGCGTTTCATGCAGGTTAGCCGGGCGAAAGGTTCGTCGTGGAGACAGGGCACCAGGAGAGCTTGCCGGGGATGGGCCAGGGCGGCGAAGTAGCTCAAGCCAAACAGATAGGGCCCGAGCAGAATGGCGCGATAGTCCGTGGCGTGCCGATCCAGATGAGCCAACAAGGCGGAGGAATACACCCCGTTGCGGAGCCAGAACAATTCATCGGTTTCGGAGACGGGACGGCCCCGGTCGATGGACTGCTGGATGCGCAGAAACCGCGGGACATCGCGCGCGTCCGTCGGGAAGAAGTGAACCTGCAGGCCGTCCGTGGTCTTGACTCCCGCTGGCAAATTATTTTCCCAGGTATGATGGCTTTGAGCACAGGTGGTGAGGAAATCCACCGGAATGCCGGCGGCGGCGGCATGAATGGCCAGATTCTTCAGCAGGGTTTCCGCCCCGCCCACCGCTCCCTCGCCGGCATAGCGAGGGCAGACAAAAGCGATCCGGTCAGGGCGAGCCATGGCCCGAGGCCTGCTGTTCCAGCCGCGCGAGGCGTTGCTCGAGGGCGGCGAGGCGGGCAGCTGTCTGCTCCTCCATGCCCTCCAGGCCGGTGATGATCAGGCCGTTGATTTGATTCTGCTGGGACCAGAGGCGATAGGTGTAGAACTTCAGGATTTTCCAGATGGCTTTTTTGAAGGCCACCAGCAGGGGAGTGAAGAAACGCCGGCGCTCGTGGATCTCGAAGTCGGAAATATCCACAAAGACGGCTTCGCGCAGACAGGTCAGATAAAAGGAAACAAAATCGTCGGAGCCGCGGAGATTGACCAAATTGGTCTTTTCGGCGCGGGCCACACGGGCGTCGGCATAGACGCCTGCTTTCATCTTCCGGTCGGCCGTGGCCTGGAGATCGGCCACCAGGCGGTCGACATTAAACCCCGGGGCGCCGATGGAGAGGATGGAATTTTCACTCATCGAGCAGGAATGTAAAGCGGAGACGGGGGGGGCTGTCAAGGCGGGCCGACACAATCGACCCAAAGCGCCCGGGGGGATGGAGAAAGTTGACGGCGGATTCTGGCATCAATTTGGGGGGCGAAGCCAACCCAGCCGCGCCGCCACAGTCGCGAATGCCATGGAAAGACGATCGCTCCATGTTTCCATGGCTTGCCACTTGAAGAGAACGGCACGGGGCAGGGAGCGGGCGGGGCCGGCTCCGTGGAAATTGCGGCCGACCTGGCTCGCCAATGAGGCCAGGACCGGATCCGAGTCGATCCGATCGTCTACCAAGGCCGGCAGCTGGCGGTGCAGTAAATCCCGCGTCAGCTTTAAACCAAGGAGGAAAATCCGGGATTTGCCGGCCTGCGCGGCGGTTTTCAGCATAAAATTCCAATCCAGAGACTCCTGGCCCCATCCGGGCCGTCCCATCAGAATCCAGTCCAGTGTTTTCAACTGGTGGAAGTGGTCCCAGCAGTGTTCGAAAGCATGCACGGCGGCATACAGGAGGGCGTCTTCCGGCGAAAGCACGGGGAAGGATCCGCTCTCGGTTTGAAAGGTCCCGGCCCGCTGGAACAGAGCGCCCGGAGAAACGATTTCATAGCAAGATCGCCAAACAAGATCCCAATGCAGTTCAACGAGGTACCGGGGAGCGGTTGAGTAGTACTTGTGTTCATGCCCCCGAATTCCCAGCGGATGTTTTTGTGGTTGTGCCGGACGGCGGCTGGTGATTTGCATTGACCGGAACAGTCGGTCCACTTGCGGCACGTCTCCGGGGTGTACCAGCACGTCCAGATCACTGCTGGTGCGCCGGCTGAGATCGCCCACGTATTGGGCCGTGAACACGGGGCCCTTCAAGGCGATCCATGGGATGCCGGCTCCATCCAGAGTGCGGCCGATATCTCCCAGCAGAGCCAGAAGCTGGATGTTTCGGACGAGGGCGAAGTCCCGGGTTTTTCTGGCCTCGTTCTGCAGTGCGGTGGGCCATCCGGCCTCGGGATGATCCAGGATGTATCCCGCCACAAGGGGTTCCAGCCCGTGCTGTCCCGCCAGTTGCCAGGCCTCCGTCATGGTCTCGGGATCGCTCGCCAGCGGAGGGGAGCATCCGCGGCAGATCGCCAGAAACAGGCTGCCTCCCGGAGAATCATTACAAAATGACTGAACTGCCGTCATGACGAACGGCTGGACTTTACCTGACTTGCGATGCTGCGCCAATTCGGATTTCAATGATGCATGCAAACCATGCACGCGGATCGCGATGAAATCGGCAACCTGCACCGCAGCGCCGCGGCTTACAAACGGGAACCGGCTCGGTTGCAGGTGTACCCGCCGGGCTCGTCGGAACTGCTTTTTGCAGGATTGGCAGGCATGGGATTCGGCGGCGCATTGGATCCGGGCAACCGGGGTCACCCGTCATGGTCGGGATTACCGTCATCTTTTCCCGTGTTCCTGCCTGGTTCGGTCGTGGGCCAGATCTCCGCGTCTGGCGCTATCGCATTGCGAGCGTGACCGGAATGGGGTATCAATGACCGTCAAGGATGCCATGGCTGCTCAGGTGGAAATGTACAAACGAGGGGGCGAAGGGCTGACGTCTGCAGTGGACTGTCAGCCGTTCTTATTCCCCCGTGATTTGTTCTTGCCGGGGGAGGAGGCTGATGGCCGGGTTTGGACCTGTGCCCGCACCCGGCCTCGTTGGGAAAAGAAATTCGCCGAATGGCTTCGGAATCGACATCAGGCGCATTTTCTACCGGTTTTTCGGCGTGTCACTATCAGTCATCGAAAGCGACAAATCAGTGAATTGCCGCTGTTTTCCGGATTCGTGTTTGTGGTGGGGGATTTAACCAAAAAGGATTTTGCCGCCTCGGATTGCGTGGCCTACGTGCTGAAGCCCTGCGGCGAGCGGGCGAAGGTGCAACTCGACCGCGAGTTGCGCGATGTGTGGCGGGGGCTGCAGAGCGGTCTCTACGTGACGCCGACGCAGAATCTGGGGAGGGGCGAGACCTGTCGGATTGTTCAAGGACCATTGCAGGGCGTGGAAGGCCGTTTTGAACGAATGGGACGTTTCGGGCGCCTGTTACTGCAGGTTGAGATGATGGGGGGGGGCATTGTGGTAGAAGTGTCTGCTGACGAGGTCGAAACGGTTCCGTGAATCCATTCCTGCCGAGATGGAAACAGCGGGGCGTTTTCGGGGGCGTTTTTGGTTGCACGCGGGGGGGCGGGTCGGTATCGTTCCGGCAATCTTTGAACAGGGAGAACTGCAAGATGACGAAATCAACGAAGTGGGTGTTGGCCGCGGTGCTGATGGCCTCCGGCTGGATGGCGCCGGCGGGGGCGGCGGAGGAGGACCTTTTCGCGCGCGCCCCGTGGTTTGGCACGCTGGGCCTCAATTACTACCACCCGGAAGGCGATGTGGAATATGACGAGGGCCTGGGGGTGTTCGGCAAGCTGGGCTACAGCCTGAACGCCTGGTGGGATATCGAGGGCAGCCTGAACTACATGCCCACGCTCGATGCCCGGCCCGCCGACCAGCTCAACAAGCCGGAGTATGCCCTGGATGACGATACCTCGGCCCTGCGGCTGGGCCTGGATGTGCTCCTGCATCTGCGCGCGCTGGAAAACCGCCGCCTGGATCCCTTCTTGCGCCTCGGACCCGCCGTTACATTTCTCGGCGACGACGTGGAAAACGGCAAGACGCAACTGGGCGTGTTCGCCGGCGCCGGCTTGTTCTACCACTTCAACGACTCCTGGGCGCTGCGCGGCGACGTGGTCGTCGGCCCCCAGGGCACCCACACCGAGTTCACCGTCTTGGCCGAGATCGGTGTGTCGTACCGCTTCGGCGCCGAAAAATACGTGGCACCTGAGTTCCTGGTCGATGCCGGCCCCGGCGACCTGGACAGCGACGGAGATGGCTTGTTCGACAAGGATGAAGCCATCATCGGCACCGATCCCTACAATCCGGACACGGACGGCGATGGCCTGTCGGATGGCGCCGAGCATTTCACCCACAAGACCGACCCGCTCAATCCCGACAGCGACTTCGACGGGTTGAAGGACGGCGCTGAAATCCTGACCTACAAAACCAATCCGCTGGACATCGACACGGACGACGGCGGCGTGAGCGACGGCCACGAAGTCATCGAGGACGGCACCAATCCGCTGGATCCGGTCGACGACCTGCAGAAATTTACCCTGCTCATCGAATTCGACTATGACAAGTCGTTCATCCGCCCGCAGTACTTCCAGGACCTGGAACCGGTGGTGAAGGTTCTGCGCCGCGATCCGGGCGCCACGGTGCGCGTGGAAGGCCATGCCGACAAGCGCAAGACCTCGAGCCGCGCCTACAACCAACGCCTCAGCGAGCGCCGCGCCAATGCCGTCAAGGATTATCTGGTCGAGCACAGCGGGATTCCTGCCGACAACGTGACGGCGGTGGGCTACGGCTTCGACCGGCCCGTGGCGCCCAACGACACGGAAGAAAACATGCAGCGCAACCGCCGCACCGACATCTACATCAAAAAGAGCGGCTCGCCGTAGCCCTGTCCATGCAGGCCGAGGCCTCTGCCTTGCCCTCCAGCACCACGAAGGTGGAGTTGGAGGGCAAAACCGTCTATCTCGTGGGCACAGCCCATGTGTCGGCCCAAAGCGTGCAGGATGTGCGCGACACCGTGGCCGCGGTCCGGCCCGACACCATTGCCATTGAACTGTGCGAGCCGCGCTATCAGGGGATGGTGAAGAAAGCCGCCTGGCAACACACCAACCTGTTTCAGGTGATCAAGCAGGGGAAGGCGACCTTCCTGTTGGCGCAACTGGCCATGCAGTCGTTCTACCGCCGCCTGGGGAAGCAACTGGAGGTGGAACCCGGCGCCGAAATGCTGGCCGCCGCAACGTGTGCGGAGGAAACCGGCGCCCGCCTGGAACTGATCGACCGGCGGATTGATCTTACCCTGAAACGGGTTTGGCGGCATTTGGGGTTCTGGCAGCGGCTGAAACTGTTCAGCGTCATGTTCCAGGCCATGTTCAGTTCCGAGAAAATCCAGGGCCAGGACATCGAAGCGCTGAAGAAACAGGATCAGCTCGAAGCCCTGATGGGCGAGATGGGCAAGGCCTTTCCGGAAATCAAGAAGCGGCTGATTGACGAGCGCGACGTCTATCTGGCGCAGAAACTGCGCGCGGCGCCGGGCGGGCAGATCGTGGCCGTGGTGGGCGCCGGGCATGTGCCCGGGATGTTGAAGGCCATCCGGGAACCCATGTCCGTGGCGGAACTGGAAAGCCTGCCACCCCGTACACGCTGGTCGAAAATTTGGCCGTGGCTGATTCCCGCGGGCGTGATCGCCTTGATCGCGTGGGGGTTCTTCCAAGGCGGCGCGGAGCGCGGGGTGGATTCCATCGCCATCTGGGTGGGCGTGACGGGTACGCTGGGGGCGCTGGGGGCCTTGGTGTCGCTGGCGCATCCATTGACCATTCTGTCGGCGTTTCTGGCGGCCCCGATCACGACCCTGCATCCGGCGCTGGCCGCCGGCTGGGTGGCCGGGCTGGTTCAGGCGTGGCTTCGGCCGCCTTCGGTGGGCGATTTCGAAGCCCTGCCGGAGGCTATGGAAAGCATGTCGGCTTTTTTCCGGAATCCGGTCATCCGCATTTTGCTGGTGGTGGCGCTGACAAACATCGGCAGCAGCATCGGCACTTTTGTGGCGATCCCGTGGATCGCCGCGAGATGATCGGCAGCCCCGCCTATCCGGAATGACTGCGGACCAGGGCGAAAAACCGGTCCTCGTATTCCTTGAACTTGTTCAGGCGGGTCAGCAGTGCCGCCAGCGGGGCGAGTTGGGAACGATCGCCCGCCGCCCGCCGGAACGCGCGATCGATCTCATGGCGGGATCCGTCGGGATCGGCGCGGAGATCGCGCGCATTGGCGGGGGCGGACCGCCGGACGACCTCGAAGAGGAGCTTGAGCAGGCAGACTTCCCAGGGTTCGTCCACGCCCAGAACCAGGGCGGCCAGCGGGTCCTGCCGCGCCTTCAGATCCGCGCGTACGCGCTCGACCACGTTTTCAACGGAATCGTGAACGACGGATTCCGTAACGGTTTCATGGCGGATCTTGAAGCCGTACTTCAGCAGGATCAGTTCGGACTCGTGTTCGCGGAGCCATTGGATGAAATCGTCGGATGGGCCTTCGCGGAAGCCTTCCAGCAGCGGGGATTCGGAAAGGGCCTGGGGCGTAAGGATTTCAGGCCGAAACGCTTGGATGCGCCCTTCACGCACGCGGACCTGCCCCACCGCATCCATCAGTTCGGTGATCAGCCGGTAGTTGATCAAGGTGGCGCCGAACGTCTCCAGCCGGTTGCGCGGCAGTTCCAGCACTTCCGTGTTGTTGACCGCATACCAGAAATCAAACTCTTTTGGAGAATGTGTCATCCTGATGGCAAACTACGGTATTGCGGGGCCGGGTGCAAGCGGGGAAGACGGCGGGACGGGCCGCCAGATCGCCGAGGCCCGGTGCGGCGGGATTGCGCTGGCGCGGGGGACGCGCTAGAATTCCCGGTAGATGAATGTGTGGAGGCTCATCCAGCGGGTTTGCCTGATTCTGACCCTGCTGCTTTTGGCGGGCATCGTGGCCAGTTTCTTCCGGCCGCTGATCCAGCGTCAAAAGGATCTGCGGGCGCGGGAGGATGCCCTGCGACAGGATATCCAGCGCCAGGCCGAATATCTCCGTTTGCTGAAACTGAAACAGGCCAAGTTGCAGGAAGACCCCCATTTCATCGAAAAAATCGCCCGGGAGGATTTGGGGTATGCCAAGCCCGGGGAGACGATCTTCCGCTTCATGGACGAAGAGCAGCCTTAAGTACGTCGGGGAGGCCGGGCAGCCGCTTGCAGGGCCGCGGCGGCCCATTTCAACTCGCCCGCGATCGCCTGGGAAACCACGTCATATCCCATGTGGGAGGGCAGGACGGAATAGGTGTAGGTTTCGACTTCGCAGAAAACCCGCCGGGCCTGTCGGAAGAATGCGGGATTGAGGTGCACGCGCGTGGAGCGCAGGGGACCGGCGCCTTTCCACGTCAACGGCACATGGTAATGAGTGCGCACGACGGCGTTTTTCGGGAAGCGCGGCAGCTCCGAGAGGGCCGGGGCCAGATCGGGCCAGGCGCCAATGACTTTCCCATCGAGCGCGGCGCGGGTCTGGTGGAGGAAGCGCGGCTCGGCAAAGGGTGCCAGTGCGGCGCGCGCGGCGGATGTGTTGTCGCATTCAATGGCGGCAGCCAGTTGGACGCGGCCGATGCGCTTCCAGTCGAGATCGTCCAGGCACTGGAACTCGACGGCGGCGTGGCAGGTGTCGAGGCACCAGCAGACTTCAGGCCCCAGCCGGTCAAGTCGCCGGTCGAACAGGGCCCAGACGCAGCCGGGTTCGGGTTCGATGGCCAGGCGGATGTGGCGGCCAGTCGCAAATTTCACTTCGCGGCAGTATGCCGCCGCTTTCCGCAGATTCTTCAGGGCTTCGCGATCGTCCTCGGGGGAGATCCAGTCTTCGCCCCAGCCGCCCGGAACCGTGGTGATCGTGCCGGTCTGACCCTCCCGGAGGAGCGCGCTCAGGAATGCGATGGCCCGGCGGGTGTAGGCCAGGCGGTCTGGATCGGTCCAGTTTGGGCGGTACACGTTGGTTTTCACGCGGACGTTTTGAAAGCGGCCGTAGGGAAAAGCGTTCAGAGCGGCCAGAAAGCAGCCGTGGGTTTCCAGCCATTTCCGAAGCTCGTCTGCCCGAGATAACGCCTCCCGCAGGGCGCGGTTGCCCAGATGAAGGCTGAGGGGGAACGGGCGGTGGGGAGCCACGAGAGCCTTGACCGCCGGTATCAGGGTGTCGAGCGTTTCCTGCACGGCATTCCATGTCGCGGCGTCGCAGGCGTTCAGGCAGAAGGATAGCGGAAATGGATTCACGGGGTCATCCCTGACATGGTCAATCATGGTCCCGAGATTTAACATTTAAGGGCTGACCCCAATCGGAGAGGGTGGCGATGCAGTCGGCCATCAGGGGTGTATCGATTGTGTGCAGTTCCACGCGGGCGCCGAGGGGGGCGGGGAAGGTGATGGTGAGTTCGCCGCCGAGATGGGCGCGGAATTCCTCGATGCCGTCGAGGACAACCAGGCTGCCGCTGCGTCGGGTTTGGCCCAGTGCCGGATTGTAGATCGGGAGCCCGCAGGCGCTCAGGGTGGTGACCAGGCGGCGGGCCTGTGTCCGGGGCAACAGGCCGATGCGGGCGGCATAGAGAGCGTCGAGGGCGATGCCAATGGCAACGGCATGTCCATGGGAGAGGCGGTGTCGCGACATGCTTTCCAGCTTGTGGGCGGCCCAGTGGCCGTAGTCAAGGGGCCGGGCCGTGCCCATTTCGTAGGGATCGCCGGAGGAGGCGATGTGCTCCAGGTGCAGGAGGGCACAGCGTTTCAGGATCCGGCGGATGACGGGCAGGTTGCGCTGTCGGATTCTGGGGGCGGCGCGTTCGATGGCTCGGAAGAAGGCCGCATCCTTGATGGCGGCCACCTTGATGGCCTCGGCAACGCCGTCGAGGAGCAGGGGCAAAGGGAGCGAATCCAGGAAATCCGCGTCGTTCAAGACGGCCCAGGGCGGAGCAAAGGTGCCCAAGAGGTTTTTCGCGCCTGCATAGTTGATGGCATTCTTGACGCCGACTCCCGAATCGCATTGGGCCAGGGCGGTGGTTGGCACGCGCACGAGGCGCACGCCGCGGTGGAACAGGGCGGCGGCCAGGCCGGCGGCGTCCAGGAAAGCGCCGCCACCAATGGCGATGCAGAAAGAGTGGCGGCAGATGTTGCCGGCGCGGAGGGCTTCCACCATCCGGTGGACCGGGGCGGCGGATTGCTTGATGCCTTCGCCGCCCGCCAGCGTCAACGGAGCGCGGACCAGGTTCAAGGCATTCGCATGGGTCTGGAAATAGGCGCGGATCTGTTTGGGCAGGTCCGGGAAGTTTCTCAACACGCCCTTGTCCACCAAGACCAGGCAGCGATGGCGGCGGGGGGAGGTTCCGCGCGCCAGGGCGTCGCGCAGCGCGCGGTTGCGCGGCAAGAACAGATGGCGGGTGAAGACAACGGGAAAATCGTGGCGGACCACGATGCGCTGGAGGTGGACGGTCATGAAAGCAATTAAGAATAATGAATTAAAAATGAAGAATGACAGAATTGTCCATATCAACGCCTGGCAAGGGAAAAGGGTTCAGGTCTTTTCCTGAACCCTGAACCCTGAACCCTGACCGCATCTTCAGGCGGGCTTCCAGGAATCCTTGAGGGTGACGGTACGATTGAACACGGGGGCGCTGGGGCGGCTGTCGGGATCGGCGGCAAAATAGCCGATGCGTTCAAACTGGAAGCGGTCGCCGGGCCGGGCGTCCAGCAGGGAAGGCTCGGCCAGGGCGGTGGCCATGTGCAAGGAATCCGGATTGAGGTGGGATTTGAAGTCCACATCCTTGTCGGCATCCGGTTCCGGAACCTTAAACAGCCGGTCATAGAGGCGGACTTCGACCGGCTTGGCGGCGTGCGCGGGCACCCAGTGAATGGTGGCCTTGACCTTGACGGGGGCATCCATCGGGGCAAAGGTGCCGCGCACGGCGACGACGTTTCCGGCGGGGTCATGGTCGACGCCCGTGCAGGTCAGAAAACCGGCGTTGCGCAGACGGACGGACTTCCCGGGGCTGAGGCGGAAATACTTCGGGGGGGGTGTTTCGGCGAAGTCTTCGCGTTCAATGAACAGTTCGGGGCCAAAGGGGATCTCCCGCGTTCCGGCGGCGGGATCTTCGGGGTTGTTCACGCCGCGCACCGCCGCAGGCAAGCCGTCGGTATTTTCGATGACGACCCGGAGGGGATTCAGCACGGCCATGGCACGGGGGGCGGTGCGGTTGAGTTCGTCGCGGATGCAATGCTCCAGCAAGGCGACGTCGGTGAGGGAATCATATTTGGTGATGCCCACGCGTTCGCAAAATTGGCGGATCGCGGCCGGGGGCACGCCGCGGCGGCGCAGGCCGCCGAGTGTTGGCAGGCGGGGATCATCCCAGCCCTTGACCAGCTTGCGTTGGACCAGTTCAAGCAGCTTGCGCTTGCTCATGACCGTATAGGTCAGTTCCAGGCGGGCGAATTCGATCTGCCGGGACGGGAACAGGCGGCAGTTCTGGATGACCCAGTCGTAGAGCGGACGATGCACCTCGAATTCGAGGGTGCACATCGAATGGGTGATTTTTTCGAGGGCGTCCTCGATGGGATGGGCATAGTCGTACATCGGATAGATGCACCATTTGTCGCCGGCGTGGGGATGAGGAGTGTGCAGAATCCGATAGAGCACCGGGTCGCGCATGTGCAAGTTGGGCGAGGCCATGTCAATCTTGGCGCGCAGCACCTTGGCGCCGTCCGGGAACTCGCCCGCGCGCATGCGTTGAAACAAATCAAGGTTTTCCGCGGCCGAGCGGTTGCGGAAGGGCGATGCCTTGCCGGGTTCGGTGGGGATGCCGCGATAATGCTTCCATTCGTCGCCGGGGACTTCGCAGACATAGGCTTTGCCGTCGCGGATGAGGCCGCAGGCCAGCTCGTACATCTGCTCGAAGTAGTCGGAGGCGTGGTAGTAGTGCGGGCCCCAATCGAAGCCCAGCCAGCGGACATCCGCCTGGATGGAATCGGTGTATTCGACATCCTCCTTGACGGGGTTGGTGTCGTCCATGCGCAGGTGGCATTCCCCGTTGTTCTCGAGCGCCATGCCGAAATCCAGGCAGATGGCCTTGGCATGGCCGATGTGCAGATAGCCGTTGGGTTCGGGCGGGAAGCGCGTGACGACCTGGCCGCCATACTTGCCGGTGCGGTTGTCCTCCGCGATGATCTCGCGGATGAAGTGCATGTTCTTTTCTGGTGCAGGCGCGTTCATGATTCACCCCGGGAGGCGCCCATGGCCTTGTGGCGCGCCAGGAAGGCAGCGGCCTTCCGGCGGATCGCGGCCAGGCGCGGATGATTGGATTCCTTGATGGTGGCCCCGAAGGCCGCCAGCAGGTCGGCGGCGTTGCCGTGCAGGCCGGAGGGCACTTCGATCGTGACGGCGACGTGGTGGTCTCCGACCGACGAGCCGTGGACATCGGGCAGGCCGATGCCGCGCAGGGTAAAGACCCGGCCCGGCTGGGTGCCGGCGGGGATCTTCAGCGGCACGTCGCCGCGCAGCGTCGGCACCTGGATTTCGCCCCCGAGCGCCGCGATATGGAACGGGATGGGCACCTCGCAGCGCGTATCGAGGCCGTCGCGTGCAAACAGATCATGGGGGCGCACGTGCAGCACGACAAACAGGTCGCCGGGCGGGCCGCCGCGCAAGCCGCCCTCACCTTTGCCGGCCAGCCGCATGCGCGCGCCGGTATCCACCCCGGCCGGGATGTTGAGGCTGACCTTGCGGGCGACCTTCACGCGGCCTTCGCCGCCGCAAGCCCGGCAGGGGTGGCGGATGTACTCCCCGGTGCCGCCGCAATTCGGGCAGGGCTGGCGCATCTGGAAGAAGCCATTGGCACTGATGATCATGCCGTGCCCGCCGCAGCGGCTGCAGGTTTCCCGCTCGCTCCGGCCATCGGCGCCCGTGCCGTGGCAGGCTTCGCAGTCCTCGACCACCTGGAGGGTCAGTTCGCGTCGGCAGCCGAAGGCGGCTTCCTCAAAGTCGAGTTCCAGGTCATAGCGCAGATCCGAACCGCGTGAGCGCCCGTTACGATCGCGTCCGCCGCCGCCCATCCCGGTGAAGAGGCTTTCGAAAAAACTGCCGCCGAATCCGCCCCCGCCGCCGCCGAACGCGGAGGCGAACGCGCGCATGGCTTCTTCCAGGTCGATATGTCCGGCGCCGCCGAAGCCATTGCGGCCGCGTTCAAAGGCGTCCCAGCCATAGCGGTCGTAGCGCGGACGCAATTCCGCACTGGAGAGGATCTCGTAGGCCTCGGTAGCCTCCTTGAACTTCTCTTCGGCCTCTTTATTGCCCGGATTGCGGTCCGGGTGGTACTTCATCGCGAGCTTGCGATAGGCCTTTTTGATCTGGCTTTCGGTGGCATCGCGGGCCAGTCCAAGAACATCGTAGCAGTCGCGCTTCTGGCTCATGGGAACGGCCGGCCGGTTCAGTCGCCGGGACCGGAGGAAACGACCACCTGCGCGGCGCGCAGGAGTTTATCGTTCAGCTTGTAGCCCCGCCGGGTCTGGGCCACGACATGGTTTTCCGGAACGTCATCGGCGGGCAACTGGGTGACCGCCTCGTGGATATGGGGATCAAACGGTTCGCCTTCGGCGTCGATGGGCTGCAATCCGGCTTTCTCGAGGACGGTGCACAACTGGCTGTAGATCAGCCGGAAGCCCTCGGTGAAGGCCGCCGGGGCCTCGGTTTTCGCGCTGTCGGCCAGCCCCAGTTCGAAATGGTCCAGGACCGGCAGGAGTTCCAGTACGAGTTTTTCATTGGCGTAGGCGATCCAATCCTTCTTTTCGCGGTCCATCCGCTTCCGGAAGTTCTCGAAATCCGCCTGCAGGCGCAGAAGGCGGTCCGTCAGGACCGTTTCGGGCGCCGGCGCCGGTTCCGCCGTTGGTTCCGCCGCAGGGGGCGGGGCGGCCTCGGCCGGCGGCAGATCCGCTCCGGGCTGCCGGTTCTCTTCTCCCGTGGATGGGGGGGCGTCCGCAGGGGGAACAGCATGGTGTTTTTTGGACATATCAGGGGGCCAACCATACGCACCCCGGCTGGTTTCGTCAATCCTGCCCCGGGAGAGGGGATGAACGAACAGTGACAGGTGACAAAGCGGGCGGTGGAGGCTTCCCTGCCGGCGGTGCCGCTCAGGGCTTCGCGGAACTGGCGACAGCCAGTTCCCCAAGCGTGCGAGTCACAAAGATTTCCATCATCACCTCTGGATCCAGTGCATCCCCGCCGGTGATGGCGGCCTGGGCATCGACGGCGGCATTCAGCCAGCGGAACCAGCGCGCAACCGGCAGGCGCGTGGCCTGCACGGCCAGCATGGTAGTGGCATAGGGATTTCCCTGGCGGGGGTCCTTGTCCAGCGCCGCCAGCATCGCTTCGCCCTCCGGCGGAACGGACCAGGTCAGCCGGCGGTAACGATCATTGCCCGAGAGCTGGGCCCAGCCCCGTTTGAGGCAGTCGGCCATGACCACCAGCTCCCGGAGCCGGTTCTGCAGATTGATCAGCAGGGCGACCGGCGCGGTGCGCTGTTCCAGCAGCCGGTGCATGACCCGCAGGGTTTCCGCCACGTTGCCGTCGCAGAACGTGCCGGAAAACTCCCAGAACTTGCTTTCGCGCACGGGCGCGACCATCTGCTGGATGTCCTCCAAGGTGGCCTTGCGGCGTTCGCCGAGATACAGGTCCAGTTTTTCCAGTTCGGTTTCGACCTGGCGCAGGCTGTAGCCGGTGCGGTCGAGAAAAGCCGTGAATACCGCCGGGGGCATGGCCATGCCCTTGGCCGCCAGCAGTTGTTCGACGCGCGGCAGAAAATCCCCGACGGCCTCGCGGTCCTTTTCCGGCTGAGCGAATTCATGCACCTCGCCGCGGCTCTGGAAGGTTTTGAAGAACGAAGTGGACTTGTTGACGCTGTCGGTCAGGACGATGAACGTCACGCCGTCCGGCAGGCCCGCCTTGAGCAGATCGACGAGCCGGGCCGTCTCCGCCTTCACCAGTTCGAAACGGCCTGGTTCGGTCAAGGGATTGAAAAACGGCGCGCCGCGGAGAAACACCGTCTTGGTTCCCCCGAGGAACGGCATGGTCAGCAGGGCTTCCCGGGTATTGCGCAGGACGGCGCAAACGGCTTCCGCGGACATCTTCTCGCCGCCTTCGGGGGCGATGGTTTCCAAATTCAAGGCCTGATCTACGGGTGGGCACAGGCGGCGGACGATCTCGTCGGCCTTGCGGGTGGCCGACAAGTCGTCGGTGCCGTACACCAGGAAGATCTGCACCGGGCCCATCTTCCCGGCGGCGGGGCTGGTTGCGGCGGTCCTGGTTTTCCCGGTGGCCGGCATGTTCAGCGGATCAGGCAACAGAGTGCTGTGTTTTCGACGTGGCGGATGGCCGCGAAGCGCGGATCCTGGCCCTGGAGTTGATTCAGCGCCCGGGTGACTCCGGGCCACCAGCGGCTGTCGTAGTCGTGCCAAAGGATGAGGCCGCCGGGCGTGACCATTTTCCAGGCGGCTTCCGTGTCGGAGAGCACGTATTCATAGCTGTGGGAACCGTCGATGAACATCAGATCGACCTTGCCGTAGTAGGGCGAGAAATCGAAAGTGCCCGAGTCGCCATACAGTTGCGTGATCCGGCCGGACTGGGCCTGTTTGGACATGCGCGCACCCGAGACGGGCTTCTTGATGTACGTCTTGTCGCCGGAGGCGAGGGGCAGCGCGGCCCTGTCCGCGCCGTCAAGGGGCAGGTCAAGGGTGTAGCATTGGCCGTCGACCGGCTGGTTGGCTGCGATATTTTCGGTGGTGCGCCCGTCGAAAGTGCCGATTTCAAAGCAAACGGCCGGGCCACGTTGTTTTACCAAGGCGGCGAGAATCATCAGTTCTGCCGGAGTGATATTACCCTCCACATCGGCGATGCGGGAAAGACAGACCGCGGTGTCATCCTGAATGATTGCAGAGGCGGAGACGGTCGGAACGGTCGCTGCCGGTCTGGCAGAGGGGCCTTCCGGCTCCTTCTCAAAACCAAAATGCTTGCAGAGCAGATACAACAACGGGCGGTGTTTCCGGCGAAGAGCGCCGCCGGCGAAAAAATAGGCGCATCCCGCCAGGCTTTGGAAGTAGCGACGCAGGGAAATGGGCAGATCGTTCATGACGCTTTCGTTTGTAGCACAGGCCAGCAGGCATGGAAAGCCCGGGGGGCTAAATCCGCAGGGCGGCGGGCCCGTGGGTGTTCCAGACCTGCTGGACCCGGGCGGCGAGGCGTTCGGTGTCGTCGCGCGGGCCGATGTCGATCCACACCACGTCGGTCTGGTGGCGGAACCAGGTCATCTGGCGCTTGGCGTACTGCCGGGTGCGCTGGGCCGTGCGGCGGATGGCTTCTTCCGCGGAAATGGCCCCATCGAGGACCAAGCCGGCTTCTTCGTAGCCGATGGCGTGCCGGGCCGTTTCGGACAGGACCGGGAATCTGTGGCGCAAGACGCGGACTTCCTCGACGAGACCGTAGGCGAACATCTGGCGGGCGCGGCGGTCGATCCGGGCCCGCAGCTCGTCCGGGGGCAGGCGCAGGCCGGCCACCTTGGGCCGCGGACGTTCCTCGCCAGCGGGCAGGGGGTGGCCGGCAGCCAGCAGCTCATAGGCGCGGATGACGCGGCGCGGGTTTTCCGGATCGCGCAGGCGGGCGAATTGAACGGGATCCAGCGCGCGCGTCGCCGCCTGCAGCCCGGCGAGGCCGGCGCGTGCGAGAATCGCTTCTGCCGCGGCGCGGCGGGTGGAATCCGCTCCCGCGGCGCTGTCGAGCCCTTCGGTGAGGCATTTCACGTAGAGGCCGGTGCCCCCAACCACGATGGGAGTGGTGCCGCAGGCGGCCAAGGCCGGTGCCGCCGCGCGCATGGCGGCCAGGTAATCGCCGACGGAAAACGGGCGGTCGGGGTCGGCCAGATCGATGCCGAAGGTCGGCACCGCGGCGCGCTCCGCCGCATCGGGCTTGGCCGTGCCCAGGTCCATGCCGCGATACACCGCCATGGAGTCGGCGGACAGGATCGGCCGCACCGGCCGCGCTCCCCGCGCCAGGTGCAGCGCCACGGCGCTCTTGCCCGAAGCCGTCGGGCCGACCAGAAAATGGGCCGAGAGGGTGTTCATGCTGCCGCGCCGGGTTTTTCCACACCGTGGAAAAAAGTTTTCCACACCGTGGAAAAAAAGGCCCGATTTTTCCACACAATGGAAAAAGTTTTCGCGGATTTTCCACACAATGGAAAAAATGTTTCCACGGTGTGGAAAAATCAGGAGGCGGGCGGAGCGGCCCGCAGGGAGCCGAGGATGTAGATGCCCACGCCGATGCAGATGGCGGCATCGGCGACGTTGAAGGCGGGGAAGTGCCACGCCTGCCAGTGGAAGTCGAGAAAGTCGGTGACGTAGTCGAGACGGAGGCGGTCGAACAGGTTGCCGACGATGCCGCCGCAGAGCAGGCCGAGCGCGATGCGGTGCGGGCGGCCCGGTGGCAGGAACCGCCGGCGGAAGACGACCAGGACCACCAGCATCGTGAGGGCCAGCAGCGCCAGGGCCAGGTTCTGGCCGCGGAACAGGCCCCAGGCCGCGCCGGTGTTGCGGATGTAGGTGAGGCTGAAGAAGCCGGGTATCACCGGGACCGACTCATGCAGGGCGAAGCCGCCCCGCACCCATTCCTTGGAAACCTGGTCGAGCAGGGCGACCAGCACGGCGACGAGCAGCGGAGTCATGCGCCGGGCCGGTCGGCTCAGTTGACCGAATCCGGCGACTCGGCCGCGGCGTCATCGGCGGCAAGCTGCTGGAGGGGCAGCGTGCCGCTGAATGGGCGGTAGAATGTGCGGCCGCGCTCGGCGGCGTTCTGGCAGTGCATGCACTTCTTGGCGAAGGGCAGGGCCTTGAGCCGCGCGCGCTCGATGCCGCTGCCGCAGACTTCGCAGGCGCCATAGGTGCCGTCGTCGATGCGCCGGATGGCGTCTTCGATGTCGTAGATGGAATCCTGGCGGCTGGAGGCCAGGTTCAAGGCGAGTTCGCGATCGAAATTGTCGGTGCCCTGATCGGCCATGTGCGTGGAGTGGGCGCTGATGTCGCCGGTGGCTTCGATGGGCGAACGCTTCAGGTTGTCGCTGGCCAGGGCGTTCAGGTTGCCCTGGATCAGGTCGAGCTGTTTCTGGAGCTGGGCACGGAAGAACGCCAGCTCGTCTTTGCGGAACGGGCGGGCGGGCTTGCCTTTGCGAATCGGAATCTGGATCGGGGCCGGGGGCTTCGGCAGCGGCAGCGTATCGGCCGCGGCCGGCTTCTTCTTGGCAATGACTTCCTTCACGCCCTTTTTCGAGGCGGCCGGTTTTTGGGCGGCCGGGCGGCGGGATGGCTTGGGCGCGGGCTTGCGGGCGGCGGCGGGCTTGGCGGCCTTTTTCTTCGCAGGCTTGCGGGCGACGGCCTTCCGCACCGCTTTCCGGGCGACCGGCTTGGACGCGTGGCGGGCTGTGTGTTTGGCCGGGCGGACGGTTTTCCTGGCACTTTTCTTCGGGGTGTTCTTTTTCTGAGTTGCCATGATGCACCTTCGGGTTCGGGGTCGCTCACGCCGGGGCCCGGTCAAGGGGTTGACCCCGGCAAAGGTGCGCTCTTTAGCATGGGCCGCGCCTAAAAGTCAACCGCTGGAAATTCCGCGGGCAGTTTGGCCGCCACAGGCGAAAAAAATTGCGGCGCACCGCGGGGTCGAATAGGATGCGGCGCATGAGTTTTTTTTGGCGAGCAGGCCTGGCGATGGCGATCGGATCGGGGGTGTGGGCGGCACCCGCCCGCGGCTCCGATTCCGTGGCCGAGGCGCTGATGGAACGCGTGCGGCTGTCGATGCCGGAGGTGCCGCTGGAGCTGGAGGCGTCCCTGCGGGTGCTCGATGCCCACGGGCGCAGTATGCAGACCATCCGCGCCGCCGCGCTGCTGACGCCCCGGGAGGACGGGCGCACGGTCCGCTACACCCTGTTCGACGCCTTCGGCGGGGTGCGGGGCGAAATGACGGCCGTCCTGGGCGACGGCCCCGCTGAATTTGCCTGGGCTCAGGGCGATCCCCCGCAACCGGCCCCGCTGCCCGACCTGTTCGGGCCCGTCGAGGGCTCCGAGATTAGCTGGATGGAACTGAGCTTTTCCTATTTCTGGTGGCCGCACCCCCGCTTGGTCGGCACGGAACAAGTGGCGAACCGCTGGGAGTGCCAGATCATCGAGATCGACTGTCCGGTGGAATACCGGTCGGCGGCGGCCGGCGGGGCGAACGGGGATTTGGCTTGGAGCCATATCCGGCTGTGGGTGGCCCCGACCTATAACGCTGTGGTGCGCGGGGAAGCCTGGCGCGGCGGCCGGGCCGTCAAGCGCTTCGAAGTGCAGTCCGTCAAGAAGCTTCGCCGGGTCTATATGATCGGCGATCTGGAAGTCCGCAACCTGGAGACCGGCGCGCGCGCCCGCCTGAAGGTCGGGCGCATGAAAATGATCTCCCCGGACTATTCGCCCGAGGAGCTGGAAGAGTTCAACGCCCCGGTCGAGTGGTAGGATGGCCGGCTTGTTTCCAGAAGACCGCGAAACGGCGGCGGGCGCGGAGGCCGAGCCGCGGGTCTGGAAGATTACCGAGCTGACGCGCCGGATCAAGGGCGCGCTGGAAGAGGAGTTCGGCAGCGTCTGGATCGAAGGGGAAATCTCGAACCTGCGCCGGCCCGCCTCGGGGCACGCGTATTTCACCCTGAAGGACGAAACCAGCCAGTTGCGGGCGGTGATGTTTCGCGGGGCGCTCGCCGGCGTGAAGTTCGCGTTGAAGGACGGGCAGTTGGTGCGCGGGTTCGGGCAGATCACCGTCTACGAGGCCGCCGGGGAATACCAGATCCTGCTGAAGCGCCTCGAACCGGCGGGCGAGGGCGAGCTGATGCTGCGCTTCGAAGCGCTCAAGAAGAAACTCGCCGCGGAAGGCCTGTTTGCCGCGGAGCGCAAGCAGCCGCTGCCGGCCCTGCCGCAACATGTGGGCATCGTGACCTCGCCGACCGGCGCGGCCATCCGCGACATCCTGCAGGTGCTGGACCGGCGGTTCGCCAACCTGCATGTGGTGCTGGCGCCCGTGCGCGTGCAGGGGGCGGGGGCCGCCGAGGAGATTGCCGCGGCCATCGACCTGCTGAATGCGCGCGGGGGGCTCGATGTGCTGATCGTCGGCCGCGGCGGCGGCAGCCTCGAGGATTTATGGTGTTTCAACGAGGAAGTCGTCGTGCGCGCCATTGCCCGGTCGCGCATTCCCGTGATATCGGCCGTGGGCCACGAGATCGATACGACCTTGAGCGACTATGCGGCGGATGTCCGCGCGCCGACGCCCAGCGCCGCCGCCGAAATGGTCGTGAAGGGCAAGGATGAGTTGGAACGGCGCGTGGCCGACCTGCGGCGGCGGCTGGCACTGGGCGCCCGGGCGGCGCTGGTTGGTTGGCGCAACCGGCTGGAACGAGCGGCCCGGACGCCCGGTTTGCGCGACCCGTTGCAGGTGGTGCATGGTCTGCAGCAGCGCGTGGATTTTCTGGCGGTGCGCCTGCAGAACGCGCTGGCGGGCCTGCCGCGGCTTGTCCGCCAGCGGGCCGAAACCGCCGCGCGCCGCATGGAACTGGTCCTCCGGATGCGCATGGATGAAAACCGGCGCGCGCTCAAGCACGCCGAAGCACAACTGCGGCTGCTGAATCCCATGGCCGTGCTGGCCCGCGGCTACAGCCTGACCCGTCTGCGGGACGGACGGATCCTGCGCTCGGCGGCTGCCGCGGTTCCGGGTATGCAACTGGTGACGGAATTTGCCGATGGCACGGTGCCCTCGACCGTGGACGCGGCGGAAGGAGGACCACATGGCGGACAAAATGGAAAAGGCTCCGAACTTCGAAAAGGCGCTGGAACGCCTCGAGGAGATTGCAACGGCCATGGAAAGCGGCGAACTCGGCCTGGAAAAGATGGTGGCGGCCTTCGAGGAGGGCCAGAAGCTGGTCAAGCTCTGCTCTTCTAGGCTCAATGAGGTCGAAAAGAAGATCGAGATGCTCGTGAAACAGGCGGATGGTTCCACGAAAGCCGAACCGTTTGCCGACGCGGGCGCGTAATTCCGGGGTGCCGACGCGGCCGGGGAACGGGCGCAGGGCCCGGGCCCGGCCGGGAATTGCCGGGAGGCAGTGAATCATGAAGCGCAAGACAGCCACAGAGACGGCCGAGAGCATGGCGAAACGGCAGCGGGATATCTCCGTTTCGGAGTTCTTCCTGAAGAACCGCCATTTGCTCGGCTTCGACAGCCCCCGCAAGGCGATCATGACCGCCGTCAAGGAAGCCGTGGACAACTCCCTGGATGCCTGCGAGGAGGCGGGCATCCTGCCGGAGATTTCCGTGGAACTGCGGCAGACGGCCGAGGGGCGCTTCGTCGTGACGGTGCAAGACAACGGGCCGGGCATTGTGCGGGCGCAGGTTCCAAAGGTGTTCGCCAAATTGCTGTACGGGTCCAAGTTCCATCGCCTGCGGATGTCGCGCGGCCAGCAGGGGATTGGGATCAGCGCCGCCGGCATGTACGGCCAGCTCACGACCGGCGCGGCGACCATCATCCTGTCGAAAACCCGGAACTCGCCCAGGGCGCACCGGATCGCCGTACAGATCGACACGCGCGCAAACAAGCCCGCGGTGCTCTCGGACGAAGAGGTCGACTGGCGGCCCGAGTTCCCTGCGGAAGGGCCGGGGCAGGTCCCTGCCACCAGCGCCCACGGCACGCAGGTGGTCATCGAGATGACGGCCCAGTATGTGCGCGGACGGCTGTCCGTGGATGAGTACCTCAAACAATGCGCGGTGGCGAACCCGCACTTGCGGCTGCATTTCCGCACCCGGTTGCTGAAAAAGGAGAAAAACACCGAGCCGGTTCTGGAAGAAGGACCGTGGCTGACGTACTCCCGGGCAGTGAAGACGCTGCCGCCGCCGGTGGCAGCCATCCAGCCCCATCCGCATGGCGTCGAACTGGGCGTGCTGATGCAGATGCTCAAGGACAGCTCCGCCCGGACGCTCAAGGGGGCGCTGCAGGAGGACTTCTCGCGCGTCAGCGCGCGGGTGGCGCTGGAAATCTGCGAAAAGGCCGGCCTGAATCCCAAGGCGAATCCGACCCGCGTGGCCCATCAGGAAATCGAGGCGCTGTACCAGGCCATTCAGGACACCAAGCTGATGCGCCCGCCGCTGGATTGCCTCGCGCCCATCGGCGAAGAGCAGATCATGGCCGGTCTGAAAAAGGAATTTCCGGCCGATTTTTATGCGGCGGTGACGCGCGCGCCCGAAGTGTACCGCGGCAATCCGTTCCTGGTGGAAGCAGGGGTGGCCTATGCCAAGCCGGGTCAAAATTCCGAGCTGGGGGCGGAGGATCCCGTGCGCCTGATGCGCTGCGCCAACCGCGCTCCGCTGCTGTACATGGGCGGGGCCTGCGCCATGACCGAGGCGATGGAAAATGTGAACTGGAAGGCCTACGGCCTGCCGCAGCCCAAAGGCGGACTGCCCGTCGGCCCGGCCGTGTTCTTTGTGCATATTGCGAGCGTCTGGGTGCCGTTCACCAGCGAAAGCAAGGAGGCCATCGCGCATTATCCGGAAATCCTGCGCGAACTGACCTTCGCTTTGCAGGAGATCGGGCGGCAGCTCTCGGTCTTCTTGAGCCGCCGGCGCCGGCAGGCCGAGGCCGACCGCAAGCGCAGCTATATCGAAAAGTACATTCCGCACCTGGCCCTGGGATTGCAGGACATCCTGGCGCTGAACGACAAGCAGAAGACGAAGATCGAGCACGATCTGGAACGGATGCTCGAGCGGACGCACTTGGAGGCGTGAGGCGCAAGGCACCTCACGCAGGAGTCAGAATTCAGTCGTCAGGAGTCAGAATGAAAGCCGGAGAGCCTCCGGCGACAGCGTGGATTTCTGTAGGCCGGGTCGCTGACCCGGCAGAAATCTGAACAGCCCCCGGCTCAGCGAGCCGGGCTACAAAAGAAGGCAATGCAGGTATGGAGCATCGCACCCATCTTCGGAGGTTGGATCGGCTTTGGGTCGACCGCCCCGTGTATTTCATCGCGGTTTGCACGGCCAAACGCCGCGCCTTGTTGGCTTCCGCAGACGCGGCAGCGGTGTTGTTCCACGAATGGCAATCCGCCCGGGAACGCCACGGTTGGCTCGTGGGGCGCTACGTGATCATGCCGGACCATGTGCATTTCTTTTGCGCCGAGACCGCGGCAGGCGCACAGCGGCCGCTGGCTCGCTTTATGGGCAAGTGGAAAGAATGGACGGCCAAAGGGATATGCCAGGCGCTGGGCTTGTCCGCGCCTTTTTGGCAGGAGCAGTTTTTCGACCACGTGCTGCGCTCGGATGAATCCTATGCGGAAAAATGGGCCTATGTGCGAGATAATCCCGTTCGGGCAGGATTGACGGCGACCTGGGAAAAATGGTCTTGGCAGGGATGGGTGGATTTTGATTATCCAAAATCCATGTGACGGATCTGTTGTAGGCCGGGTCGGTGACCCGGGAGGAATGTGAAAACCGGAGAAGTTAACTCATGAGCAAAGATAACCCAAAGGCCCCCGAGGTGGTGAGCAAGGAGGCGGCGGGGCGGAAGATCATCGCGGTGGCGCAGGAAATCCACGACGACATCGTCAAGAAGCACAAGAAGCCCGCGATGCACTTTCCCGTGCGGTCGCTGGCGAACGTGAAGTTCGACGCCAAGCGCGGGCATTTCGAGATCCTGGGCAAGAAGGCCTCGCGGACGCTCAGCTACAACACGGTCAAGACCTTCGCGCAATCGATCCGGCTGCTGGCGACGACGAAGAACGATCTGCTGGACCGGAACGACATCGCGGGCAAGCGCGAAGTCTATTACAACAGCAAGAGCTGGGGCGAATGCCGGTTCGACGAGCAGCCGGAGAGCGACACGCTGCTGGACGACATCGAGGCCATGCTGGGCGTGAACCGCGAGCAGCTCGGCTACATTCCGGAGGAGCATGGCGGCGAAGTGTGCGGCCCGCTCGTTGTCATCGATCGGGACCCGGCCGGCGGCCCGGATATCCGGATTAACTGCGCCAAGCTGGGGACCGGGGCGTGGAGCATCCCCTCGCGCGTGGAGCACCTGCGGTTCGAGACGAAGGCCAGCCTGGTGCTGGTGGTGGAGACCGCGTCGCTGTTCCAGCGCCTGGTGCATCACCGCTACTACGAAAAAGCCAACTGCGTGCTGATTTCGATGAGCGGGGTGCCGACCCGCGCCTGCCGGCGGTTCATCCGGCGGCTGGCGGACGACCGCGGGCTGCCGGTGCTGGCGTTCACCGACGGTGATCCCTACGGCTATTGCAACATTTATCGGACGCTGAAGGCGGGGTCGGGCCAGGCCGCGCACATCAACCGCTACTTTTGCGTGCCGCAGGCGCACTATCTGGGCGTGACGCCGCAGGACATCCTCGACTACGACCTCAAGGACGCAACCCATCCGCTGGAAGAGGTGGACATCAAGCGCGCCAAGGACGCCCTGAAGAACGATCCGTTCATCCTGCACCACAAGGAATGGCAGGCGACGCTCGAACAGATGCTCAAGATGGGGGTGCGCATCGAACAGCAGGCGTTCGCCAAGCACGGGCTCAACTTCGTGCTCGACACCTATCTGCCCGAGAAGCTCAAGAAGGGCAAATTCCTGCCGTAATCCGGGTATGGCCATGCCGGTTTTCTATCGGGCTGCCATAAAGACTACAAAAATGTTAATTATTGCCTTCCTTAATGACAATAATGTATGATGTAATAATTGACAATCAATCAGTCACAGAAAATGAAGCTGGGAGGCAACGAGTTGTGACAAGTGGTCCGTATAGTGCACTGATTTGGCATGGGTCATGCTTCCAGCAGTGAAACCACAAAAGTGGATTACGACGGAATTCGGCACACAGAAAAGTGTGATTTAAAAGGTGTCCCGGACAAAATAGAAAGAGAAAGCAGATGAGCAATGCAAGATGGAATGCGATTGCAGCGGTGACGAACTACCGGGCGACGGCCCCGGCGCTGGACTTTTCCAAGACGCCGGCCAGCGAGATTTTCGGGTCCAACGTGTTCGACGACCGGACCATGCAGGCCCGGCTGCCCAAGGCGGTCTACCAGGCGCTGCGGAGGACCATTGACAAGGGCGAGAAGTTGGATGTGACGATCGCGGACGAGGTGGCCGTGGCGATGCGCGACTGGGCCATCGAAAAAGGCGCCACGCACTATGCGCATGTGTTCTATCCGTTGACCGGGCTGACGGCCGAAAAGCACGACAGCTTCCTGGAGCCCGACGGCAAGGGCGGCGCGCTGGCGGAGTTCTGCGCCAAGCAGCTGATCCGCGGTGAACCTGACGCGTCGAGCTTCCCCTCCGGTGGCATTCGGGCGACTTTCGAAGCGCGCGGCTACACGGCCTGGGATGTGACCAGTCCGGCGTACATCCTGGAGAATCCCAACGGCACCACGCTGTGCATTCCGACAGCATTTTGCTCGTGGACCGGCGAGGCGCTGGACAAAAAGACGCCGCTCCTGCGCTCGATGCAGGTTCTTAACGCCCAGGCCCAGCGGCTGCTCAAGGTTTTCGGCCAGAAAGATCCGGACCGGGTGTTTTCGACCGCGGGCTGCGAACAGGAATACTTCCTGGTGGACCGCAACTTCTTCTTTGCCCGGCCGGACCTGATCAGTGCCGGCCGGACCCTGTTCGGCGCGAAGCCGCCGAAGGGGCAGGAGATGGAGGACCAGTATTTCGGAGCGATTCCCGAGCGCGTGCTGGCATTCATGCTCGAGGTCGAGCGCGAGCTCTACAAGCTGGGCGTGCCGATCAAGACGCGCCACAACGAGGTGGCTCCCGGACAGTACGAGTTGGCGCCGGTGTTCGAGAACGTCAACGTGGCGGCGGATCACCAGTACCTGACGATGACGGTGCTGCAGAAGGTCGCGCAGAAGTACGGCATGAGCTGCCTGCTGCACGAGAAACCGTTCGCCGGCATCAATGGTTCCGGCAAGCACCTGAACTGGTCGCTGGGCACGAAGAAGGCCAATCTGCTGGAACCGGGCGACACGCCCCACGACAACATGCAGTTCCTGGCCTTCTGCGCGGCGGTGATCCGGGCAGTGGACAAGCATGCGACGTTGCTGCGGGCGTCCGTGGCCCATGCCGGCAACGACCACCGTCTCGGGGCAAACGAGGCGCCGCCAGCCATCATCTCCATCTTCCTCGGTGAGCAACTGACGGAGGTGTTCGAGAACCTTGCCAAGGGCACCACGGGCAAGGCGAAGGCTCCCGGGGTCCTGACGGTGGGCGTGGACACGCTGCCGCCGCTGCCGAAGGACGCGGGCGACCGCAACCGCACGAGCCCGTTCGCTTTCACCGGCAACAAGTTCGAGTTCCGCGCCGTCGGTTCCAGCCAATCCGTGGCCGGCCCGCTGGTGATCTTGAACACGATCATCGCCGATTCGCTGGACTACGTCGCGACCGAACTGGAAGCTGCCAAGGCCAAGACGCCGGCCGCGCTCGGCGCCGCCGTCCAGAAGGTCATCCAGAAGATCATGAAGGACCACGGCCGGATCATCTTCAACGGCGACGGCTACACCGAAGCCTGGCAGAAGGAAGCCGCCAAGCGCGGCCTTCCCAACGCCCGCAACACCGCCGAGGCGATTCCGGCTTGCCAGACGGCGGCCAACGACGACGTGCTGGCGCGGTTCAACGTCCTGTCGATCCGCGAATTCCACAGCCGCAACGAAATCTACCTCGAGAAATACGTCAAGGACGTGAAGATCGAGGGGCGCCTGGCGTTCGAAATCGCCAAGACGATGATCTTTCCCGCGGCGGTGGAGTATCAGGTGCGGCTGGCGGAGGCCTCGCTGGCGCTGAAGGACCTGGGCCAAAAGCATTGCACGTCGGTGCTGGACGAACTGTGCGGCCTGGCGGCGGATCTGCAGAAGCGCATGGAGGCGCTGCGCAAGATCCTCGCGCACGACGGCAACGGCGACGTCGCCGCCCACGCGCGCTACTGCCGCGAGAAAATCGTGCCAGCCATGGATGCCGTCCGCACGGTGGTCGATCAGCTGGAATTCGTCGTGGCGGACGACCTCTGGCCGCTGCCGACCTATCAGGAAATGCTGTTCATCAAATAGGGCGCCATGCCGCCAAAATCCACGCCATCCGAAACCGCGCCGGCGGCGGCCCCCGCCGCCGACCGGCATTCGCGGGAGCTCGACCTGCTGGGCGAAATCAGCCGCCTGCTGGACCACACCCTCGATTTGCGCGAGGTGGCCGATCCCATGCTGGAGGCGCTTTCCGCGCAGCTCGGCTTGGAGTACGCGACGCTGACGCTGCTCAACCGCAAGACGGGCGACATCCTCATCGAGGCCGCGCACGGACTGTCCGCGCAGCAGGCCCAGCGCGGCCGCTACCGCCTGGGCGAGGGCGTCACCGGCAAGGTCGTGCAGGACGGCCAGCCCATCGTGATCCCCCGCACGAGCGAATCCCCGCTGTTCCTCGACAAGACCCGGCGCGGCAAGCGGCCGGACACCTCGTTCATCTGCGTGCCGATCAAGGTCGAGCGCGAGGTGGCCGGCGCCCTCAGCGCGAACCGGACCTGCGATCCCGCCGCGGACCTGCAGCAGGACGTGCGCCTGCTGACGATCGTCGCCTCGATGATCGCCCAGGCCGCCAAGCTGCGCCGCGCGGTGCAGGAAGACCAAGGGCGGCTCACCGAGGAAAACGCGCGGCTCAAGGCCGAGCTCAAGGAACGCTTCCGCCCGGCGAACATCGTGGGCAATTCCCACGAAATGCAAATCGTCTACGACCAGATCGCCCAGGTCTCCAAGAGCGCGGCGTCGGTGCTGATCGAAGGCGAGACGGGCACCGGCAAGGAACTCGTCGCCCACGCCATCCACTACAACAGTCCGCGCGCGGACAAGCCGTTCGTGAAGGCCCACTGCGCGGCGCTGCCCGAAAGCGTGATCGAAAGCGAACTGTTCGGCCACGAAAAAGGCGCCTTCACCGGCGCGGTGGCCGAGCGCAAGGGCCGCTTCGAGCTGGCCCACGGCGGCTCGCTGCTGCTCGACGAAATCGGCGACGTGCCCATGTCCATCCAGATCAAGCTGCTGCGCGTCCTGCAGGAGCGCGAGTTCGAGCGCGTCGGCGGCACCAAGACCATCAAGGTCGACGTGCGCGTGATCGCCGCCACGAACAAGGACCTGCCCGCGCTGGTGCAGCAGGGCAAGTTCCGCGAGGATCTCTACTACCGGCTGCACGTCTTCCCGATCTACGTCCCGCCGCTGCGCAAGCGCAAGGCCGACGTCGTCCTGCTGGCGGATTTCTTTTTGCAGAAGTACGCGCAGGAAAACGGCAAGGCCGTGCGCCGGCTTTCCAGCGCGGTGATCGACATGCTGATGAGCTACCACTGGCCCGGCAACGTGCGCGAGCTGGAAAACTGCATCGAGCGAGCCGTGCTGGTGGCCGAAGGCAACGTGATCCATCCGTACCACCTGCCGCCGACCCTGCAAACCGCCGAGGCTGGCGGAGCGCCGACATCCGGCAACCTCAAGGCCCTCGTCGGCGCCTACGAGCGCGATTTGATCCGCGACGCCCTCAAATCCACGCGCGGCAACGTCGCCTCCGCCGCCCGCGCCCTGGGCACCACGTCCCGCATCCTCGGCTACAAGATCAAGGGCTACCAGATCGATCCGCGGCCGTACGGATAATGGCAATTAAGAATTGAGAATAAAGATGTAAGAATTGGGGGATGGATGGAACCGGGATTCAGTCGAGGGCCTTCGAAGAAGCCGCTGACGGACGCGGAGCGCGCGCGGATCCTGGCGGACCTGCGGCGCGAGACGGCGCAGCGGGCGGCGGGGTATCGCGAGCGGGCCTTGAAGCTGCTGCCGCACGTGTGCGCGAGCTGCGGGCGGGAATTCAAGGGTACGCGGCTGAAGGAACTGACGGTCCACCACAAGGACCACAACCACGACAACAATCCGCCGGACGGCAGCAATTGGGAACTCCTCTGTCTCTACTGCCACGACCACGAGCACGAGAAAAATTCCATGGCGGGGTTCGGTGGCGGCGGAACGCAGGGCGGCCCGGCCCCGAGCACGCTGTTCAATCCGTTCGGCCAGCTGGACGGGTTGATTCCGCCTGCGCAGGACTGAAGCCGTCGATCCGGTTGGTTCGCTCCCCTGCGGCCGTTCATATGGGTTTCGCTGCTGAACACCACTGAATTCCAGAAATCTTAAAAATGTCGCATTTTCTATAAACGATACAAATATGTATTGTTTCAGAAAGAAAGCTCCATATTTGTTCGATTGTTAAATATTATATCTACATGTAGCGCAATTGGATAAGCTCTTCATCAGCGTTTTTGCGTAGGGGTTGGCACGCTCGTTGCTCCATTCAGAACGCAAACCGGAATGTCGGCTGCGCAGGAAAACGACGCGGCGGGAAACCGGGGAGGAGCAAAGCGGATGAAATCGGTAGGCATGGGATTGACGGCACTGGGAATCTGGTTGGCGGCCGGCCTGGGCGCGGCCTGGGCGCAGGACGTCGCGCCGGCGGCGGCCGAAGCCGCGGCCGAGGCGCCGGCGGTGAGTCCGGAGATGTTCACGACGAACAATCTCTGGATGATGGTGGCGACGTTCCTGGTTTTCATCATGCATCTGGGCTTCGCGACGGTGGAATCGGGCCTGACGCGGGCGAAGAACACGGTCAACATCCTGTTCAAGAACACGCTGATTCCGGCGATCGGGCTGCTGACCTACGCGCTGATCGGCTTCGGGCTCATGTACCAGGGCGATTGGGCAATCCCCGGCTGGCTGCGGCTGGGCGGGGGCGTCGGCACGGATGCGGCCGGGCTGACGAGCGCCTACAACGCGGGCTACACGTACTGGACCGATTTCCTCTTCCAGGGGATGTTCGCGGCGACGGCGGCGACGATCGTGTCGGGCGCGGTGGCCGAGCGCGTGAAGCTGGGCAGCTTCCTGATCTTCTCGACGATCTACGTGGCCATCGGCTATCCGATCGCGGGCTCGTGGGTCTGGGGCGGCGGCTGGCTGGCCGACCTGAACTTCCACGATTTCGCCGGTTCGACCTTGGTGCACTCGGTGGGCGGCTGGGGGGCCTTGGCGGGCGCGCTGCTGCTGGGGCCGCGGATCGGAAAGTACGTCAACGGCGGCATCCGGCCGATCATGGGCCACAACATGCCGATGGTGGTGACGGGCGTATTTCTGCTGTGGCTGGGGTGGTTCGGCTTCAACGGCGGCTCGGTGCTGTCGGCCGACGCGGGTGCGGTCTCGTTCGTGCTGGTGACGACGTCGCTGGCGGCGGCGGCGGGCATCGTGACGTCGATGTTGACCTCGTGGGGCCTGCAGAAGAAGCCCGACTTGACGATGGTGCTCAACGGCTGCCTGGCGGGCCTGGTGGGCATCACGGCCGACGCGGATTGCGTGTCGGTGCCTGCCGCGGTGTTTATCGGCGCCATCGCGGGCGTACTGGTGGTGCTGGCGGTGATGGGGCTCGACAAGCTGAAGATCGACGACCCGGTGGGCGCGATCTCGGTGCATCTGGCGTGCGGCATCTGGGGCACGCTGGCGGTCGGGCTGTTCAGCGCGAATCCGGACTTCACGCTGAAGACGCAGGCGCTGGGCGTGCTGGCCTACGGGGCGTTCTGCTTCCCGCTGTGTCTGGCGATCTTCGCCGCGCTCAAATACACGCTTGGGCTGCGCGTCAGCCGCGCCGAGGAAATCGGCGGGTTGGACGTGGGCGAGCACGGCATGGAAGCCTATCCGGACTTCCAGGGTTTCCTCACCAAGTAATCCGCACACAAGGAGCAACAACGTGAAAATGATCATCGCGGTCATCCAGCCCGAAAAGCTGACGGACGTGAAAGAAGCCCTGATGGCGGCCGGCGTGGGCAAGATGACGGCCAAGAACGTGATCGGCTGCGGCCAGCAGGGCGGCTACAAGGAGAGCTATCGCGGCGCGGTCACGGAAGTGAACCTGCTGAAGAAGGTGGAGCTGCAGATCGCGGTCAACGAGGACTTCGTGAAGCCGACGGTGGACGCCATCATCAAGGGCGCCCGCACGGGCAACATCGGCGACGGCAAGATCTTCATCCTCGACCTGCCCGAATGCATCCGCATCCGGACGGGCGAGACCGGAAAGGCGGCGATCGGCTAGGACGGACCGAAGCGGAAGAACATCGCGCCGGCCGGGGCCTTGCGGGCCCGGGCCGGATGTGCGTCTTCCGTGAACGACAAAAATGAAAGCGACAAAAATGAAAGTACGATTTTGTGGTGGGAACATCCCCAACGAGGGCTTCGGGGGCTCCAAAGACAGGAAGGGCGGGGAGACGCGATGAAAGCCATTGGATTATACGACCCGCGGAACGAACACGACGCGTGCGGGGTGGGTTTCGTCCTGAATCTCAACGGCCGGGCAGAGCACCGGATCGTCGAAAAGGGCATCGAGGTGCTGATGAACCTGCTGCACCGCGGCGCGACGGGGGCGGATCCGGACACGGGCGACGGCGCGGGGCTGCTGATCCAGATTCCGGACGGCTTTTTCCGGGAAGAGGCCGCGCGGCTGGGCTTCGCGCTGCCGGAGCCGGGCCACTATGGCGTGGGTTTCCTGTTCCTGCCGCCGGGCGGCAAGGAACTGGCCGACGCGAAGGCGGGGGTGCAGCGGATCTTGCTCGAAGAAGGCCTGTGCGCGCTGGGCTGGCGCGAAGTGCCGACGGATCCGCAGGCGGTGGGACCGACGGCGCGGGCCTCGATGCCGTCGTTCTGGCAGGTGTTCGCCGCGGAGCCGAAGGGGCGGCTCTCCGGCGACGCGCTCGAACGCAAGCTGCTGGTCGTGCGCAAGCGCGCCGAACACGAACTGGGGCGCAAGGCCGTGGACAATTCCCCCAACGCCTACGCGGCGAGCTTCTCGTGCCGCACGCTGGTCTACAAGGGCATGATGATCGCCCCGCAGGTGCCGAAGTTCTATCCGGACCTGACGGACGCGCGCATGGTCAGCGCCGTGGCGGTGGTGCACCAGCGCTATTCGACGAACACGTTTCCCTCCTGGCCGCTGGCGCAGCCCTTCCGCATGCTGGCGCACAACGGCGAAATCAACACCCTGCGCGGCAACCGCAACGCGATGGCCGCGCGCGAGCCCAAGCTGGCGTCCGAGGCGTTCGGACGCGACGTCGAGAAGCTGCTGCCGATCCTCGAGGATTTCGGCAGCGACAGCGCGAACCTCGACAACGTGCTCGAGTTGCTGACGCTGGGCGGGCGGGAAATCCACCACGCGATGCTGATGCTGATCCCGCAGGCCTGGGGCGCGAAATATCCGATGGGCCCGGACCTGCGCGGGTTCTTCGAATACCACGCGGGACTGATGGAACCGTGGGACGGGCCGGCGGCGGTGGCGTTCACCGACGGGCGGCTGGTAGGCGCGTCGCTGGATCGCAACGGCCTGCGCCCGGTGCGCTACGCGGTGACCAAGGACGGCTTCATGGTGCTGGCGTCCGAGGCCGGCGTGCTGGACCTGCCGGCGGACCAGGTGGCGGAAAAAGGCTCGCTCCGGCCCGGCACGATGCTGCTGGCGGACCTGGCGACGGGGCGCCTGATGAAGGACGCCGAGATCAAGATGCACCTGGCGCGGCGGCGGCCGTACCGCCGCTGGGTCGAGGAAAACCACATCGCCATCCATGGTTTCTACGGCGCGGTGGACGCGCGCGAAGAGCCGGTCGGCGAACTGGCCCCGAAGCACCGCCTGTTCGGCTATACCCGCGAAGACGTGCGCCTCATCCTCGACGCGATGGCGACGAAAGGCGCGGAACCTGTCGGCTCGATGGGCAGCGACCAGCCGCTGGCGGTGCTCTCCGAGAAGCCGCAGCTCTTCTACTGGTATTTCAAGCAGCTCTTCGCGCAGATCACCAACCCGCCGATCGATTCGATCCGCGAGGAGCTGGTGATGTCGCTGATGACATTCCTGGGGCACAGCCCGGACATCCTGAGCGAAAGCCCGGCGCACGCGCAGTTGGTGAAGCTGCAGCATCCAATCCTGTCGAACGCGGATTTGGCGCGGATCCGCAACCTGAACCGCGCCGGGTTCCAGTCGGCCACGCTGCCGATGGGATTCGATGCGCGGGCCATCGAGCCCGGCGCGGCGCTGGAGCGCGCGCTGGACGAACTGTGCGAACAGGTGTTGAACGCGGTCCGGTCCGGCATCAATCTGATCGTGCTGAGCGACCGCGACCTGCCGGAAGGCCGCGCGCCGATTCCGGCGCTGTTGGCGACGGCGGCGGTGAACCAGGCCTTGCGCGAAACGGGGTTTCGCACGGGGACGGGGCTGCTGATCGAGACGGGCGAAGCGCGCGAAACGATGCACATGGCGCTGCTGCTGGGCTTCGGTGCGGCGGCGATCAATCCCTACCTGGCTTTCGCGACGGTGGCCGAGCTGGTGCGGACGAACGCGCTGAGCGTGCGGACGAATGCGCCGAAGGCGTTGCAGAACTACATTAAGGCGCTGAACAAGGGCCTGATGAAGATCATGTCCAAGATGGGCATTTCGACGTTGCGCAGCTACCGCAACGGACAGGTCTTCGAGGCGGTGGGCCTGGCGCAGTCCGTGCTGGACCGCTACTTCACGGGGACGGTTTCGCGGGTGGGGGGCATCGGGCTCTACGAGATCGCCAAAGAGGCCCTGGCGCGGGCGGCAGACGCGAAGCGCGCGCCGGCGGCGGCGCCGCTGCCGGCGGGCGGGCAGTACGCGTGGCGGGCGGACGGCGAGCGGCACCTGTGGACGGCGCAGAGCATCAGCGCGCTGCAACAGAGCACGCGCACGGGCGACTGGGAGCTCTACAAGACCTACGCGGCGCAGATCAACGAACAGGCCGAGAAGCAGAGCACGCTACGCGGGCTGTTCGCGATCAAGCCGGCCGGTCCGGCGGTGCCGCTGGACGAGGTCGAGCCGGAAGAAGCGATCCTGCGCCGCTTCATGACGGGCGCGATGAGCTTCGGCTCGCTGGGCCAGGAAGTGCACGAGACGCTGGCGATCGCGATGAACCGCATCGGCGGGCGCAGCAACAGCGGCGAAGGCGGCGAAGATCCGGCGCGCTACGTCGTCGGGCCCGACGGCGCCAACCGCTGCAGCGCGATCAAGCAGATCGCCAGCGGGCGCTTCGGCGTCACGGCCGAATACCTCAACCACGCGCAGGAGCTGCAGATCAAGATCGCGCAGGGCGCGAAGCCCGGCGAAGGCGGCCAGCTGCCGGGCCACAAGGTAACGGCCGACATCGCGCGCGTGCGGCATTCCACGCCGGGCGTCACGTTGATTTCGCCGCCGCCGCACCACGACATCTATTCCATTGAAGACATCGCGCAGCTCATCTACGACCTGCGCTGCGCGAACGACCAGGCGGAGATCAGCGTGAAGCTGGTGTCCGAACTGGGCGTGGGCACGGTGGCGGCGGGCGTGGCGAAGGCGCGGGCGGACCGCGTGCTGATCAGCGGCTACGACGGCGGCACGGGCGCCTCGCCGCTCTCGAGCATCAAGCACGCCGGCGCGCCGTGGGAGCTGGGCCTGGCGGAAACGCAGCAGACCCTGGTGCTGAACCGGCTGCGCGACCGCATCCGGGTGCAGACCGACGGCCAGATCAAGACCGGGCGCGACGTCGTGATCGGCGCGCTGCTGGGCGCGGAAGAATTCGGGTTCGCGACGGCGCCGCTGGTGGTCTGCGGCTGCATGATGATGCGCAAGTGCCACACGAACGGCTGCCCGTTCGGCGTGGCGACGCAGGATCCCGACCTGCGCAAGCGCTACGCGGGCAAGCCGGAATACGTGATCCAGTTCTTCCGGTTCATCGCGCGCGAAACGCGCGAGCTCATGGCGCAGCTGGGCTTCCGCAAATTCGACGACATGGTCGGACGATCCGATTTGCTGGACACCCACAAGGCGGTCACCTTCTGGAAGGCCAAGGGGTTGGATTTCAGCGCGGTCTTCCACCGGGTGGACGCGACGCCGGAAGAAAGCCGGTTCACGGCGCCGCAGACGTCGCCGATCGGCGGCGCGCTAGATGTCGAACTGCTGCCGCAACTGGAAGCGGCGCTGGCCGGGAAGAAGCAGGCGGCGCTGAAACGGGACATCCGCAACACGGACCGCGCGGTCGGCACGCTGATTTCGAGCCGCATCGCGCGGCAACATGGCCACGCGGGCCTGCCCGACGGGCAGATCGCGCTGGAATTCGAAGGCTCGGCGGGGCAGAGCTTCGGCGCGTTCGCGGCAAAGGGCCTGACGCTGACGCTGCGGGGCGAAGCCAACGACTACCTGGGCAAGGGGCTCAGCGGCGGGCGCATCGTCGTGACGCCGGCGCCGGGCGCGGACTTCGATCCGGCGCTGAACACGATCGCGGGCAACGTGCTGCTCTACGGCGCGACCTGCGGCGAAGTCTATCTCAATGGCCGCGCGGGCGAGCGCTTCGCGGTGCGCAACAGCGGCGCCTGGGCGGTGGTCGAAGGCGTGGGCGACCACGGCTGCGAATACATGACCGGCGGGCGCGTGGCGATCCTCGGGCCCACGGGCGTGAACTTCGCGGCCGGCATGAGCGGCGGCATCGCCTACGTCCTGGACGAGACGGGCCTGTTCGACGCCAAGTGCAACCTCGAGATGGTCGATCTGGAAATGCTCGGGCCCGACGACGAGCGCGAGCTGAAAGGCATGATCGAGCGCCACGCGCAGTGGACCGGCAGTCAGCGGGCCCAGGAAATCCTGGCCGACTGGGCGCGCTGGAAGGATTTGTTCATCAAAGTCCTGCCGATGGAATACCGGCTCGTGCTGGGCAAGATGAGCCGCGACGATGCGAAAACGCAGCGCGAAGAAAAGGCGAAGGAGTAGGCGCATGAATCCCATCCCCCATTACCGTTCGTTTTTCGATCTTCCGCGCGTCGATCCCGGCTATCGGCCGGTGAAAGAACGCGTCCGGGACTGGAACGAGGTCGAGCAGCATCTGACGCCGGACGAATTGGCGCGGCAGGCGGCGCGCTGCATGGATTGCGGCATTCCGTTCTGCTTCGGCGCGGGCTGTCCGATCAAGAACCCGATTCCCGACATGAACCTGGCGGTGCTTGAAAACCGCTGGGAGGACGCGCTGCAGCTGGTGCTGACGACGTGCCCGTATCCGGAGATCACGGGGCGGATCTGCCCGGCGCTGTGCGAGGGATCGTGCTGCAACGCGAAGGACAGCGACGCGGTGGCTATCCGCCAGATCGAGCGGGAGATCGCCGACCGCGCGTTCGCCGAAGGGCGCATGCTTCCGCGGCCCGTGCTGCCGCGCAATGGCCTGAAGGTGGCGGTGGTGGGCAGCGGGCCGACTGGCCTGGCCGCGGCGTCCGACCTGAACCTGTGGGGTTTCGACGTGACGGTGTACGAGGCCGCGAAGCATGCGGGCGGGCTGCTGCGCTACGGGATTCCGGACTTCAAGCTCGAGAAGTGGATGGTGGAGCGGCGGATCGACCTGTTCCGGCAGGAGGGCGTGCGCTTCGAGTGCGGCGTGCAGGTGGGGGCCGACGTCTCGATGGATTACCTGCGGCGGAAATTCGACGGCGTGCTGCTGGCGTGCGGCGCACGCGAGCCGCGCGACCTGAAGGTGCCGGGGCGCGAGCTGAAGGGCATCCATTTCGCGCTCGATTTCCTGACGCGGCAGAACCAGGTGCTCGGCGGCGAGTTGGCCGACGTGGGGGGCGAGTGGTCGGCGAAGGGGCGCGACGTCGTCGTGATCGGCGGCGGCGACACGGGCAGCGACTGCGTGGGCACCTCGGTGCGGCACGGCGCGCGGAGCGTGACGCAGATCGAGATTTTGCCGAAGCCGCCGGCGATGCGCGCGGGCGACAACCCGTGGCCGGACTGGCCGCGCATTCTGCGTTCGTCCAGCAGCCACCACGAAGGCTGCGAGCGGATTTTTGCCACGATCACGCTGGCGTTCGAAGGCGACGAGTCGCGCCGGGTCTACGGCATCCGCTGCGTGCAGGTCGAGTGGAAGGGTCGCCAGCCGGTGGCCAAGCCGGGGACGGAATTCTTCCAAAAGGCGGATCTGGTGTTGCTGGCGATGGGCTTCACGGGTCCGGAAAAAGGCGCGCCGTCCGCGGAAGGCTTGAAAAACGTCTGGACGGCCGGCGATCAGGTGACGGGTCCGTCGCTGGTCGTGTGGGCCGCGGCGTGCGGCCACGACGTCGCCCGCCGGATTGCGGCGGCCTTGCGCGTGCCGGTAAAAGCCTGAGAATCCCGAACCAACTTTGAATTGAGCAATTGCTCAAATGGAGCCGAGACGACTGCATCCCGGATTTCCGGAGTCTTTTTCGTGCGTTTCGGGGTTTTCTTTCATCCGAAAATTCCGCTATTCCACGGGACTGGGTTTTGGTAGAAGCTAAACCGTTTCACTTTCAAGGAACCAATTGAATCCACAATCAACCCAACGAAAACCAATGAGCGAGAAAGCATATAATCTGTTTGAGATGGCCCAGAAGCAGTTCGACCACGTGGCCGGCCTGCTGGAATTGGAAGACGGCGTGCGGCAACTGTTGCGGCAGCCGCTGCGGGAATATCAGTTTCTTGTCCCGGTGCGCATGGACGATGGCACGGTGAAGGTCTTCAACGGCTTCCGCGTGCAGCACAACGACGCGCGCGGGCCCGCCAAGGGCGGCATCCGGTTTCATCCGCAGGAGAACATTGACACGGTCCGGGCCCTGGCGATGTGGATGACGTGGAAGTGCTCGGTGGTGGACATACCGTTGGGCGGTGGCAAGGGCGGCGTGATCTGTGATCCGCACCACTTGAGCGCCCGCGAGCAGGAGCAGATCTGCCGTGGATGGGTGCGCCAAATGGCCAAGAACGTGGGGCCCTTCCAGGACGTGCCGGCGCCGGATGTCATGAGCAATGGGCAGCACATGCTGTGGATGCTGGACGAATTCGAGGTGATCCATGGCGCCCACGCGCCGGGATTCATCACGGGCAAGCCCGTTGGCATGGGCGGCTCGATGGGCCGGACCGAGGCCACGGGCTGCGGGGTGGTGTCCATCCTGCACGAGGCGCTGAAGGAAATGGGCATCGCGCTTCATGACACCTCGGCCAGCGTGCAGGGCTTCGGCAACGTGGCGCAGTATGCCATCCGCAAGTACGGCGAGCTGGGCGGCAAGGTGGTCTGCGTGGCGTGCTGGAACAACCGCGAGAAGAAGGCCTACTCGTTCCGCAAGCGTGAGGGGATCGCCGTGGACGAGCTGGCGGGCATTGCCGACAAGTTCGGCGACCTGGATCCCGAGAAGGCTCGCGCGCTGGGTTACGAAGTGCTGCCGGGCGACGAATGGATCGCGCAGGATGTGGACATCCTGATTCCGGCGGCGCTGGAAAACCAGGTCAACGAAAAGACCGTCTGCCGGATGAGCTCGCGGGTCAAAATCGTGGTCGAAGGCGCCAACGGGCCCACCACGCCCGAGGCTGACGCGGTGCTGCAGGAAAAGGGCATTTTCCTGATTCCGGACTTCCTGGCCAACGCCGGCGGCGTCACGTGCAGCTATTTCGAGCAGGTCCAGTGCAACATGAATTTCTTCTGGGAAAAGAAGGAAGTGCTGGAGCGGCTGGATGCCAAGATGACCGCGGCCTTCCGGGCTGTGAGCGAACTGGCCCGCAAGCGCAAGCTCTACATGCGCGACGCAGCCTATGTGATCGCCATCGACCGCGTGGCGCAGGCGGTTAAGAGCCGCGGCTGGGTCTAGACGCGCGGCCATGGCGCCCACCGGGAACCCCCTGAACCCTTCGCTGGACGGCGTGCTGGACGCCCTCCGCGAGCGGGCCAAGGAACTGGATTGCCTGTACCACGTTGAGGAGCTGCTGGGGCGGCACGATCTGCCGATGCCGGACGTGCTTCAGGGCGTGGTGCGCATCATCCCGTCGGGTTGGCAGTTTCCGGACATCTGCCAGGCGCGGATCGTCTGCGACGGCGCGACCTACGACTCGGGCGACTACGCGCCGCCGGTCTGTGGCCACTGTGCGGACATCCGGATGGAGGATGCGCCGATCGGCTCCGTCGAGGTGTCCTACGTCAAGGACGTGCCGCCGCAGGGCGATGACTGTTTCCTCGAAAAGGAACACAAGCTCATCCGCACCGTGGCCGATCGCATCGGGCAGACCATCCAGCACCGCAAGCTGCGGCAGATGCGCGGCGAGTGGGAAGCCGCCCGCAAGGAGCTGGGCAGCCGGCCGGCACGCGAGTGGAGGGTCATCGTCGACCTGATCCGCCGCACCGATCCGCCGATGCTCGATTACATCTCCCGGCAGATGCTCTACCATCTGTTCTGGACCGGCGTCCCGGAGGCGCGGGACTTGGTCCGCGGCGGCGACTTGTTCGGCGCGGAGGGGCTCCGCGAAGACGCCAATTCGCCCATCCCGGCGCAGACGATGGAAAAGATGCTGGGCACCAGCGACGCCATCTTCCAGCTGGCCGGCAAATACCTCAATCCCGACGACATCCTCGCGTCCATCCAGAAATGGATCCAGGACAAGCGCACGAGCTTCCTCATCAAGGCCGTTGACAATGTCGGCGCGCCGCTCGAGGAAATCATTGATGCGGTCATGCTCTACAAGAACCTGGCGGAAAAAGACGTCCGTCTGCCGCCCTCCACCGACCAATGGCTCAAGGTGGCGCTGATCCGCCGGTTCTTCTCGCGCGACCTGGCCTACATCCGAACGGCGAAGCAGAACGTCGAGGTCCTGGATTTCCACGACCTGGTGCAGCGGATCATTTTCCCGGCCGGCTGCAGCGGCGATCTGGGCGGCAAGAGCGCGGGGCTGTTTTTGGCGCAGGCGATTTTGTCCAGGGCCGACGATCCGGAACTGGCCGGCGTGCGGTTCCCCAAGACCTGGTACCTGCCGGCGGACGCGCTCACGGTCTTCTTGCACCTCAACGAGCTCGAATCCATCAACGAGCAGAAGTACAAGGATCTCGACCAGGTGCGCCTCGAATATCCCAACATCGTCCACCTGCTCAAGGCGTCGCGCTTCCCGACCGACGTCGTGAAGGGCCTGTCGGCGGCGCTGGACGATTTGGGCGACGTGCCCATCATCGTGCGCAGTTCCAGCCTGCTGGAAGATCGGGTGGGGGCGTCGTTCGCGGGCAAGTACAAGAGCCTTTTCCTGGCGAACCGCGGCTCGAAGGCGGAACGGCTGAAGGCCTTGCTCGAAGCCATTGCCGAGGTCTATGCCTCGATGTTCGGGCCGGATCCGATCGAATACCGCAGCGCGTGGGGACTGCTCGATTTCTACGAGAAAATGGCCATCATGGTGCAGGAGGTCGTCGGCACCCGGGTCGGGCCGTATTTCTTTCCGGTGTATTCGGGTGTCGGGTTTTCCAACAACGAATTCCGCTGGTCGCCGCGCATCCGGCGCGAGGACGGCCTCGTGCGGCTGGTGCCGGGCCTCGGCACCCGCGCCGTGGACCGTGTCAGCGACGACTATCCCATCTTGGTTTCGCCCGGTGCGCCCAACCTGCGGGCCAACGCCACGCCCGAGGAAGTCCAGCGCTATTCGTCCAAAAAAATGGACGTCATCAACCTCGACACCGGACGGTTCGAGACCGTGGAAATCAAGCCGCTCCTGCGGCAATACGGCCACGACCTGCCGAACGTCGGCCAGATCGTGTCCATCTGCCGCGAGGGCGGCCTGCCGGTCCCGGCCGGCCTCCAGGCGGACTTCGCGCGTGACGAACCCGTCGTGACCTTCGAGGGCCTGATCCAGAAGACGCCGTTCGTTAAACGCGTCCAGGCTCTGCTTCAACGGCTGCAGGAAAAAATCGGCCGCCCGGTGGACGTCGAATTCGCCAGCGACGGCGCGAATTTCTACCTGCTCCAATGTCGCAGCCAGAGCATCACGGGCGCCAATGTGCCCAGTCCGATTCCGACCGACATTCCCGAGGACCGGATCGTGTTTTCGGCCAACCGGTTCGTCTCCAACGGCACCATCCCGGAAATCACCCATGTCGTCTACGTCGATCCCGACGCCTATGCGGCGCTTCCGAGCCGCGGCGAACTGCTGGACGTCGGCCGCGCGGTCGGCCTGCTGAACCGCCTGTTGCCCAAGCGCCGGTTCATCCTGATGGGGCCGGGGCGCTGGGGCAGCCGCGGCGACATCAAACTCGGCGTGCAGGTGACCTATTCCGACATCAACAACACCGCCGTCCTGATCGAGATCGCCAGGCGCAAGGGCAACTACGTGCCCGAGCTCTCCTTCGGTACCCATTTCTTCCAGGATCTCGTCGAAGCCTCCATCCGCTACCTGCCGTTGTATCCCGACGACGAGGGGGTGCGCTTCAACCGGGCGTTTCTGCGCGAGTCGCCCAGCGTCCTGGCCGAAATCCTCAAGCCGTTCGCGCATCTCGCGCATGTCGTGCGGGTCATCGACGTGCCGAAATCCGCGCAGGGGCGCATCCTGAAGATCCTGCTCAACGCCGACCATGTCGAGGCTGTCGGCTATCTGGCCGAGCCCACGGCCAAGCAGGAAGCGCCCGCACCGGCGACCGAAGCCACGCCCGCACCGGCTGTCTCGAAGGACCATTGGCGCTGGCGCTTGCGCATGGCCGAACAAATCGCCGAACGCCTCAGCCCGGCCCGGTTCGGCATCAAGGGCCTGTACCTGTTCGGCAGCACCAACCACGCCGCCGCCCGGCCGGACAGCGACATTGACTTGCTGGTCCATTTCGCCGGCACCCCTGCGCAGCGCGCCGACCTCGAGGCGTGGCTGCAAGGCTGGAGCTCGTCGCTGGCGGAAATGAACTACCTCCGCACCGGCCACAAATCCCCGGGCCTGCTCGATGTGCAGATCGTCACCGACGAAGACGTGCGGCTGAAGCGCGGCTACGCCGCTAAGATCAGCGCCGTCACCGATCCCGCCCGGCCGTTGCGCCTCAAGGCGGACGAATAACGGTTTTCCCCAGAATGGGGTCAGCCCTTAAGAATCAAGAAATCGTTGAATCCTTGATTCTTAAGGGCTGACCCCGAGGTTCGTTACCGCTTGAAAAATACCTTCACGGTTTGGCGGCGGGCATCGGCGGCGATTTGGATTTCGGGGTGGCCGGGGAGACGGTCGACGTCGATGACGCGGATGGCGGCGGCCCATTTGGTGGCGGCGGGAACGAGGTCGGCGAGCCGGTTGGGGGCGGTTTCGAAGAAGTCGCGGTTCCAGGCGTTGTCGTGTTGGTCGGGAAAGAGCGCGAGGTAGAGGACATTGCGTTCGACGAGTTCGCTTAGGAAATGGGTACCGAGGGAGACGTCGGGGACAAGGGCGGCGTGCATGGCGACGATTTCGCAGAGGATGGCGACGCGGTTGATCTGATGGAAATTCACGGGGATGCCGAGATGGGGGCTGGTGGAGCCCCAGCGTCCCGGACCGACCAGCAGCGTGGTTTCCGCGCCGCCTGCGCGGTTGATTTCGCCGACGACGCGGGCGATTTCGTGGCGGTCTTGGAGGGGGAGCTGGCTGTAGATGTCCGGCGACACGTAGACGAGCCGGTCGATCCGGGCCACGCGGCTTTGGCCGACGACGGCGCCGCGCGCAGAGAGAATCAGGTCTTCCGGCGCCACCGAAATTTCAGGCAATTCGATGGCGGAGGTGCCCTGGATTTGCAGGGGGCGACATTGCAGAAGGTTGATTTTATAGCGGCGGGGATCGAGGAAATTGGCCGTAAATTCAATGTCCACCGGATGGCAATAGGCCGTTTGGAGGGCGTGCAGCATCTCGCACAGGTCGCGCACGAAATTGGTTCGGGTCAGCAGGGCGTCGAAGGTCAGTACGCGGTTGGGGGGCGCGGATGAATCGTGCGGCGACGGGGCCTCGGTCGTGAGCAGGTCGAGGGGGAGGTCTTCGCCGTCGCGCACAACGTCGGAAAAATAGTCCGAGGCGAGGCGGTTGGCCGCGAGGTCGAGAAAATCCATCCGCCGCTGGGCGAACTGGGCCACTTCGTCGAAGTTGGTCTCGGGGCGTTTACCGGGTGCGTTGAGGGCGACGATGCGGGTGTAGTCGTCGTCGGAACGGTTGACGGCGCGGGTGCCGAGGCCGAAGACGAGGCGCGCCACGCCGGCTTGCGGATCGATGTCGGGAGCCCATGCATAGGGATTGAAGGAGAAGCCGACTCCGGCGAGCTGGGGATAGAAGTATTGGCCGTGGAGGGTGCCAGACACGCGCATGACCAGCAGGGCCATCTGTTCGTCGCGGTCGAGCATCCCACGGTCGGCCCGGTAGCGCAGGGCTTTTTCGGACATGGAGCTGGCATAGATTTCGCGGATGGCGGCCAGCAGGTTTTGCAGGCGTTCCTCGCGCGGGCCCTGGTTGGCGCAGAAGACGCTTTCGTAGGTGCCCGCGAAGGCGTTGCCGTAGTTGTCCTCCAACAGCGAGCTGGAGCGCACGATGAACGGCGACTGGCCGAAATAGTCCAGCATTTCCTCGAGCTGCCGCAGGACGTGGGGCGCAAACTCGCCGGCCAGCAGCAGCCGGCGGGCTTCGTCGGCGCCCTCGAGGAACGTGTTCGGGTTGCGCTGTTTTTGGCGAATGGGCCACGCACCGCTGCGCACGAGGAAATCGTAGAAGACGTCGGAGCCGACAAAGAACGAATCGTGTTCCTCCAGCAGCTCCGCGAAGCGCGGGTCGGCCTGCTTGACGATCGCGCGCGCCAGCAGGAGGCCGACGGCCTTGCCGCCAATGAGGCCGGTGCCGATCATCCGGCGGCGCACGTCGAGGACGTCCGGCAAGGTCAGGTGGCGGGTGAGCAGCTTCTGCATCCCGGGATCGCGCGAGACGATCATCTTGACGAGCGTGTGGAATGTTTCCTGCGTGCGGCCGGGAACCCCGTGGTTCACGTCGCCGGCCTGGACGAGTTCGCGGGCACGGATGAATGTGGTTTCCCAGAAGCCGGCGCCGCTGTCGGACGCGAGGCCCGACCACTGCTCCGTGGTCAGGATTTCGGAAAGGACGGCGCTCGCGGTGACGGCACGGAATTCGTCGCCGCGCCAGACGTGGAACATGTGCTGGGTGGGGAGGCGGCGCTGGTCGGCCTTGACCGGCCGCAAATAGATTTCGCCGCGATGGCGGAAGACGTCAATGAAGAGCGGCGCGGCGGCGCGGATCGGGTCGAGCGCGTTGGCGGTATGGTAGTTACGGTAGAGTGCGAGATAGGCCACGCCGCCTTGTTCGCGCAGACGGGGAACAGCCAGTTGTACGAAACTGGCCAGCATCTGGTCGGAATACCAATCCGCCGCGAGCCGCGAGAGGCAGTCGCAGACGACGAACACGCCGGAGCCAGCCTGTTCGATTGCGGCATGGACCGCCGCGATGAAATTCTCAAAGCCCTGGGCGGGATCCAGTGCGTAGACCGTCGCGCCGGAGTCGGGCGGCAGCAAGGGTTCGTGGCCGGCGAACCGGAAGTAGAGCAATTGGCGGCCGTTGCATCGCGCTGCCGCCGCAAACGGCGCGACCAGCTTGCGGTATTCCTCGACGGCATCGATTTGCCACGTGACGACGTCGCCGGGATGCAAGCCGGCCACAATCTCATCCAAGCCTGGCAACCCCGTGGTCAGCGACGTTTGAGACATGCCGTGGATCATAGGCCGCGGGGGGGCTCGTGTCCATTCTCGACATGGTCGCCCTGGGGCAGGGAACGGCCAGGTGCCTTGATGCAACTATCGTTCGACGCCGATGCGGTAGAAGAGGGAGCCGTCGGCCGTGTGTTCAATCGTGTTGGTGGAAGATTCCGACACAAAATGAGTCAACTCGGTCCAATCCGGAGGCGACAGTGACGGGCTGGTGAACACACGGTAGGTGACGCCTGCCTGGCCGGCCCAGGTCACAGCGGGCAGCCCCTCGGGGTCTTCCGTGGTGATGATCTCGGGGCGGTACAGCACCTGCGCGGCCACGCCCGGCGGCGAAACGACATAGGCCGCCCCGGCATTGGTGGCCGCCCCCGCGTCAAACAGGCGTTCGCCGATCAAGATTTTGTCGAAGCCGTCGCCATCTGCGTCAGCCATGGCGGCGAGGGCGCCGCCTACCTCTGCAAAGGCTTGGCCGCCTTTGAGGCGGAAGCCGTTTGTGCCATCCAACTGGTTGACCGCGAAGACGGCCGGAAATTCCGGGCCGCCAAACACGGCAAAGACTTCCCCCGCGCCCGCGCGTCCGTCGGCCGCCATTGCTGGCGCTCCGCAGAGCAAATCACCAAAGGCATCCACATTCAGCCGGCGGGCGCCGACCAGGGCGGCACCGAATCCGGAGCTGATCACAGAGCCCTCGTTGGCAAACGCCAGGGTGAAGCCATTGTCGCCGTCCAGGTTGGTGACGGACATGCTGGCGGAGGAATTGGTTTGCCCGAAAATCACATAGGCCTCGTCGAGATTCGGGGCGCCCACCGCCGCGTCTGCCAGTCCGTCGCCGTTGAGATCGCAGCCCGCGGCGGCCGCCCCGAGATTGCCGAACATGGCCGCGCCGTCAATGCGGAATCCGTTGGCGCCATCGAGCGCAGCCAGGGAATTCGTGGCCGGCCAGTCGTTGCCGCCAAAGACGACGTAGGCGCGGCCGGCGGCGTTGAAGTCCGGCGCGGTGTGCGCACCGATCAGGATGTCGTCAAATCCGTCGCCGTTGAAATCTCCGATGCCGGCCACGGAGTGGCCGGCGTGGTGGTTGGCGGCTTCGCCGGTGAAAACGATGCCGTTGACCCCATCCAAGCTGTCGAGATTCAGGTTGGATGGATACGCCGCCGCGCCATATACCAGATACACGCATCCAGCATTGGCCTGGGCGTCTTCGGCTGCGACGAGGAAATCGGGTCGGCCATCGCGATTGAAATCGCCAGCGGGGGCGCAGGCTGAACCGGCCCGGCCCAGGGTGTCGGCTCCGGACAGGACAAAGCCGTTGCTTCCGTTCAAACCTGCCAAGTTGACATTCAAGGGCAGGTTGGTGGCGCCAAAGACAACATAGCCGGCGCCCGCGTTGTTCTGTCCGTTGGGATCGGCGAGGGGGGCGGTGAAGAGCACATCGCCCCAGCCGTCGCCATTGATATCGCCCAGGCCGGCCACCGCAGTTCCGAACTGGTCATCGGTGTTCAAGCCGGTGGCTTGAAAGCCTTCGCCGGCCTTCACAAGCGAAATCGGCTGCGAAGGCGCGGCGGAGCCGGGGCCGTAAACCACATAGGCTCGGCCTTCGCGAAAATTCGGGGAGTTCACGCCCGGGGCGCCCACAATGTAATCGTCGTAGCCATCGCCGTTGACGTCGCTGGCGGCTGCCACCGAGGTGCCCAGCCGGTTATCGGCCGCGGAGCCGACCAGTCGGAATCCGTTGGCGCCATTCAGCAAGCCGTTCAAACCGTCATAAATGGAAAGCACTTGGGAGGGGGCAAAGAACAGTTGGCCCGGTTCGAGCGCAGATTGGCTGGCGGGAGCCGGGGCGGCTAGGGGCGGTGTGACGCGGCTGGCGGGCAGGCGGGAGGAAGCCATTGCACGGGTGGCGGGGGAGGCGACCGGCTGCAACGGGATGCACCAGTCCCGGCCGCCGTTGTTGTCCCAGGTTCCCGCGTTGTCGTGGAAACAGACGTTGATCTCGGTGGCGTCGGCCGGCACGATGATGGAAACCTGGAAGCGGCTGATGCGTCCGTTGAGGCCGAGTTGTTCGGTATCGAACACGTCTTCCCACCCGTTGAAACCTACATGGGCATAGATCGGTTTTCCGAAGAGCGGATTGCTTTCATTGACATAATTAGGACAGGTGCATCTGAGCTCCTGGGACCGGCCAGGCCGGCGACCACAGCAGCTTGATCCCGCTGGAATCGTTGGGCACGTTGGGATCCAGCCCCAGCGCCCACTCGATCAAGTTGGCGATCGGGAAGTAAGTCGGTCCGTCCAGATCCGGATTGTTGGTGGCGCTCTGAGATGTCAGGTTTCCGAAAGCGTCCATTTCCCATTGGTCCGGCAGGCCGTCCAGGTCGGTGTCCCCGGCCGTTCGGGCGATGGTGAAATCGAAGTCGTTGCCGGCGTTTTGGGCATAGGTGGTGCCGGCGGCGTTGATGGCTTCCAGCCAGAATTCGACCTGGGTACCGGCGGCGAAGGGGCCCAGATCAAAGGTGTAATAATCGAAGATGGGCTTGTTGCTGAGGCCGGCGGGGTGGAAGATCCCGGTGACGGTGACGGAATTGCTCCAGTTGCCCGGGGTGGTGGTGTAGTGCAGCCGGCCGGTGATGGAACAACCGGTTTGCACCAGGTTGCCATTGCCGTTTTCCACGGGGCGGGTGACCACCACCACGGATTTACCGGCATCAAGCTGGAGTTCCCCGAAGGAGTTGTTGTCTTCCCGGGAGGCGACGCCGTTGGCGCGGAACTTGGCGGTGTCATAGCGATAGGGATCAAGCATCCAGAATGCGGGGGGCTTCACGGTCACGGAACCGGCGATGGTCGCGCGGTAATCCAGCGTGTTGTTGTTGTCCCAGTGGTCCGTGCCTTGGCCGTCGCGGATCCGCACCGCATAGCGAACGGTGGTGCCGCCGGCGAACTTGCCCATGTTCACATGCCACCAGTCGTTGTTGCCGTTTTGGCCGGCCAGTTCCATCGGCTGGTCCAGCCAATCGGTGCCGTTGACGGTGTAATGCACCACGGCTTCGGAGGCCGCGCCCGGCGGGTAGGATTCGATGTTGATCCACAGGTTGTCGGCCGAATCCAGGTCGCTGCCGGAGGGCCAATGGTAGGTGTTGCCGATCCATTCCACGGGCGTCGCCGCGGCGGTTCCGGAAGAAATCACCTTGAACACATTGCCGCTGTCGATGGTCTCCCCGGCCAGGAGATGTACCGTTTTGCCGTCGCGCACGTCCTTGTAGATCCAATCGGCTCCGCCGCCGACTGGCGCGGGAGCGCTCCAGGTTGCGCCACCATCGCGCGACTGTTCAAAATACCGCAGGTTGTTGCGCGTGGACACCGCCACCAGGCCGGAGTCAATCTTGGCCAATGCGTCAATGGATCCGGTGCCCGGCCAGAACAAACTCCAGCTTTCCCAGGCACTGCCCACTTCCTTTGAGGCGAAGAAAATGCCGTTGCCTGAGGTCGGACTCACGCCGAGCGAGACATAAAAAACGTGACCGGCAGCATCCATGTCCACCTGCGAGGGGTTGCCGTCATGAGTCCGGCTGGACCAGTTCAGTCCGCCATCCGCGCTTTCATGGAAATACGGCGTGGTATATCCGCCATACCAGCCTTGGAGGAAGGTGGTCAGAACCACTTTCTGGCCGCGCACTTCGAAATCCTTGATGTAGATTGTCGCCTTGTAGCTGCTGTGGTCGAAAACCGTGCGCTCGGCCTCCCACGCCGAGGCCTCCTTGTGAATGCGGCGGAAGCGGACCCGGGACGTTTCCGGGGCGATGAAATTGTCGTAGGCGACATAGGTGTAGGTGTCATCCGCACGCAACTGACCGTAGCGGCTCATGGGGGCGGCGCCGTCGCTGGCCACGCTGGCTCGCTCGTTCCAGACCGAAGATCCGGCGGGCCTCAAGATGAGACGCGTGGTGGTGTTGCTGCCGAAGAGCACTTCCACGCCGCGCGCCGAGGCCGTGACCAGTGGATAGGTCATGCCCCCCGGGACGGATGCAAGTTGCACGGGCGTCGACCAGGCGGTATCGCCGGAGCCTCGCTGCGCGAACATGACGGTTTCCGGATTTTCATAGGCCGCGCGTTCTGCCCAGACGGCATAGAGGGTGCCGTTGCAGGCGGCCAGATCCATGCCCTGCGGCCCATTGGCGGGAATCACGGCCGAGGTGGCCCAGCTTACCCCGTCGCCGCCCCCGCCGGGCACGCTGAAGGAATAGTCCTGCGAGTTGTTATTGTCGTAGATGTGTCCGCCCCAGTCGTCCCAGCCATGGAAGTAGTATTTCACGGTGGCGCCAGCGGGGAAGGCGGCAGCGGGCGTGAACTGCCACTTCGAATTGCCCTCCACGAGGCCGGTGTATGGCATGTCATACGTCGTCCAGGCGCCGCCATTGACCTGGATGCCCACATCGGCATGCAGGCCCACGTAACCCTGATTCATCAAGATGGTGAACGTGCCGGGATTGGCTTCGGAATGTCGTTCGAACATGCCATAGACACCGATCCTGTCGGGGAACGCCAGGGCAGAGGTTGCGGACAAGCACAAACCGGCCAGGAGAGGAAGCATGCGGGGCTTCATGTGATGACGATCCTTCGTATTCTGTTGAGCTTCAGAGTGCAGGCCCTTGCGGTGGGGGCCTCCTCAAGGACGTGGCGTTGTTCCCGGTCCGAATCGGGCGGCCAAGCCGCCACCTCGCCGGAAAAACGCTTTAATGGGCGGAAACATTCCCAAATGCCCAAGTCCGGTGCAAGCTGAATTGAAGACAATTTCAGGGCATTGGCCGCCTACATACAAAAGACACAACATGTTCTATACGAACATATAATGAGATTAGGCCTGGTCAATTGGTATGGTTTTACTGCTAAAACGCAACATTTTACTTGCCATGTTGAACGATTTAGCATGATGGTAAAGAGGTAGAAATAAGGAGGAATCATGGTTGCCAGACGCAGGACCATCAAAGACATTGCCAAGGAAAGCGGATTTTCATTGAGCACCGTATCGCTGGTGCTGAACAATCATCCACGCATCAGCCAGGCCACCCGCGACCGCGTGATGGCGGTGGTCAAGAAGTACAATTTCTATCCCAACAGTGCCGCCCGCGGGCTGGCGTCGAAATCGAGCCGGACCTTGAGCGTGGTGGTGCCGAACCTGACGCGGGTTTTTTCGGACATCTACCTGGGCGAAATCATATCGGGCATCTATGAGCGGGCTACGTCGCAGGGCTACAAGATCCTGCTGGACATTGCAACCGCCCAATTCATCAAGTCGCAGGAGTACACGAAACTGCTGGCCAGCCGGCGGGCGGACGGCATGTTGTTCATCGCTTCGGACATCCATGCCGACTATCTGAGCGTTTTCGAGGACAGTCCGTATAAATTCCTGTTGGTCAACCACGTGTTCCCCGGCAAAAAACTGAACTATGTCAGCGTGGACTACGCGGCCTCGGCCCGGCTGGCGGCCCAGCACCTGCTGGGACTGGGACATCGTCGGATCGGGTTGATTGCCGGCACAAACACGTTCACGGGTCTGCAGTTCCGGGACGAGTTCCTGCGGGTATGCAAAACCTGGCAGGCGGGGCCGGCCAAGGTGGCCTGGGTGGATGGCGGCGAGGAATGGAGCCAGCGCGGCGGCTATGCGGCCACAGCCAAGCTGGCGGCGCAATTGCCCGAACTCACCGCCATCATGGCGGCCAACGACCGCATGGCCATTGGCGCGATGCGCTGGATGGCGGACAACCATCGTGAGGTGCCGGAGCAGGTTTCGGTGATGGGCGTGGATGACATCCAGCTCGCGGCCTACGTGAATCCGGGACTTTCTACGATCCGCCACGACCTCTATCAGGTCGGCATCGAGTCCTGCAACCGCATCCTGCAACTTATCAAGGGCGAGATCACGGAATGCAGCGACCTGCTGCCAACCTCCATGGTCGTCCGTGGCTCCACCAGCCGTGTCCCCGTCGGCTGATCTCCTGGCGTCGCCGGGTTGTCTGGCAACATCAGGGACAGAGTTTCATTTTCGCTGCCGCAGCCGGTTTCTGAACGGAGGGTCAGGGGGCGGGCTGTTCGCTGCTCAGTTCCATTGTTTATAAACATTGAAACAAAGTCTTCACTCGTCCATGGGCCGCCGCGGGTGAAAGACCGCCGGATGAACTGGTCATGTCAAGATGTCCGTCCGGCATTCGCCCGGCCGGGGCGCACCCGATCGCAGGGGCGCCCGGCGGCAGCAGCCTGACATCGGCGGGCTTGCTTATGATTGGCGGCCACCGCTAGGATCAGCGGCAATGAACAGCAGACGGGGCGCCAGAATTGTTGTCGTCGGTGCGGGGATCGGCGGGTTGGCGGCAGCGGCGCGGCTGGCCAAGGACGGCTTCTCGGTGACGGTCATCGAACGTAATGATCAGGCCGGCGGTCGCGCCCGTCTTTGGAAACTAGCGGGCTATACCTTCGACATGGGGCCGTCATGGTATCTCATGCCCGATGCGTTTGAGCGCTTCTTTGCGCATTTTGGCCGGCAGGTATCGGATTATTACAAACTGAGGAAACTTGATCCGGCGTACCGAGTATTTTTCGGTCCGGGGCAAAGCGTGGACATTCCAGCGGACCGTGTCGGGCAACGGGCGCTGTTTGATCGCCTGGAGCCGGGTGGCGGAGGCAAGCTGGACCGCTATCTGGATGCCGCCGCCTACAAATACCGGGTGGCCGTGGACGAATTCTTGTACCGGGACTATCACAGCGTCTTTGATTTCCTGAACTGGCGCATGATGACCGAAGGGCTCAAGCTGAACGTGCTGGGCAAGCTCGACGCGGCGGTCCGCCGGCAGTTCAGCGACCGGCGGGCACGGCAAATCCTGGAATACGGCATGGTGTTCCTGGGGACCGCCCCGACCGCCGCTCCGGCCCTGTATGCGCTGATGTCGCACGTGGACTTGACGCAGGGTGTTTTCTATCCGATGGGCGGTTTGGCGACCATGGCCAGGGGCATCCAGAAACTGGCCGAAGAACAGGGCGTTCAGGTCATGTTGAACACGGAGGCGGTCCGGATCGTGACGGAACGGGGGCGCGCCGTTGGCGTGCAGGCGCGCGGGGCGGACGGCGCGGCGGTGTCGCTGCCCTGTGACGCGGTGCTGGCGAATGCCGACTATGCCCATGTGGAAACGGAATTGCTGACGCCGGCGGATTGCAGCTTTCCGCGGCGCTACTGGGAAAGGCGCGTGGTGGCGCCCACGCTGTTGTTGCTCTATCTGGGCATCAACCGGCGGTTGCATGGCCTGTTGCACCACAACTTGTATTTCAAACCCGACTGGGACGGGCATTTCAACGCGATCTTCAGGCGTCCGGCCTGGCCGGAGGAGCCCTGCTTCAACGTCTCGTGCATCAGCAAGACCGACCCGGGCATGGCGCCGTCCGGGTGCGAGAACATGTTCGTGCTGGTGCCCGTAGCGGCGGGACTGGACGACACCGACGAGGTGCGCGAAGCCTATGCCGACCGCATCATCCGCCATCTGGAACGGATGACGGGCGAGGCGATCGCGCCGCACATCCAGGTCCGCCGGATCTACAGCCACCGGGATTACGCAGCCGACTACCACGCCTGGCAGGGCACGGCTTTGGGGCTGGCGCATACCCTGATGCAGACGGCAGTGTTCCGTCCGCCCTTGCGCAGCCGGAAAGTGCGGAACCTGCATTACGCGGGACAGTACACGCATCCGGGCATCGGCGTGCCTATGGTGTTGATTGCCGCGGAAGTGGTGGCGGGCAACATCCTGCGGGACCACGGCGGCTGACGTGACGGCCGGCCTCCACAAGCAGGTGTTCAAGGCCGGCAGCACGACCTACTTCAATTCCAGCCTGTTTTTCCCTCCGGCCATGCGCACGGAGGTTTTCACGCTCTATGGTTTTGTACGGGTAGCGGACAACTTCGTGGATGCGTTTCCCCAGCAGACCGAGGACTTCACCCGCTTTGCGGCCGCCTACCGCGCGGCCTGGGCGGGCACGCCGGCGGGGGATCCGATCATTGACGATTTTGTTGCCCTGGCTCGGCGGCTGGACTTCGATCCGGCCTGGACCGATGCGTTTCTTGTGTCGATGGCTGCGGACCTGTCCACGCGGTTCTATCGCACGGAAGAAGAGACCTTGCGCTACATCTACGGTTCGGCCGAAGTGATCGGGCTTTTCATGGCGCGGATCATGCGCCTGCCGGAGGAGTCCTGGCATGCGGCGCGGCGGCTGGGGCGGGCGATGCAATATATCAATTTCATTCGCGACGTGGCGGAGGATGCGGCGATGGGCCGGCGCTACCTGCCGCTGGAACGGGGCGGGACTCGCCTGCTGGACGTGCCGGACGAATGGCGGCCGGATCGCACCTGGGCGGAAGCGAATCCGGGCGTATGGGTCGCCTTTCTTCAAGAGCATTTGAAACGATATGCGGCCTGGCAGGCGGAGGCCGAGGCGGGCTATCGCTTCATTCCGCGGCGGCCGCGCACGGCGGTCCGGACAGCGGGCGACATGTACAACTGGACCGCGCGGCAGATCGCGCGGGATCCCCTGCGGGTGTTCGTCTGCAAGATCAAACCGGCCCGGCCGCGCATTCTGCTTCAGGCGTTGTGTAACGCCCTGTGGGGCTAGGGCATGGACCTCTATACGCGGATCGACCTGTTGATCATGGCGGTGCCGCTGGCCCTCTCGTTTGACCGCCGAGTCGCCTTTTGGCGGAAGTGGCCGCAGGTCTGGGTGGCCATCGCAGTCGTGATGGCCGTTTTCATCCCGTGGGATATCTGGAAAACCGTCCGGGGCGTCTGGGGATTCAATCCGGAATACGCCGGGGAGTGGCGCTGCCTGCACCTGCCGCTGGGCGAATGGCTTTTCTTCATCTGCGTGCCCTACGCCTGCCTGTTCATTCTGGAATGCGTGCGCGGATATATTCCGGACCGCGTCTTGGGCTTGTCGCGCCGGGGGGTGCTGGTGGTGGCTGCCGGCCTGGCGGCGGCGGCCTGGCTATTGCGGCACAGGATCTACTCCGGCACGGTCGTGCTGTCCGCGGGGGGCTTGCTGGCGGCAATGGAATGGGCGGTTCCGGCCACGCTGCGCTCGCGTCATTTCTGGGTGGCGCTGGTCTTGTCCTATCTGCCGTTCCTGGCGGCCAACGGGTTGCTGACGGCCCTGCCCATCGTCTGGTACGACCCCGCCCGGATTCTGGGCATCCGGGTTGGGTCCATTCCCTGGGAGGACTTTTTTTACAGCTTTTCGATGCTGTTGCTGGCGATCCTGGTGCATGACTCCGCCGGCAGATGGAGGCGTGCCGCATGAACCGCCGGCTCGACATTCGGCAGCCTCTATGGCATAGCCTCTCATGGTACGGCCTCGGCCTGTCTGCGACACCCGGACCGGTTGCGGTTTATCCGCGGCTTGTGCTGAGCGGGCGGCAGCGGGCATCCCGGCAGTAGCCTGCCGCTGGGGCTGATGTCGAGTCACCCTGGCCGCCGAAATAGCGCAAGAGCACGAATCATGAAAGAACAGCTTCCGAGCACATGGCGCATGTATGGGCGGATGGTCGCCTGGGTGCTTACGGTTTTGTATGCGGTCGGGTTGGCCGGCCATATCGCCTCGGATCCGCTCGAGCAATTCATGGCCTTTCTGACGCCAGGGGTGATCTGTTTGACGGGGGGCCTGGTTATCCTGCCGTCCCTGGCCACCGGCGGCCGGCGGTTTGCGATCTGGGCGGCCGGCACCTATGCGTTCACCTTCCTGCTGGAAGCCGCCGGCGTGGCCAGCGGTGCGGTTTTTGGCGAATACCACTATGGGACCACGCTTGGCTGGGCCTGGCGCGGCGTGCCCGTGGTGATTGCCTTCAACTGGCTGTTGGTGATCAACGGTTCGATCTGTCTGGCGAGACGCGTGGTTCCTGGTCTGCCGGTTTTCCTGCGCCAGCTTGTGCCCGCCCTGCTGACCGGGCTCCTGGCGGTGCTGTTCGACGTTATCCTGGAGCCGGTGGCGATCCGTTTGGGCTATTGGCAGTGGCTGGGGGGGGCGGTGCCGGGCCAAAACTATCTGGCCTGGTTCATCATCGCGGCCGCCGCCGCGGTGTTCCACCCCCGCCTGTGGCAGCCTGCTCCGGTCGCGGGATGCGCCGGTAATCTGGGGTGGTTCTACCTGGTGCTGCAAACCGGATATTTCGCCCTGCTGCAGTTGCTCTGGCGGCTGGGGGCCGGATGAGGTAATCTGCCGCCACATGCTCCCATACTTCCAGAAGGCCCGTCCCGGCATTGCGGCGGCCATCAGCGAGATCCTGCGCAACGCCGCGCCGCGGTTGGGTGCCATCAGCCCCATGGGCACGCAATTGGCGGAGCGCCTGGAGTCCTATGCGCATGCCGGCAAGATGATCCGCGGGATCCTGGTGCGCCTGGGCTACGAACTCTGCAGTGCCGAAGCGCCCGGAGCCGTCATGGATGCCGTGCTGAATCAGGCCGGGGCGGCCATGGAGTTTTTTCAGGCCGGTCTGCTGATCCATGACGACATCATGGACCGCGACACAATGCGGCGCGGCAACGCCACGGTGCATGCGCAGTACGAACGGGAGGCGGCCCTGGCGCAGGCCGCCGATCCCACCCATCACGGCGTATCGCTCGGGGTCTGCGCCGGCGATGTGGCCTTCTTCCTCGGATTCAATGTTCTGACAGCGCTTCCGGTGCCGGAGGCAATGGGGCCGCGGGTGCGGCAAGTCGCCGCCTTTTCGGCGCAGGAACTCAGCCTGGTGGGCGTGGCCCAGATGCAGGACGTCCGCAGCGGCGGAGGCGGTATCGGATCCGATCCGGATCCGGCGCAAATCCTGCGGATCTACCGCTATAAAACGGGCCGCTACACCTTTTCCATGCCCCTCGTGGCCGGCGCCCTGCTGGCCGGAGGCAGTCCAGCCCACCTGGCCGCCCTTGACCAGGCCGGCGAAAATCTCGGCGTGGTCTTCCAACTCAAAGACGACGAACTCGGTATCTTCGGGAATGCGGCCCAGTCCGGAAAACGCGCCGATTCCGATATCCGCGAGGACAAGAAAACCCTGTTGCGGCATTTTCTGTTCGCGGCCGCGGATGCGAAGTTGCGCGCCCGGTTGGAACAGATTTTCGGCAGTCGGGAGCCCCGCGAAGAAGGCCTGCAACTGGTACGCGTGGCCATGGAGCAGACCGGCGCCCGTGCCAGGGTGCGCGAATACATGGATTGCTTTGCACGGGAGGCCGCCAACCGCATTGCCAGCCTGCCGCCCCAGGCAGGGACCTGTGCAGAGGCGGCGCGCGCGGCCTTCCAGGATTTGTTTCGCTACAGCGTTGAACGCAGCGGCTAGCCGGGCGGCATGCGCACGGTCCTGATTCTCCTGGCGCTGGCTCTGTCCGGTGCTGTCCGGGCCGATGCGGCGGACCCGGCCGATGCTGGGGCGGCTCCTGAACTCCTGGAGCAGGTGCGGGCCGGTTTCGGACAGGCTTCGGAATCAATCGTCACTACCCGCGAGCTCCTGCGATTGCTGGCGGCCGAACTGCCCGGCGATCGTGCCGCCTGGCCTCCCGTCTTGCGGGCCTATCATGCCGCGTTGCAGGCCGTCATGGGCAAGCACGCCCTCGGCCCATGGCAGAAATACCGGCGGGTCAAGGTCGGCTTGGCCGAATTCGATGGGCTGGCCGAGGCGTTTCCGGATTCCCTCGAAATCCGCATGCTCCGGTATTCCACCTGCCGCCAGCTCCCGGAATTCTTCGGCACCCATCCCCAGGCCGCCGCCGATCTCGCTGCGCTGCTGGATATGTTCGAACGCAATGCCGATTCGAATGTGCCCGCCCCGTTGCGCCATGGCTACATCCGGTGGATTCTGGACCACGGCCAGCCTGCGCCGGGCCAAAGGACCCGACTCGAAAAACTCCTGGGCCCGTGATATCTTCCTTTCCGGAACGGAAGGATGAACCGGTGAAATGGATGGATGGCATTCCCGTCTGGGGCGACCCCATCGAGGCCAGTGCCCTGAAGCAGATCCAGCGCTGTGCCCGCACGGCTGACCGTGCCGCGCTCATGGCTGACCATCACAAGGGCTACGCCGTGCCCATCGGCGGCGTCGTGGCCTATGCCGACAAGATCAGCCCCTCCGGCGTCGGCTACGACATCGCCTGCGGCAACAAGGCTGTCCGCACCGATGCCCAGGCGGACGACGTGCGCCAGAACATTGCCCGGATCATGGACGACGTTTTCTCGCACCTGACGTTCGGCATCGGCCAGAAAAACCGTGTGCGGGTGGATCACGAACTGTTCGACGACGAGGCTTGGAAGCTCGAAGCGGTGCGGCCGCTCAAAGACCTGGCCCGGGACCAGCTTGGGACGGTTGGCGGCGGGAACCATTACGTGGATATCCTCGTGGATGAACAGGATCGGGTCTGGATCGGCGTTCATTTCGGCTCGCGCGGGCTGGGATTCAAAACCGCCACATGGTTCCTCGAAAAAGGCGGGGCGAAGGACGGCATGGACGTGGATCCGCTGGTGATTCCGGCGAATGCGGCGTTGGGCGCCGATTATCTCACCTGCATGCACCTGGCCGGGCGCTACGCCTATGCCGGACGCGACTGGGTCTGCGCCGAAACCGCGCGGTTGCTGGGTTGGAAGATTCTGGAAGAAGTCCACAACCACCACAACTTCGCCTGGCGCGAAACCCACGGCGGGCAACCACTCTGGGTGGTGCGCAAAGGCGCCACGCCGGCGTTCCCGGGGCAGAAGGGCTTCATCGGCGGCTCGATGGGCGACATCAGCGTCATCGTCGAGGGCGTCGCGAACGACCAGGCCCAATGGTCGCTCTATTCCACGGTGCACGGCGCGGGCCGCACGATGGGACGGATGGAAGCCAAGGGCAAGTTCGACCGCCGGACGGGCAAATGCCTAAGGCCCGGCAAGGTCACGCCCGAGATGATGCGCCGGCGCGTGGAGTCGTTTGGCACCGAACTGCGCGGCGGCGGCCTCGACGAATCCCCGCACTGCTATAAGAATCTGCAAACCGTCCTCGATGCCCACGCCGGAACGATCAAGATCCTGCACGTCCTGCGCCCCATCGGCGTCGCCATGGCCGACACCGAGGATCCTTATCGGGATTGAGATCCATCCGCCGCTTTTTCACCAAGGGCGCCAAGCACGCCAAAAAGGGGCAGTGGACAGGCCACCTCGACGCGGTGGCCTACAGGGCGGATTCCGCGGGTTTTTGTAGGCCCGGGCGTTGACCGGGCGTCTCAGCCCGCCTTTGCCAAGGCTTCGGCGGGCAAGCGAGACGACCCTACCTTTGGAGGGTGCCGCTCTTCGGGGCCTTCTTCTGGGAAGGGTGGGGCGTGACGGCGGCCTTTTTGCGGGCGGGCTGGCGGGCCGATTTGTTGACGGGGCGGACGGGGCGGCCTTCCATATAGCCGCGGTAGCCGACGGGTTCGAGTTGGAAGCGCGGCGCATCCCCGTCGGCCCATTCGTAGCCGTAGAGCTCGGGCTGGTAGGTCTTCATGACGTCCCAAAGCGAGAAAATGGCCTGCTCGAAGTTCTTTTCGTCGAAGGGCGGGCCTTGGAAGACCATCATTTTGCAGGGCGGCAGGTCGATGAGCTCGAAGCCTTCCGGGACGGTGCCGGCATAATCAGCGGGGACTTCGACGCCATGGGCGTAGACGGAAGTGCCCGGACGCTGGAGCTTCTTGGGCAGCCACAGGCCCATGGGTTCGTGGATGGCCTGTTTGATCTGGCCGAGCTGCGCATAGACGTCGCAGCCGACTTCTTCGCAGTACTCGAAGTAGTGCGTGGCTTTTTTCCCGCGCTTGAGGATCATTTTGCGCGCGGGGCGGTCGACGATCTGGACGAACACGACCTGGGACTGGGGCTTCTCGGTTTTGGCTTTCATGGGATCATTTCCTTTCGGGTGGGGCGGGTAATAGCTGCGCATCCGGTCCGGCATGAACAGGACGACAGACGGCTTGTTCCGGCGAAACTGCCGAGGGGAAATGCCGAATTGTCGGGTGAATGCGCGCGTGAAGCCTTCGTGCGAATCGAAGACAAAGTCGAACGCGACGTCGATCACCTTGCGCGGGCCGGCGCAAAGCTTGTCCGCGGCGGAGGACAGGCGCAGTTGGCGGACGTACTCGAACGGCGGGCGGCCGACGTATTCCTTGAACAGCCGGGCGGCATGCCACGGGGAATAGCGTGCGGCGCGGGCGAGGCCGGTCAAGGTGATCGGTTCGGCCAGGTGTGCTTCAATGAAGCCCT